>JAZSDP010000031.1:0-13085 GCA_045531265.1 Acutalibacteraceae bacterium
CAGCCTTTTTCTGACTACTAACTACTGACTACTTGCTACTAAAAAGCTCTCCGCTGTTGCGGAGAGCTTTTTACTTTATTTAACTGTTACCGTGCAATAAGCCTCAATTCCGTTAAAGGTTCTTGCAGTGATAGTTGCCGTACCTGCTGATACAGCGGTTACCTTACCGTTTTCGTCAACGGTTGCAACTTCCTTGTTGTCTGTTGACCAGGTCACGCTTTTATCAAAGCTGACATCAGGAAGAATTTCAGCTTCAAGCTGTATATCCTTACCTACTCTGAGCTCAACTGAGCCGGGATTGATGTAAATTTCTTCAGGTGACTGCTTAACTGTTACGGTGCACTGAGCATAAACCTCAGATTCAACGCTCTGCACGGTGATTACAACCTCACCTGCACTGTGGTAGGTAATAAGTCCGTTTTCGTCAACAGTAGCTATGCTTTCGTCGCTTGAAATCCATCTTACTGTTTTATCCGTTGCATCAGCGGGGCTTACAGTGTATGAAAGCTTATGGGAAAGGCCGGTATAAGCCTCTGTAGTATCGCTGTTAAAGCTTACGGATTCAACACCCTGAATAACAGTAATTTCGCAGGTAGCCTTTGTACCGGATACGCTTGAAATAACCGTTACCGTTGCAGTGCCCGGTCCCTTACCTGTTACAATACCAATTTCACTTACGGCTAAAACATCCTCATTTGAAGAAGCAAAGCTGAACTTTTCATCGTGTTTTTCGGGCAGAGCCGAAAGGTTAAGAGGAAGTGATGCGCCTTTTCTGAGTGAAAGTGCAGGAAGAGTTACGGTAAGCTCTAGGATTTCTCTGAGCACCTTTACCTCACAAATTACGGTTTTGCCTGAATCAGCAGAGGTACACACAATCTTTGCCGTACCCTCGCTTATTGCGGTAACCTTACCCGCCTCGTCAACAGTGGCTACCTTTTCGTCGGTGGACTTCCAGTTAACATCCTTGATTGTTGCATTGTTGGGTGTAATGATTGCACTGAGCTGATATGTTTCTTCTTTTCTCAGTTCCAGCTTATTTTCATTAAGGTTAACATCCGTTACGGGCTCTTTTACGGTGATTTCGCATTTTGCAAATGCATTTTCATTATCGGGAGCCGTTGCGGTAACTGTTGTTTTACCCGACTTGTTACCTGCGGTAACCGTACCGTTTTTAACATTTACAATGCTTTCATCGTCAGACTTCCAGATAAGATTCTTTATTGTTGCATCATCGGGAAGGATTGTAACTTCAATGTCGGCACTTTCATTTTTATTAAGCATCATTTCTGTTTCGGCAAACTCAACAGAGTCAATACCGATAAGAACCGTTACCACACAGTATGCAACATATCCGCCGTCAACACTGTGAGCGGTTATAATTGCGGTACCTTCATTCTTAGCGTAAACAACACCGTCAATTACAGTTGCTACGTATTTGTCGCTTGTTTCCCAGGTGAGCGCCTGATTGGTGGCATCAGCGGGAGTGAAGGTAACCTCCAAGGGAAGCTCCCTTCCTTTATATGTAGTATATCTGCTCTGAGCCATATCAATGCCCTTTACGGCTCTTGTAACCGTTACAAGGCATTTTGCAAATACTTCTTCGTTTGCCTTGCTCCTTGCGGTGATTTCCGCTTCGCCCTTTGAAACTGCGGTAATCTTACCGTTTTGGTCAACAGTAGCTATTTCATCGTTTGATGATGACCAGATGATTTCCTTTTCCGTAACATCTTCGGGCAAGAATTCTACGGTAAGCTCTGCAGTGTCTTCTTCAACAAGGGTGATAGCAGTTTCGCTGAGAATAATCTCAGTCGGTTTCTGAATAACGGTAACCATACAGCTGTCCATGAAGCCGCCGTCAACGGTCTTCACGGTAATCTTTGCCGTGCCTACACCCTGAGCGGTGATTTTTCCGTCTTCAACGGATACTATCTTATCGTTTTCTGTTTCCCAAATGAGGGATTTATCCGTTGCGTTTTCAGGAAGAACTGTTGCCGCAAGAGTTTTTTCTTCACCCTTTTCAAGGGTAATATCTTCAATTTCGAGTTCAACGGAGCTTACGTGCTTTTTAACCGTTACTGTGCAGGTAGCCTTAACGCCCGTATCCTCAGCTTCTGCAGTGATTACTGCTTCACCGGGTGCAATACCCGTTATAACACCATTTTCAACGGCTGCGATTTCCTCTGCTGATGATGTCCATTTGATGTTCTTGTTTGTAGCATCATCGGGAGTAAAGGTTGCTTTAAGCTCAGCGGTTTCATCACAGTAAAGGATAACCTCTGTTTTGTCGAGGGCTATTTCAGTGCTCTTGACATCAACGGTAACAACACACTCAGCATATACGCCATCGGTGGTTGTTGTGGCTCTTACCGTTGCAACGCCACCCTTAAGACCCGTTACCTTGCCGTTTTCGTCAACGGAAACGGTTTCACTGTCGGAAGATGTCCAGGTTAGCTGCTTTTCCGTTGCATCCTCAGGAAGGATTACAGGAATAAGTGTTGCAGTTTCCCCCTTTTCCATATTAATAGCATTTTCTGTGAAGGTTATTGAGTCAATAAGCTTGATAACTCTTACTTCACAAACTGCCTTTATGTTTTCGTCGGCTGAATATGCGGTGATTGTTGCAGTGCCGAGCTTGTGAGCCGTTACAACACCCTGTGAATCAACGGAAACGGTTTCACTGTCGGAGCTTTCCCATCTTGCGCTGTGGTCATAAGCGTCAGCGGGAAGAACTGTTGCAGTAAGGCTGAAGCTTTCGTCAATCTTCATTGCCTTATCTGTTCTGCTCAGTTCAATGCCCTCAATCTGCTGAAGCACGGTTACGGTAATTCTGCCTTCTGCAGTGCCGTAAACTGAAGAAGCTATAATATCGCAGGATCCTGCTTTAAGTGCGGTGATCTTACCGTCAGCATCAACAGTTGCGATTTTCTCATCTGAGGATGACCATACAACTGATTTATCTGTTGTGTCGGCAGGAGTGACAACAGCGGAGAAGCTTGCGTTTTCGCCTACCCAGACTGTTGTTTCTTCACCGATTACGGTGATTCCCTCTGCCTTCTGAATAACGGTTACGGGAACAGTACCCACGATTCCGCCGTCATTGGCAGTTGCGATAATATTGGCTGTACCCGCCTTAATACCGGTAACAAGACCCGTATCGTTTACGGTTGCAATTTCCTTATCATCGGAAGTGAAGGTTACAGTTTTATCGTTGGTGTTTTCGGGAAGCACAGTCCATACAAGCTGAACTTCCTCCTTCGTTGCAACTGTATATTCTTCTGCGGAAAATTCAATTGCTTCGGGTCTCTGACGGACAGTTACAAGGCATACTGCCGCAAAATCGCCGTCTTCTGTTTTAACCGTGATATATGCCGTACCCTTGCCCACTGCTTCAACTTTACCGTCAGTTACAACTGCAACGGTTTCGTCGCTTGTCTGCCAGGATACATTCTGATTACTTGCATTTGAGGGGTAAACCGTTGCTGTAAGGTCAGCAGTTTCACCCTTATTGAGAGTAATTTCCGTTTTGTCAAGGTCAACCTTCTGAACGGGCTGATGAACGGTGATTTCGCAAACTGCAGTTTTTCCGCCTTCAACAGTGGTTACGGTAATATTTGCCTTACCGGGATTAATTGCGGTTACAACACCGTCTTCTACCGTTGCAATGTTTACGTTATCACTTTCCCAGGTAATTTCTTTGTTGTAGCTGTCCTCGGGAAGAACGGTTGCAGTAAGAGTCAGTGTCTCACCCGTATTCACTGTTGCTGATGCGTAGTCCAGAACAACACTTTCAGGCTTCTGCAGGCAGGTGAATGTGCAGCAATCCGTATATCCGCCGTCATTTGTTGTAACGGTTACTGTTGCGGTACCCGACTTCATTGCCTTTACAACACCCGTTGAACTTACGGTAACAACAGACGGATCTGATGAAGTCCATTTAACGGTTTTGTTGTTAGCATCCGAGGGTGAAACAATAACACCGAGGGTGATATTCTCACCAACAAACAAGGTGTGTTCTTCCTTATCGAGAGCTACTGCCGTAACGGGCTCAATAACCGTTATACGGCAAACTGCTGTTTTGTTGTTTTCGTTGGACTTGACCGTAACTGTTGCTTCGCCGCCCATTTTTGCAATAACATTGCCCGTTGCGGTAACAAACACGGTTTCGGGGTCTGAGGAAGTGAAGGTATAGGTTTTATCCGTAGCATCTGCAGGAGAAACATTAACCTTAAGCTGAGCCTCGTCGCCCTTTCTTATGCTGAGAGCTGACTGCTCAAATGAAATTGAAGTAACATGCTGAAGAACCGTAAGTTCGCAAGTAGCAGTAAAGCCGCCGTCAACGGTCTTTACGGTAATTTTTGTTGTGCCGGCCTTAATGCCGGTAACAACACCGCTTGAACTTACCTTTGCAACGGATGTGTTTGCACTTTGGTATGTTACAGACTGATTATTTGCATTTGTGGGGAATACGGTTGAAGAAAGTGTAAGCTTTTCACCTGCATATACGGTAGCGATGTTCTTACTGATATCAACACCGGTTACGGGCTGACTTACTGTTACCTTACAGGTCTTTGAAAGTCCGTTTTCCGTTGTTGCTGTAATTGTTGCCGTACCTCTTCCAACACCGGTGATAACGCCCTTTGAGCTTACCTTTGCAATTTTGGTGTTGCTTGATTTCCATGTTACGGTCTTATCCGTTGCATTTGAGGGGGAAAGCGTAGGCTTAAGTGTTACGGTTTTTCCCGCACTTACGCTTACCGAGGATTTGTTGAGGGTAATTTTTGTAACCTCTCTTTTAACGGCTACGGTGCATTTTGCCGTAAAGCCGCCGTCCTCTGTTTTGCAGCTGATTGTAACATTACCGGGAGCAACAGGAGTTACAACACCCTTTGAAGAAACCTTTGCAACCTTTGTGTTGCTTGACTTCCAGGTTACGTTCTTCACTGTTGCATCAGAGGGTGCAACAGTTGCCTTAAGGGTGAGCTTACCGTCAAGGTAAAGCTTTGCACTTGTTTTGTTAAGGGTAATACCCGTTACCTTTTTAACAACCTTTACTGTGCACTTTGCAGTAAAGCCGCCGTTCACGGTTTTAACTGTAATTGTTGCCGTACCTGATTTAAGACCGGTTACAACACCGCTTGAAGATACTTTTGCAACCTTTTTGTCACTTGAAGTCCATTTAACATTCTTGTTGCTTGCATTTGAAGGACTTATTGTGGGCTTGAGTGTATATTTTTCTCCCGCTTCTAAATGGAGGGTTGTTTTTTTGAGTTTTACGCTCTTAACGGGCTGAATTACAAGAACCTCGCAGTATGCCTTGTATCCGCCGTCCTTGGTTTTTGCCGTAATCTTGGCGTAACCGGGAGCCTTCGCAATTACCTGACCGTCCTTTGTTACATCTGCAATATCATAGTTGCTTGATGACCAGGTAACGGTTTTTGTGCTTGCTGAGGAGGGCTTGATTGTGGGAGTGATAACAGATTTGCTGCCTACATTGATTGTCATAGAGGTCTTATTGAGGCTTACGCCCGTTACACTCTTTATAACAGTAACCTTACAGGTTGCTGTTTTGCCGCCGCTTACTGTTTTTGCGGTAATGGTTGCAGTACCCTTTTTGATACCCTTTACAACACCGCTTGAATCAACAGTTGCAACCTTTTTGTCGCTTGATGTCCAGGTTACCTTTGAATTTGTTGTGTCTGCAGGCTTGACTGTTGCAGTGATTGCCGCAAGCTTACCTTCCCTTACGGAAAGCTTGGTTTTGGAAAGGGTTATGCCCGTTGCGGGCTGAGTTACTGTAATTTTGCAGGTGGTTTTTGCATTTCCGTCCTTACTTGTGCAAGTAATGGTTGCAGTGCCTGCCTTGACTGCAGTGATAACACCCTTTGAAGAAACCTTTGCAACCTTTGTGTTGCTTGACTTCCACTTAACGGTTTTATAGGTTACCGTTGAGGGGGTAAGAGTTGCAGTAAGAGTTTTTGTTTTGCCCACATCAAGGGTGATACTTGAATAGTTAAGCTTTACACTTGAAGCAAGCTGTAAAACGGTTACAACGCAGGTCGCACTGTATCCGCCATCCTTACTTGTTGCGGTGATATTGCAGGTACCCTTGCTTCTTGCGGTAATCTGACCGGCTTCGTTTACGGTAGCGATGCTTGTGTTGCTTGACTTCCAGGTAATTCCCTGATTGGAAGCACTTGCGGGAAGCACTGAGGCTGTGATAAGTCTTGTTTCTCCCTTGGGAAGTTCAACCTTGGTTGCACTGATTTTAACGCCCGTTACGGGAACATATACGGTGAAGCTGCAGTTAGAAGTAAAGCCGCCGTCAACAGTGATAACAGTAATAGTTGCCGTACCTGCCGCCTTAGCGGTAGCAACACCCTTTGAGGTAATACTCACCACCTTGGAGTCGGAGGAGGACCACTTTACACTCTTGTTTGTTGCATCCGAGGGGAATACATTAGCTACAAGAGTCTTTGACTTACCAAGAGCAAGAGTCACGCTTGATGCATTGATTCTTACACCGGTTACGGGCTGAATAACCGTAACCTTGCACTGTGCCTGATATCCGCCGTCAACGGTGGTTGCGGTGATAATTGCAGTACCGGGAGCAACACCCTTCATTCTGCCGTTTTTATCAACGGTTACTATCTTTGTGCTGCTTGATTTCCATGTAAGACCTCTTTCGCTTGCATTTGAGGGAGCGATGGTTGCCATGAAGGTGAAGTATTCGTCTACATTGATTGATTTTGCAGTAACATCAAGGGTAAGACCTGTTACGGGAACCTTCTTGACAACTGTGATATCACAGTATGCTTCATAGCCACCGTCAGCTGTTTTTACGGTAACTGTTGCAGTGCCGATACCCACAGCAGTGAGAACACCTGAAGAAGAAACTCTTACGATTGATGTATCGTTTGACTTCCAGGTAACTGCCTTGTTTGTTGCAGTTTTGGGAAGAACTGTTGCTGTGAGAGTGTATTCCTGACCCTTGTAAAGACTGAGCTTGGTCTTTGAAAGAGAAACTCCCGTTGCTTTTTCAATAACGGTTATTTTACATGTTGCAGTTTTTGAACTGTTTTTGGTTGTTACGGTAATTGTACAGCTGCCGCCTGCAACTGCAGTTACAACACCCTTTTCGTCAACGGTGGCAACAGCAGTATTGCTTGATTTCCATGTTACCTCCTTATTACTTGCATTTGAAGGAAGAACAGTTGGAACAAGAGTGAGTGAATCACCCTTATTGAGTGTTGCTTCTGTGCGGTTAAGCGTTACACCGGTAGTCTGCACCATAACCGTTACGGTACAGCTTGCAGTGTATCCGCCGTCAGCTGTGGTTACGGTAATTGTTGCAGTACCCTCTTTTATACCCGTTACCTTGCCCTCTGTATCAACAGTAGCTATATTTTTATCAGAGGTCTTCCATGTAACCTTCTGATTGGTTGCGTAGTCAGGTATAAAGGTGGGTGTAAGAGTTGTATATTTACCAACATAAATTGTTCTTGTTGCCGGGAGAGTTACACCTTCAACGGGCTGATTTACGGTTACGATACAAACAGCATTCTTGCCCGTGCCGTCAAGGGCTGTTGCCTTGATTGCGGCGGAACCGGGACGCTTTGCTGTTACAACACCGCTCTGATTTACCGTTGCAACGGATGTATCGGAGGATGACCACTGAACATCGGTATAGCTGAATCCATCAAGAGTTGTTACGGTAGCACTGAGAGTATGGGTATCCTTTGTGTTGAGAGTAAGGGTGCCTCTGCTGATTACAACGGAGGCTGCCTTTTCCGCAACTCTTACTTTACCGGTAACTACAATGTTACTGCCGTCACTTGTTGCGGCGGAGATATTACAGGTACCTGCCTTATGAGGTACAAGGGTACCGTTATAGTTAACTTCACAGACATCGGGGTTGTCCGATGACCAGGAAAGCACCTGATTGCCTGCGTTTTCGGGCTTGATTGTTACTGTGAACTTTTCACCTACGGAATCAACGGAAATAACCTTGCTTGTGGGTGAAAGAGCAATTGAAGAAATAAGAGGTCTTACATCAACAGTGAACGAGCCGCTGATTTTACTGCCGTCAGTTGTGGTATATGTGATTTTAACCTTGCCTTCCTTAACTGCCTTGATTTTAACTGAGGCAATACCGGAAGCGGAGCATTCTGCATCGCTGACTGTTGCTATTGATGTATCTGCGCTTTTCCAGGTAAGGTCCTTTATGCTTGCGTTTGAGGGGAGAACGGTAACTCTGAAGGTTGTGGACTCACCTGCTGTCATAACCAGTGAGCCTGAGGTTGTAACTGTGATGGGCTGAAGTGAGGTAACGGGAATAAGCTCATTTACAGTGATTTTGCACTTTGCGGTGTAAATGTTTGTGTTATCTGTTGCCGTAACGGTAATATTACAGCTGCCGGGAGCAATTGCAGTAACTGAACCTGTATCTGTTACAGAAGCAACAGCTTCGTTATCCGTTGACCAGGTATAGAAAACATCGCCTGTGGGAATGTGCTGTGCATCCTTGCCGTAGGCCTCAGCTGTAAGCTTAAGGGTTTTACCGGCGAAAAGCTCAGCAGTATTTTTGGAAATTTTAACTCCGCCAAGAGGATTGAGAACTGTAAGAATGCATGAAGCACTGTGACCGTTTGAGGTAGCGGTCAGCGTGATTTTATTCTTGGAATATTTGTTTACGGTAACAATACCCTCTTTTGTAACGGAAGCTGCATTGCTGTCTGAGCTCTTCCATTCAACAGGGTCAGCCGCATCGGTGGGGTCAAGAATTGCTCTGAGTGTAAAGATCTGACCCACAGCGGCGGTATGCTCGGTTTTATTAAGAGTGATGCCTTGGGTGTGAAGCTTAAGATTGTCAAGTGCCTTCTGCAGGTTGGCAGCACAGGAATCGATTCTTTCCTGAGGAATAGCGTCAGGGCTTTCAAGAATCGTTATGGCATAATCGTATGCTATTTCCAGAGCAGAGGTGTCTATGTATTTATCCCATTCATCACGGGGAGGCACCTTGTTAAAAATCGCCTGCAGCGTAGCAATATCCGCCGCAGAAGCCTCCACCCTGACAAAATCTGTCAAGGGAGTGACAGGCACGGTGCTCACCACCATAAGAGCACAGAGTAATAATGACAGCAATCTTTTTTTCATCGTCTCAAACCTCATTTCTTTAAAAGTTTCGTCCGCGGTCTCGCGGCACCTCATTCAAATTATTTTAACCTTATTTTTACTTTCGCTTTAATATTATTTATTATTATATAACATAGCAACAGGGTAAACTGCGCTATTTTAAGCACTAATCATTATAATGTAAAATGTCAACACTGTCAACCGAAGTCACATAATGTGTTGAAAAAGTTTACAATTTATGCTAAGATAAATCCGACAATAAGACACAGCCACCATCGGTGTTGCGAAAAAAACGGATTGACAACCTTAAGAAAGGATGAAATACATTGAAAAAATTTATATCCTGGAATGTAAACGGAATCAGAGCCTGCGTGCAAAAAGGCTTTCTTGATTCCTTCAAAGAGCTTGATGCAGACATTTTCTGCCTTCAGGAAACCAAGCTTCAGCAAGGTCAGATCGAACTCGATTTACCCGGCTATCACCAATACTGGAACTATGCCGAAAAGAAGGGCTATTCTGGTACTGCAATTTTCACAAAAGAGGAGCCGTTGAGCGTTTTTTACGGCCTTGATATTCCCCGTCACGATACCGAGGGCAGAGTGATAACCCTTGAATTCCACGATTTCTATTTTGTAACCTGCTATACCCCCAACGCTCAGGACGGACTTAAAAGACTCGACTACCGTATGGACTGGGAGGACTGCTTCAGGGAATATCTGGTTTCTCTCAGCAAAACCAAGCCCGTAATCATTTGCGGCGACCTTAATGTTGCCCACAATGAGATTGACCTTAAAAACCCGAAAAGCAACAGAGGAAATGCCGGTTTTTCAGATGAAGAGCGTGGCAAATTTTCACAACTTCTGGAAGCAGGATTTACAGATTCCTTCCGTTATCTTTATCCCGATACCGAGGGTGCATATTCCTGGTGGAGCTACCGTTTCAAGGCAAGGGAAAAGAACGCAGGCTGGCGCATTGACTATTTTGTTGTGTCAAGCAGTATTGAAGAAAAAATAGCAGGTGCTTCAATTCACAGTGAAATTTTCGGCTCAGACCACTGTCCCGTTGAGCTCCTGATTGAACTTTAATACTGCAAAATACCTTGCAATATCAGGATTCTCGTTTTGCGAGAGTCCTTTCTCTGTTTACAGTGTAGACTTTTTCTTGCCGTCAACTTAAAATGTTGCTGATGCAAAAAACGAAAGGAGCAACACAGAATGAACAACAAATCTATGGGAAGTTTTCTCAGTGAGCTCAGAAAAGAAAAAGGCATTACACAAAGGGAGCTTGCCGAATTGCTCAATGTTTCCGACAAAACCGTAAGTCATTGGGAGCGTGATGAGCATTCACCCGATTTAAGTGTTATTCCCATTCTTGCAGAGTTTTTCGGAGTAAGCTGCGATGAGCTGATAAAGGGTGAAAGAAAGGCTAAAAATAACCCTTCGGATTCCCGCCTTTCTTCAAATGTAACACAGCTTTCTGAAAACTTTGTGAAAAATTTACGCAAAGAAAAAATTTCAAAGGCATATGGGAAACACAAAATTCTTTGCATATCATCAATATTTTTTTCATTCTTTTCACTTATGCTTTTGGTTGGAATTATTCTTTTAGCGGAGCATATAACGGGTCTTGACTTTATAAAAACAGCCTTTTTAATTGCGGTTGCTTTTACTGTTGCGCTCTGCCTTCTCATAACCTTTATTTCTATCCAAAGCTTCAGTTCGGTTATTAACACGGCGGAAATTCCCGAAGATGAAAAAAAGAAGCTGAAAACAAAAGGCAGACTAAACTGCATCCTTCCGCTTATCTATGTTGTCTTAGTGCTTTTTATTATTTTTAAGGTTCTTATGCCTGTCAGTTCGCCAAGCAGTAACGAAAAATTGACGATGACTGTACCTACGAGCGTTGAGCCTGATGCAAGTGAATTTTACGGTTCGGTCGAAATTTACGCCGAAAATTCTGAATTTATATACTGAAAACGCACGAAAACAGGCAACTCTCAGATTCTGAGAGAGGATTTACAGCCTTCTTGGTGTACAAAAACAGCCTTTTAAGGTTAAAATCAGGTTGCAAAGTAAACCCAAGAAAAGGAGAAAACAAAATGAAACAAAACCTCGGCGAATTTATCGCACAGCTAAGAAAAGAAAAAGGACTCACTCAGCGTGAGCTTGCAGAGCATTTAAATGTTACGGATAAAACCGTAAGCCACTGGGAAAGAGGTGAATCCTCGCCTGATATTTCCGCATTACCCATTCTTGCATATGTTTTCGGCATAACCGTGGACGAGCTTTTAAGGTCAGAAATAAAACAGCAGACCTATACTGCACCGCAGTTCGTTGCTCCCGCACCCGTTGATAAAACACCGAATAATTACCGCAATTTTAAAGTCTTCAATATAATAACAGCCGCAATTTCAGTTATATCCGTTATATTGGGTGTAGGTGTCAAATATCTTCTTGCTCACTTCGTGTTCACACAGTCAGCAAATATGGTTGCCTTTTTCATAACTCTTGCGGGTATTTTTGTATCCCTTGTGCTGACGGTAATTTTCAATATAATATTCAGAAACAAGCTGAATCCCGATGCCGATAATTACTGCAAATACCGTTTTACTGCTAACAGAACAAGCACACTCAATGCTTATTTCGGGCTTTTCTGCCTTTCCCTTATCCCCTGCTTTATGCGAAAGCACGGCTTTATATTTACTGTAATAGCTCTTGCTGTTATACTTTTAGCTGAATTTATACTCAGCAGAAAGGGTATCCTTTCAACAGAAAAGGCTTTTGAAAATAAGCTCAGAGAAAGCATCTGTCTCCTCAGAAAGTCCTGTGCAGTATTGTGCACAGTGCTTATTATTCTCGGCGGCGGAGTTTACTTTTTCTTTACTGAGGTGTATTACCCCTCACCGAAAAACATAGTTTTCACTTCTGCAGAGGAATTCAAAACATATATGGAAACGCCCACCGAAAAGCCCGCTGACGCTTACCTTGCTGACGGAGTCAGCGTAACTGCTCTCGTGCCAACAACCTTACCTCCCACAACAGCACCTGACGGCGGTGCACCCATAGGTCAGCAGTCCCCCGTTGTTGTCCTTCCGCAGAAGCAGGAAAGCGAAGATGATATTGAAGAAATATACAACGACCATGGCGAGGTTATACTTACCTTCCGCAATCTTAACAAGGCTGTTAAAACCTACGCTTACAGCGATGCGGAGGATTCCTACCATTTAATTACCTACAAGGAAGCAATCAAGGTGCAGAAGCTCCGAAACTTCCGAAATACGACCATAGACAGGCTTGTGCCCTTATACTGTCTTGCCGCTGTAGGATTGACACTGGCAGTGTATAAGAAAAAGGAGACAAAAATAAAAAAAGAGCTGTCATTCGACAACACTTGACAAAATCCGAACCGTAATATATAATATAAATGCAAAGGGGTACTGCGATAAGCGGTTACGCCCTCAAATGAAGTTAAAAAGATTTAACCGCACTATTGAAGGTAGGGGCGGTTATTTCTTTTTGTATGCTTTAAGTAAATCTGCTATAAACTCAAAAAAAAGTTGTATAACAGCGATAATTACAACAATAAGAGTGACAAAATCACCAAGCGTAATATCTTGCATAAGCATCACCCCCTTGCGAGGGCAAAGAGTGTAACCGCTGTACCGCTGACAGTACCCGAAAAACTTATAACACAAATTGCGGAATTTGTCAAATTTTGTAATTAAAAGTTTTTTCAATTTTTTTCAAAAAACCTATTGACAAACCCATTTCACTTGTGTATAATAGCCGATGTTGATTGACACGAGAGCGTTAAAAGCGCATCGGTAGTCGGTGTTTTTAGCGATGAGGGTCCACCCGTTCCCATCCCGAACACGGTAGTTAAGCTCATCAGTGCTGACAATACTTGGCTGGAAGCGGCCCGGGAAGATAAGGCGATGCCGACACAACATTAAC
>JAZSDP010000009.1:0-54434 GCA_045531265.1 Acutalibacteraceae bacterium
ACTGCATTGCAAACGCAGAATATTACGGCGTTACCGGTGATAAGGAATGCCTGGAAAGAGCTAAAAAGGCATACAATATAATTTATGCTCTCAACCACGGCGAAAAGGACCCCACGGGTATGGGTGCTAAAACAATTCCCGAAACAAGAACCGGCAGAGCTCTTGCTGACCCGATGATTTTCCTTAATACAACGGCAGTTATGCGCCGTGTTGACCCGGAAAACAAGGATTTGTATGACCGTTACAGTGCAGAATGTGTTCACGATATTATCACCTACCACCACAAGCCCGAGCTTAAGTGCACCCTTGAAACCGTTGGTGTGAACGGTGAATTTATGTCTGATTTCACAGCAGGCAGAGTTGTTAACCCCGGCCACGATATTGAATGTGCTTGGTTCCTTATGGAAGAAGCCAACTACAGGGGTGACAAGGAAATCCACGAAAAGGCTCAGGAAATTTTCCGTTTTGCCTTTGACGGCGGTTGGGACAAGGAATACGGCGGTCTGCTTTACTTCAAGGACTGTCTCGGCAATCCTCCCGAAGCCTATGAGCACGATATGAAGCTCTGGTGGCCTCATAACGAAATTGTTATTGCTTCACTTATGGCATACCGTGACACTAAGGATGAATATTATTTAGAGTGCTTCAAAAAATGCTTCGATTACTGCATTGAGTATTTCTCAGACAGAAAGTACGGCGAATGGTACGGTTATCTCCGCCGTGACGGAAAGCCCACCGAGCCCGCCTGTAAGGGCAGCACCTTCAAGGGTCCCTTCCACCTTCCCAGAATGCTTATTATGGCAGATACGCTAATTGGCGAAATTATTGCTGATTAATAAAACTGTAAGGGAGTTGATTTTCAACTCCCTTATTAAAAATATGAGGTGACATTATGAAGAAAATCGACATCAAAGCCCTTAAAGAAAATGCAGTTTCCCTTTTTGACGATAAGTGGACTCTTATCACTGCAGGCAACAAGGAAAGCTACAACACAATGACTGCCTCCTGGGGTGCAATGGGTGAGCTTTGGAATAAGGATGTGTGCTTTATTTTCATCCGCCCTCAGCGTTACACCTATGAATTCACCGAAAGAGAGGAATACTTTACCCTCAGCTTTTTCGGTGAGGAATACAGAAAGGCCCTTGCCTTCTGCGGAAGGAACAGCGGAAGAGACTGCGACAAGGCAAAGGAAACAGGTCTTACACCTAAGGAAATCGGAAACAGTATAACCTTTGAGGAAAGCGAAATTGTTCTTCTTTGCAAGAAGCTTTATTATCAGGATATAAACCCCGACGGTCTTATTGAAAAGGCAATTGACGGCACCTGCTACCCCGATAAGGACTACCACAGGATGTATGTTGGTGAAATTGTTGAAGCATATATAAAATAAAAAAATAATGGCAATCTGACGATTGCCATTATTTTTTATTCTATGTCTTTATGCTTTTACTTCTTCTTTAACTGCCTTTTTGTTAGCTTTAGCCTTTTTGATTCCGAAGCCGATAAGACCGAATACAAAACCGATTACGGCTGCACCTGCTGCAAAAGCTGCAAAAGCAACGTCGGTTTTGCCGAGAACGCACAGGGGTAAAAGAGCAGCAATCACGGCTATAATAACAGGAGAAAGGAAGCCGAGTGCTCCGCCTTTTTTAACCATTGAAGCTGAGCAAATAATATTCACAATTGAAAGGAATATGTACTGACCGAAAACGGTATAAATAAGCTCGTCGCCCTTACCGAAAATAAGTCCCCATACGGCAAAGAATAAACCGATGATAATAAATGCGGCAAGACCTTTGTTTTCATTGATAAACTTTTTCATATTTTCCACCTCAGTTGTTTTCTTTCACATTGTATGCGGTATAAGTGGTAATGCTGTTACCTTGAAGTGTAGCTTTAAAGCTGTTGCATTTAAGCTCTGCTGAAGGGATTTCCTTCCACTGCTCGCCCTCTGCGAGACTTCCGCTTGTTCTTACAGCCTCAACACTGCCGTCACAAACCGCAAATCCGTCAAAGCTGAAGCTTACCTCACGGGAGTCAGCATTGTCATTCACGCAGACAATATGAATTTTTTTGTTTTTCTTATCATAACACGCTATTGTTCTGTTGTCAACTTTTATTAGCAGAGTTCCCGGTCGGATATAACGGGAAAACTGACCGAAAGCATAATATTTCTGGGTAAGATAAATTTCTTCTTTATCCATATCGGCAAAAGCAACTCCCCAATAACCCTTCTCAAGGTCAGGCATACAAGGCATATCCCTTCTGCCCTTGTATTCGTGCTGAGAGATATAAGAAGCCACAATCTGCCATATCACCCAGGCTGAGCACTGCAAAGTTGAAAGATCCTCAATAATCTTATGTCCGAGCCATAATGCGGGACCCATTTCACCTGCATTCTCTCCCATTTCCGAACTCCAGTCAGTCTCTGTCATCCACAAGGGTTTACCGTGAAGCCTTGCAGTTTCAGAAACCTTAGGAGTTGCTTTGCTGTAGGTGTGGGTGCTGATTCTGTCAATACAGTCCCACGCCTCAGAGGAAAGCCTTCTGCAGGCAATGTTCTGCAGTTTTGTATTCGTCTCATCACTTGCAGTTATATCAACATCTGTAAGCCCTGCTTTTTTCATAGCCTTTGCCGTTGCACAAATAAGAGTACTCTGCATTTTACCCGGCGAAACGTGACAACCCTCCTGCTTAGGTGAATAAGCGCGCCAATAATTGGTGTAAGGCTCATTCATTGCCGCAAGGGAGCCTATTTTTATGCCCATTTCATCGTTTATATACTTTGAAACATGGGCAAGATACTCGGCAAAATCCGTAATACAGCTTTTTTTTAAATTGTTTGCTATGGCACTTTTACTGCCCGAGGAGCAACCGCTGACGGTCATAAAATATGGCGGTGAATTGGAAAAAGCCTCAACAAAAGCGTCTTTCCCCGCTGCTTCATAGGCTTTTTTAAGCACCCTAAGCTGAAAGGCGTCGGCATTGTAATCATAATAAAGCTTACCCTCTTCGTCCTTTTTCAGCCAACCGGGAATGTCGGAATCTGTTCTTTCAATATGGTCGTGAGTCGGGTCATCTCCGCCGCCGATGTTATAGCGCATAATGTTAAGACCGAGACCTTCACTGCTGAAAAACAGCCGTGCTGATTCTTCCGTAAGCTTATCGCTGATGCCCAATCTGTGAGCCCACCAACAAAGACTTGTACCCCAACCCTTGAAGGAGTCGGGGAACATATTATTTTTACTTACTGTTATTTTCTTCATAATTTCACCAATGCAAAGGAATGGATGGATTTTTATCCGCCGGACACGGCACGCCGTGTCCCTACGGTTTTTATCTCTGAGCTCCGGATCCTTGGCCCGGGCCCTCACATTAATTCGTGGAAATCGTCCTCGCTGAGAATTTCAACGCCGTTTGAAATAAGCACCTTTGATGCTTCGTCATTATCGGCAACACGAAGAATAACATAAGCCTTTTCGCTTTTTCTTGTGATAAAGGCATACATATATTCAACATCTATATTTGCATCGGAGAGGATGCGCATAGGCTGGGCAAAAGCACCGGGAACATCATCAATTCCAACTGCAATAACATTTGTTATTGAAACGGTTACGCCTGCTTCCTTAAGAGCAAGAGCTGCAGCATCGGGAGTATCAACAATAATACGCAGAATACCGAAGTCCGTTGTATCGGCAATTGAAAGTGCTCTGATGTTAGCGCCTGCTTTTGAAAGAATCTCAGTAATGTCTGCAAGTCTGCCTTTTTTGTTTTCTACAAAAATTGAAAGCTGTTTAATGTTCATAATACTTCTCCTTTTTCAATACAATCTGTTTTTACAGTTTTCTGTTATCAATAACTCTCTTTGCCTTGCCCTCAGAACGGGGAAGGGTACCGGGAGCCATAAGGCGTACATTGGCGTGAATGTTAAGGGTTGACTGAAGAGCGGCTTCGATTTTCTTTTCTTCTCTTTCCATACCCTTAACCGTATCGGAGAACATTTCGGGTGCCATTTCAACCTGAACCTCCATAGTGTCAAGGTTGTTCTTACGGTCAACAATAATGAGATAATTGGGAGCCATATTGAGAGTAAGAAGCACGTGCTCAACCTGTGAGGGGAATACATTAACGCCGCGGATAATAAGCATATCGTCGCTTCTGCCCTTGGGCTTTGTCATTTTTACCGTTGTTCTGCCGCAGGCGCATTTTTCTCTTGTAAGGGCACAGATATCTCTTGTACGGTATCTTACAAGGGGAAGTGCTTCTTTACCGATGCAGGTGAAAACAAGCTCACCGTACTCACCGTCGGGGAGTGGTTCAAGAGTGTCGGGATCTATTACCTCGGGATAGAAATAATCCTCACAGATGTGCATACCTGTCTGGCATTCACATTCATATGCAACACCGGGACCTGCAATTTCTGAAAGACCGTAAATATCGTGAGCCTTGATATCAAGAAGTCTTTCAATTTCGCGTCTCATTTCCTCTGTCCAGGGCTCTGCACCAAAAATACCTGCTCTTACCTTGAGAGACTTGGGGTCAATACCCATATCTCTTATGGTTTCACCTATAAACATTGCGTAAGAGGGAGTGCAGCAAAGAATGTCTGATTCAAAATCCTGAAGCATTTGAATCTGACGGTTAGTGTTACCTGAGGAGGCGGGAAGTGCAGTTGCTCCGAGCTTTTCGGCGCCGTAATGAAGACCGAGACCGCCTGTGAAAAGACCGTAGCCGTAAGAAACATGGATTGTATCATCCTTTGTTCCGCCTGCGGCACAGATTGCTCTTGCGGCACCCTCTGACCATACACCGATATCATTCTGAGTATAGCCTACAACTGTGGGCTTTCCCGTTGTGCCCGAAGAAGCGTGGATACGCACAAGGTCACTTTTGGGAACAGCAAAAAGTCCGAAAGGATAGTTATCTCGAAGGTCGGTCTTAACGGTAAAAGGAAGCTTTTTGATATCGTCAATTGAGTGAATATCATCAGGCTTCAGACCGATTTCATCAAATTTCTGCTTGTAAAAGGGCACATTTTCATATGCGTTTTTTACCATTTTAATAAGTCTTGCTGATTGAAGTGCATGAAGGTAATCTCTTGAAGCACATTCAATTTCCGGGTTAAAAATTCCCATTTGGTTATCAATCCTTTCTCTGGATAACCGTCGCAATCAGCGGTTACTGTTTTTAAAATTTATATATAGGCTTTGCGCCATATATCCGGGTTTTGTTTCAGTAATTCCGAATTCCGAATTTACTGACTACTGTTAAGCCATATATCCCAGTTCAAAAGCCTTGAGATTAGTTTCAACAGTCTTCGGAGGTACTGTTGTTTTAATTATATCAATCCACATATCCTTGTCAATACCGAGAAAACGGACAGCCGCACCTAAAAGTACAACATTCGCACATTTGGGGGTGCCTGCCCTGATTGCAAGGTCAAGTGCGTCAACCTCAACAAGCTTAACATCCTTTTCCCTGATTTTATTAAGAATATCATCGGGATAATCAGCCTTACCCATAATAACGGGCATAGGGTCAATTCTCTGTGTGCTTGAAATAAGCACTCCGCCTTTTTTAAGATAGGGAAGCCATCTTGCACTTTCAAGCTGTTCAAAGGAAATAATAATATCGGCTTCACCCTTTTCAATAACTGGTGAATATACCTTTTCACCGTAGCGTACATAGGTTACAACACTGCCGCCGCGCTGACTCATGCCGTGAACCTCGCTGACCTTTACGTCGTAGCCTTCTTCCTGAAAGCATTTACCCATAAGCTTTGATGCAAGGAGAGTACCCTGACCGCCTACGCCTACAATAAGAATATTTTTAACGCTCATAGTCTCATTCTCCTTTCTTTATTGCATCAAATTTGCAGGCAGAAGCACATACACCGCAGCCTACACACTGGGTATTATCTATAATCGCAAGGCCTCTGCCGTTTTCTCTCTTTGTCTGAGAAAGGGCGGGACAGCCTACATTAAGGCAAGCCTTACAGCCGATGCACTTGTTTTCATCAACAACTACGGGAGCTGAATGCTTAACGGTTTTAAGAAGTGCACAAGGTCTTCTTGAAATAATGAGTGAAGGCTCAGCCTTTGCAAGCTCTTCTCTTACAACTGCCTTAGTGTTTTCAATATCAAAGGGATCAACAACTCTTACATTATTGAAGCCCACAGCCCTTGCAAGAGCTTCAAGGTTAACAGAAACGGTGGGGTCACCCTTGATTGTAAGACCGTTTGCAGGGTTGTTCTGGTGGCCTGTCATACCCGTGATGGAGTTATCAAGAACGATAACCGTTGAAAAGCCCTTGTTATATGCAATATCAATAAGACCTGTTATGCCTGAATGGATAAAGGTTGAGTCACCGATAACGGCAACACTCTTTTTTGCCTGCTCACTGCCCCTTGCAAGGTTGAAGCCGTGAAGACCGCTGACGGATGCACCCATACATACGCAGGCATCCATCATTGAAAGGGGAGCCTGAGCACCGAGAGTGTAGCAGCCAATATCACCGTTTACATAAAGTCCCATTCCCTTGAGAGCATAGTAAAGACCTCTGTGGGGACAACCGGCACAAAGCACGGGAGGACGGGGAGGAATTTCCTCGTCAAAAAGGTCAAAGTCTGCCTTTTCATCGGTGAGAACAGCCTTTATCGTAGCCTGCGAGAATTCACCAAGGCGTGAGAAAAGCTCCTTACCCTTTACCTTAAGACCGAGCTTAATGCAGTGAGTTTCAATAATATCGTCAAGCTCTTCAATAACAATAAGCTCGTCAACCTCGGCGGCAAAATCCTTAATGAGTTTTACGGGAAGCGGATTTACCATACCCAGCTTTAAATAGCTTGCCTTGTCACCCATTGCTTCGTGAGCGTAAACAAAGGAGGTGCCTGCGGCAATAATACCAAGCTTTTTACTGTTGTATTCTACGGTGTTGATGCCAAACTCAACAGCTTCACTGTCGGCAAAGTCTGTCATAGCGGAAAGTCTTTCTTCAACCCTGATATGAGCACCCCTTGCCATTGCGGGCATCATAACATTTTTCATAACATCCTTTTTGTAAGCCTTAACGCCTACCTCATTTCTGTCGCTGAGGTCAACAAGGCTTCTTGCGTGGGAAACCCTTGTTGAAAGTCGGAGAAGGAAGGGTGTATCAAAACGCTCTGAAAGGTCAAAGGCGATTTTAGCGTATTTACAGCATTCAGCTGAATCTGAGGGCTCAAGCATAGGTGTTTTTGATGCAATTGCGTGGTGGCGTGAGTCCTGCTCATTCTGTGAGGAGTGCATACCGGGGTCATCGGCAACAGCACATACCATACCGCCGTTGACACCGATGTAAGAAGCAGTGTAAAGGGGGTCTGCGGCAACATTAAGGCCAACATGCTTCATTGCGCAGAAGCTTCGGGCCCCGCCCGTTGCGGCACCGAAGGCTACCTCAAAGGCAACCTTTTCGTTAGGTGCCCATTCTGAATATATATCGTCATATTTTGAAACGAATTCAGTAATTTCCGTGCTGGGTGTTCCGGGATAGGAGGAAACAACGTTTACTCCCGCTTCCCAAAGACCCCTTGCAACGGCTTCATTACCGAGCATAAGAGCTTTTTTCATTTTTTATATCTCCTTTATTTTAAATGCAGAATGCAAAGTGCAAAGTGCGGAATTGCGCCGGGCATTCGTTGAAACGGGCAGATTGTACCCGCTGAATTTATATATGTGTTTTAAGTATGCTGACCTCCGGACCTATCTGCAGATGATAGGAGTAATTGGCTTTGCCATGAATTGCACTGAGGAGCATTGCATCCCTGACTACTGACTACCGACTACTAATCCTAACCCCTAGCCCCTAAGCCCTAGGCCCTAATTATTTATTTCTGAGATCCAACACCCTCTGTGCCTTACCCGTAAAGCGTTCAATGGTTTTTGGCTCAACAAGGCTTACCTTGATTTCAATACCGAGAATATTCTTGATTCTTGTATGTATTGTTCTGCGAAGCTTTTCAAGCTCACCGTATCTTTCAAGAAGTGAAGCATCTATAAGCTCAACCTTTACTTCAAGGGAGTCGGCAAAGCCTTCACGGCGGACAACAAGCTGATAATGGGGGCTGATTGATGTTATGCCGATAAGGGCAGATTCAACCTGTGAGGGGAATACATTAACACCGCGGATTTTGAGCATATCATCACTTCTGCCGATAATTTTGTTCATTCTTGCACTTGTTCTTCCGCATTCGCACTTTTCGTAGTTTATGTTAGTAATATCCTTTGTTCTGTAACGAAGGATGGGAAGACCTCTTTTGGTAAGGTTTGTAACAACCAACTCACCTGTTGAGCCTTTGGGGAGCACCTCTCCTGTTTTTGAGTCAATAATCTCACAAAGGAAGTGATCTTCGTTTATGTGAAGTCCGTTTCTCATAACACATTCGCCGCTCATACCCGGGCCGTTCAGCTCACTCATACCGTAGTTATCCGTACAGAAGAAGCCGTTGCCCCAGCTTTCTTCAATCTGCCGTCTCATTTCAGGTGTGCATCCCTCACTGCCTAAAAGACCTAATTTCAGTTTGTAGCTGTCCATAGGGAATTCAATTCCCCTTTCCCTTGCGCTTTCTGCAAGGTAGAGACAGTAAGATGGAGTTGCAACGATTGTATCTGTACCGAAGTCACGCATAAACTTAAGCTGCTTTTCTGTATTACCTGATGATGTGGGAACTACCGTTGCACCGATTTTTTCAAGGCCGTAGTGAAGACCTAAAGCACCGGTGAACATACCGTAGCCGAAGCAGATCTGAACAAGGCTGTCCTCATTTGCGCCTGCAGCATAGGCTACTCTTGCCACCTGCTCAGACCAGTTGTCAAGATCTTCTTTTGTGTAAGCAACAACGGTGGGATTACCCGTTGTACCCGAGGACGCGTGAACACGGACAATCTTTTTCTGAGGCACACTCAGAAGCCCGAAGGGATAGGTGTCACGAAGGTCATCCTTTGTGGTATAGGGTATGTACTGTATATCTGAAAGACACTTGATTTTGTCTGCGGTGATACCGGCCTTTTGGAAACGGTCGTGGTAAAACTTTACATTTTTATCGCAGTAGTCCACAAGAGCTTTGAGTCTTTCGAGCTGAAGTGCCTCAAGGTTCTTTCTGGACATACATTCCATTTCGGGATTCCAAATCTGATTTTTCATTTTCTTTTCCTTTCCGAAAATATTCATATATTATATAACTCTTTTTATAATTTTATTTTCTATAAAAGAATTTTATTTCGCTTATTCACAAATATTGTAAAATTCTTTATTGATATTTTCCTTATCCTGACTCATTTTTGTAACAGCTATGCACAAAACAAAGGAAATCGCCATTGCAAAGCAAGCAAAATGAGGGCCAAGGTCCTTAACAGCACCGAAGAAGGGTATTGATGCATCAGGTAAGAAAAGCTTACATATAACAGGAGGCAGTCCCATAAGAAAACCGCCAAGCATACCTGCCCATGCCCCGTAGCTGTTAAGCTTTTTCCAGTAAAGTGAAATAAGGTAAGGAGCGAGGAATGAGCCTGAAATGATACCCCAGGAATAGGACATCATATCAAGAATCGGAGTTTCACTGTTTGCAATAAGATAAGATGCAACAACAAAAATGAAGCATACTATTCTTGTCACCGTTGCCGTTTTGTTTTCGTCAAGCTTTTTCATCATTTTTTCTCTCAGAAAGTCCATCGTAAGAGTTGATGACGCGGTGATTGTAATTGAGGAAAGGGTTGAAACGGAAGCAGCAATCAGAAGCACAAGAATAACACCTATAAGCACATCGGAAATCTGTGACATTGAAAGCATATTCGGAACAAGGTAATCGGTTTTGCCTGCACCAACCCCGGGAAGTTCCGAAAGGTCACTGTAAAAAAGCCTTGCAAGTGAGCCGATAAAATATCCGCCGCCTGCAACAATAAAGGCAAAAAAGGTTGATATAACCGTACCTCTTTTAACCTCGTGATCATCCTTTATGCCGTAATATTTATGTATCATCTGAGGCAATCCCCAAGTACCGAAGGAGGTCATAAGCACCGTTGCCCAAAGACCGATATGATTTACCGCACCAAGCTCAAGCTCAGCGGTTTTTTGTGCAATACTTTTTATACCTTCCGTAAAGCCGCCTACGGTGTCGCTTCTCATAACGGCAACAATAAGCATAACAACGCCTATGAGCATAACAGCACCCTGAATGAAGTCAGCTTTAAGAGTTGCACCATATCCGCCAAGAATAACAATAAGAAGGGAGGCTATTGCAATAACAAGCATACAAACCTGCTCGTCCACACCGAGAAGCACGGAGCACACACTTGTCAGCCCCTTGTAAACGGAAGCGGAATAAGGAACAAGGAAAATGAAAATTACCGCAACGGCAAAATTCTTCATACTCTTGCTTTTAAAGCGTTTTTCAAAAAGCTGTGGCATTGATTTAATTTCAAGGCGTCTTGCAATTTCTCTTGTGGGTTTTGCAAGCACCAGCCAGGCAAAAAGTGAGCCGATTATAGCATTACCTATACCGGGAAGAATACCCCATAAGCCGTATTTCCACCCCGTTCCGCCTGCATAGCCGATGAACATAACGGCGGAAAAATATGCAGTACCGTAAGAAAACGCCGACATCCAGGCACCTGCGTTCCTTTTGCCTACGGTGAAATCTGAAATGTTTTTAGCCTTTCTTGCGTTTAATATACCAACAAGGGCAATAAAAAGTACATATACCCCTATAGTTAACCATATTACTGTTTTGTTCTGCATTTTCAACACCCTTGCTTTAGTATTTTAAATCTTTAAAGTCTTAAAGCGATAAAGCGTTGATTATGATACCATATAACACATTAAAAGTCAAGCATAAATCCCCATAAAAATAAAATATGCTTCGTAATACCGTACACCTTACGAAGCATATTCAATGCTGTTCAGCTCAAAACAGAAAAATCATAATTCACAACATTCTCAGCACCCTTCGGATAATCAGGGAACAGGAAATACTCCCCTTCGGAGGAAAATGAAGTGAATCGGTTATTTTTATATAAAAAGCTCTTTCCGCTGTTTTCATCGGTAATAAGGGCACTGCCCTTTTCCGTTATAATAAGGTTAGCTTCATCATAATCAATTCCCTTGGGCAAATCTGCCGTAATGTCAGAGCCGCCCAAAGAAAATGTTATTTTTCCCGTATCTGCATTATCCTTCAACTCCGCAAAAGAGAAGGTGCGGAGGTTTCGCTCTTCGGCATCAGCTTCGGTTTTTAGCTTTTTATTCTTATTTGAATAAACAAGGTCTTTTCCGTCAGCGGAAACGCCGTATACCTTATATTTATCCGTAACAGGCTTTTCTTCACCCTCCCGCTTTTGGTAAAGCCACAATTTACCGCCCAGCGGCTTTTCAAAGGTGTAAATATCTGCGTTCTCACTTACCGTCCAGTCTGCAACATCCCTGAGCACCGTTTTAGGGAAATAGGGCAGGGTTTCAAGGTCATAGACATAAACATCGCACTGAACGGAAAAGAAATCATTGTAATATTCAAAGCTATTGGAAAAAATAAGGGTGTTTCTGTCCTTGGAAAGATATACCTTGCGGTACTTTTCGCCGATTCCCGCATCATCTTCAACCCTTGCTACTTTTAAAGGCTTTGCCGAAGGCCTCTGAAGGTCATAAAGTAAAATATCACCGTCGTTTATTCCGATTATCGGGTCAAAATCTTCGTGCCACTTCATCGTTCTCAGGTCGTGAACAAACAGACCCGCAGCCGTAAGAATAAGCACAGCCGCCAGGCAAAGGACAACAGTCTTCAATATCTTACCGCCCTTTTTTTCTTTTGCGGGTGCACCTGTTCTTTTACCGCCGGGAATATGCTCCGTACCGCTGAAATTAAAGCCGCAGGAAGTGCATAAGTCCGCTCTTTTTTTATTTTCTTTTCCGCATAAGGGACAGATTTTCATTAGGTAGGGCACCTCCTTTTTTGAGTGCAGAATGTAAAATGCAAAATGCAGAATGAAGGGTCGCTTCGCTCCGATAATATCCGTTTATAACAAAATCAATCAGTAAAGCTCACTCCGCCGTTTCAGGCAAATATAAATCGAAGCATAAAAATTGTTATGATTTTAATTCTGCGGCAATTATTTTTGCGGTATATAAAGCCTTGCACGCGACCGCAATTTTGCATTTTTAATTTTGCATTTCATAGAAACATCTTTATAAATTATACAATATCAGCAATTAGGTGTCAACGGAATTTTTTATACGGAAAAATGAAGATTTTTTTCAAATCAGTGGAAAAGTATAAATTAATATGCTATAATAATTCAGTTAATGCGGATTATACAGTCCGCAAACCGTAAAAAATTAATCAAGAGGTGCAAAAAATGAGTTTTAAAGAATTAATCATCAATGCAGGTTCTTCCTCACTTAAGTATCAGGTTTTTGAAATGCCTGAAGCAAAGGTTCTTGCAAAGGGTATTTTTGAACAGATCGGTACAGCCTGCACATTCACCCACAAAATTGATAAGGACGGCGAAGAAGTAAAGCTTCTTGACAAAAAGCCCGTTGAGGCCAAGGACCATCACGATGCTATAACTATCCTTCTTGAAACTCTTACCGATAAGGAAAACGGCGTTCTTACTTCAATGAACGACATTTCAGCAGTAGGCCACAGAGTTCTTCACGGCGGTGAGGAGTTCAGCGGCAGTGTGGTTGTTACAGAGGATGTTAAGGCAGCTATCAGAAAATGTATCCCCCTCGGTCCTCTTCATAACCCTGCAAACCTTATGGGTATTGAGGTATGCGAAGAAATTATGAAGGGTATTCCTCAGGTTGCCGTTTTTGACACAGCCTTCCATCAGACCATCCCCGACTATGCATATATGTATGCTCTTCCCTATAAATACTACCTCAAGCACGGTATCAGACGCTACGGCTTCCACGGTACCAGCCACAGATATGTAAGTGCAAGAACAACCGACTTTCTCCAGAAGAAGTATCCCGGCAAGTATAACGCCGACGAGCTCAGAGTTGTAACCTGCCACCTCGGTAACGGCTCATCCATTTCCGCAATCAAGGGCGGCAAGTGCTTTGACACAACAATGGGTCTTACTCCCCTTGAAGGTATTATGATGGGTACACGCTCAGGCTCAATTGACCCCGCAATTATCGCTGTTCTTTGTGAAAGAGAAAACCTCACTGCAAAGGAAGTTGATACAATCCTCAATAAGAAGTCAGGTATGCTCGGTCTTACTGCAGAATATGATGAAAACTTCAATGAAATTGAAGGCTCAGCAACAAGCGACAACAGAACAATTGAAGGCCGCTCAAAGAACGGTTGCAAGAGAGCCCAGCTCGTTGAAGCAATGCTTTGCCACCAGCTTGTAAAGTACATCGGCGGTTTTGCTGCTGCCATGGGTGGCGTTGATGCAGTTGTATTTACAGGCGGTATTGGTGAAAACAACCCCCACTACCGCACTGCAGTTGCAGAAAAGCTCGGCTTTATGGGCACAGCAATCAATGAAGAAGCTAACAGCGTAAGAGGTGAGGAAATTGAAATTTCCACCGAGGATTCAGCTCTTAAGCTTCTTGTAATCCCCACCGACGAAGAGCTTCTTATTGCTCAGGATACTTACGAGCTTACAAAATAAAACAATAACTGAAAAGAGGCTGTGAAAACAGTCTCTTTTTTAAACGGATTTTTCTTGCAATTTATTCCTCTTATGCTATAATATTCCCGAAAACTAATACGGAGTGATAAGAATGAATAATAAACCCGTTACAGCTATAATAGTCGGTGCAGGGCACAGAGCTTTTGTTTACAGTGAACTTGCAAAATTTAAGCCTGACCTTCTTAAAATAGTCGGTGTCGCCGATCCTAATCCCGTGCGCCGTAAAAAGGCAATGGAATATTTCGGATTTTCTGAGGATATGTGCTTCGAGTCAGCTCAGGCACTCGCTGAAAAAGGTAAGCTCGCCGATGCAATAATAAACGGCACAATGGACGAACAGCACATTGAAACAGCAGTTCCCCTTTTAGAAAAAGGCTACGATATGCTTCTTGAAAAGCCCTTTGCTGTGAATGAAGAGGAAATGCGTTGTCTTGTTAATGTTGCTAAGAAAAACGGTTCAAAGGTAATGATTTGCCATGTGCTCAGATATACGCCCTTCTATTACAGCATAAAGGAAATAATTACAAAGGGTGAAATCGGTGACATAATCAACATTCAGACCAATGAACACGTTTCCTACCATCACCTTTCCACCTCTTACATAAGGGGCAAATGGGCTAACAGTGACAAGTGCCATACAACAATGCTTCTTGCAAAATGCTGCCACGATATTGATATCATTATGTGGCTTATGAGTGAAACCAAGCCTGCTGAGATAAGCTCCTTCGGCGGAAAATATCAGTTTAAGCCCGAAAACGCCCCCGAGGGTGCAGGTAATATATGTATGAAGGACTGTCCGTATGTTGATACCTGCCTTTTCTCAACAAAGCGACTTTACATCGACCACCCAGACCGCTGGAGCTTTTATGTGTGGGACGCCCTTGAACATATAGAAAATCCCACCATAGAGGATAAAATAAACCTTATGAAGTCTGACTCCCCTTATGCCCGTTGCATTTACAAGTGCGACAACAATGTTGTTGACCACCAGAGTGTGCTCATAAGCTTTGAAAGCGGAGCTACTGCCACACATAATATGGTGGGCGGCTCCTCTGAGCCGAGAAGAAATATCCACATTGTGGGAACAAAAGGTGAAATCTTCGGCAATTTTGAGGAGTCAAAATTCACCGTTCTTAAAATAAACCCCTCACCCGATGCACACAATGAAGAGTGCGACGTAGAGGTTGTTGACCTCAAGGTAAGCGGTGATATGGTGGGTGCTTACGGCGGTCACGGCGGCGGAGACGAAAGACTTTCCGAAGACTTTGTAAAGTTCATACGCGGTGAAGAACCCTCCCTTGCCTGCACCTCAATCTTCGATTCTGTTGCAGGACATCTGTGTGTTTACCTTGCAGACAGGTCGAGAGAAAACGGCGGTATGCCTCAAAAGGTTGAATTACAGTGAAAAACGGTCAGTTGCATTTCAAGTTGCAACTGACCGTATCTTTATTTTTTGTTTTTAACCTTTTCCCAATATTCCCTTGCCGCCTGCTCATTCTTGTTGTCACCGAAAACATAATATTTTCTGTTCTTTATCTTATCGGGCAGGTATTGCTGAGGAACATAATGATTGGGATAATCGTGGGGATATTTGTAAAACTGACCCTTGTTATGGTTGTCCTCTCCGTCAAAGTGCTTGTTCTGCAGCTGTCTGGGTATGGGACCCGAATTTCCGCTTTTAATATCAGCCATTGCCACATCAAAGGCAAGGTAAGCCGAATTTGATTTAGGGCTGTTACACACAAGCACAACGGCATTTGCAAGGGGTATCCTCGCTTCGGGCATACCCACCATAAGGGCAGTATCAACAGCCGCCTTTACAATGGGGATAATCATGGGATAAGCAAGACCCACATCCTCGTTAGCGCAAACAAGAAGTCTTCTTATAGCCGAGGGCATATCCCCCGCTTCAAGGAGCCTTGCAAGGTAATGAAGTGCCGCATCGGCGTCGGAGCCACGCATACTTTTCTGAAAACCCGAAAGTATATCGTAGTGCTCGTCACCCTCACGGTCATACTTCATAGCACTTTTTTGGGTCAGCTCTTCAGCTTTTTCTTTGGTTATAGTGACCTTGCCTTCCTCATCGGGGATAGTGCTCAGAACACACAGCTCGGCGGAGTTCATCGCCTTTCTCACATCACCGCCGCAGGAACGGGCAATGTGTAAAAGCACAGCTTCATCAGCTTCAACGGTGATGTTCCTTTCTGCGGAAAGAAAGTCGAACGCCTTTTTTACTCCGGGTACAATTTCTTCGGCGGTTATGCTTTTGAATTCAAAAACCGTTGAACGGCTTAAAACTGCTCCGTGAACATAAAAATAGGGGTTTTCCGTTGTTGAAGCAATAAGGATAATTTCTCCTCTTTCAATATAGTCAAGAAGAGTCTGTTGCTGTTTTTTATTGAAGTACTGAATTTCATCAAGGTAAAGCAATATACCGTTTGGTGCCGCAAGAGTATCAAGCTCACCTACTATTGCCCTTATATCAGCCGTAGAAGCCGAGGTGCCGTTAAGCTTATGGAATTTGCGGTTGGTCTTTTTTGCAATAATGGAAGCGAGAGTAGTTTTGCCCACTCCTGAAGGTCCGTAAAAAATAAGGTTGGGTATTTCTTCCGATTCAATTATATTCCTGAGAGCTTTGCCTTCTCCCAGCAAATGGCTTTGCCCTACCATATCCTCAATACATTGAGGTCTTATTCTGTCTGCCAAGGGTGCTTTCATAAAATCACCGTCTCTTTAATGTTTTAACAATAGGTATTTTATCATATCTTACTGTTTAAGTAAATAATTTTAAATCTTTTTCGGTTGTAAAATCTTTTTGTTTATGCTATACTTTTATGGTAATGCTGAAATTCACAGGAGGAATTAAAATTGAAGAAGATTATTTCACTCAATCAGGACTGGATTTTTTGCAAGCAGGGCGAAAAAGAAACCGTAAACCTTCCCCACACCTGGAACGGCATTGACGGTCAGGGCGGCGGAGACGGCGGATATTTCAGAGGTGCTTGCACTTACACAAAAATCCTTCCCCGTTACGAAGGCAGAGTGTTCCTTGAATTCAAGGGAGCAAACAGCATCTGCTCCGTACTCGTTAACGGTAAAAAAGCAGGCAGCCATATGGGAGGTTATTCAACCTTCCGCTTTGAAATCACAAACCTTCTCACCTCACCCAAAAACTTCCTTGAGGTTACCGTTGACAACTCAGACAACAAGAAGGTTTACCCCGGCTTTGCAGACTTCACCTTCTACGGCGGACTTTACAGAGATGTAAACCTTATTTACGATGTTCCCGAAACTCACTTCTCACTTACCGATGCAGGCAGCAAGGGCGTTTATGTTACCGCAAAAGCCAACGGCGATGTTGCTGTTAAGGCTATTGTTTCCGGCTATAAGACCGGTGTTAAGGTGCTTTACGAGGTTCTTGACGCTGAAGGCAATGTGGTTGCAAAAGCGGGCGACAAGCAGAAGCTTCACGTTGATTCACCCATTCTCTGGAACGGTATTGAAAACCCCTACCTTTATACTCTCAGAGCAACCGTTTCCGATAACGGCAAGGTTATGGACGAGGTGAAGGTACGCTTCGGCTTCAGAGACATTAAGTTTGATGCAAACGAAGGCTGTTTCCTTAACGGCAAGTACATAAAGCTAAAGGGTGTTTCCCGCCATCAGGACAGAGAAGTAATCGGTAATGCCCTTACAATGAACGAGCATATTGAGGATATTGAGCTTATTAAGGAAATGGGCGCAAACTCAATCCGTCTCGCTCACTATCAGCAGTCCGAGGATTTCTATAACCTTTGCGACGAATACGGTATGCTTATCTGGGCTGAAATTCCTGTAATTTCACGCTATAACAAAAAGGCTCAGGAAAACGCTATGAATCAGCTCGAAGAGCTCATTAAGCAGAATATGCACCATCCCTCAATTTTCTGCTGGGGTGTTCAGAACGAAATCACAATCACAAGTGAAAACGAAACCCTTATAAACGGTATCAAGGAGCTTAACACTTATGCTAAATTCCTTGACCCCTCACGCCCCACAACTCAGGCTCAGTTCACAATGTGCTCACCCAATTCAGAGCTTAACAGTGTTACCGATATCCTTGCATATAACCACTATTTCGGCTGGTATATGAAGACCTGCGACGGCCTTGACGAGTGGCTCTCCAAATTCCGCGAAGTAAATCCCAACCTTAAAATGGGTATTTCCGAATACGGTGCAGAGGGTGTTCTCGGCTACTTCGGTGATAACCCCTCTCAGGGCGACTATTCCGAAGGCTATCAGGCACTTTATCACGAGCACTATATCAAGTCAATCAATGCAAACAAGTGGATCTGGGGCTCATATGTATGGAATATGTTCGACTTCGGCTCAGCAATGAGAAACGAAGGCGGCGTAAAGGGCAGAAACAACAAGGGCCTTGTTACCTTTGACAGAAAGACAAAGAAGGATTCCTTCTACCTTTACAAGGCATTCTGGTCAGACGATAAGTTCGTTCACCTTGTTGGTGACAGATATCCCCTTCGTACTGTAGGTGAAAAGGAATTCAGAGTATATTCAAACTGCGACAAGGTTACCCTTAAGGTAAACGGCAAGCAGAAGACCGTTACAGCTGAAGGCATTTTCGTATTCCCCGAAATGGAAATCAAGGAAGGCGAAAACAAGGTTGTAATCACCGCAGGCGACATCAAGGAAACAATCACTCTTACAGGTGTTACGGAATATCCCGCTGAATACAGCCTTCCCGAAGGTGCTTCCTCAATGGTAAGAAACTGGTTTGTTGAAAAGAGCGACGAAAGCAATCCTGATTGCTACAGCCTTGACGACACAATCGGCGACCTTCTTAAGAGTGAAGACATTCTCGGTATGGTAAAGGGTGCCGCAGGAAAGCTTCTTCAGAGCCCGCTTATGGCAATTGTGAAGCCCTTCACTCTCCGCCAGCTTCTTGACCTTCCCATTGTTAACCTGGATCCCGAAATGGTTAATATGGTTGAAGACTTCCTTAAAACAGTAAAGAAAAACTGAAAATAAAAACTTATCGGTCACACTTTTGTGTGACCGATAAGTTTTTATTTATTTATATCAATAACATAAAGCCCGTCAATATCGGTGGGGATTGCTACATCGGCAGCATAGCCCTCCTGAGTTACAAAACAGAACATATAACCTTTTTCCGTAAGAACACTTGCGGATTCATAAATTTTCATTCCGAGTTCTTCTGTATCCTCAGGAATATCTTCAGCATCAGTGCTTTCTGTTTCCGTAGAAACCTCTTCACTCATAAGGTCTTCACCGAGCTTTTCCTTAAATTTCAGCTTCAGGTCATCGTATGAATAGCCCTTATAAATGCGGTAAAGAAGCTCTGATATATTCTGATAATCCTTGCCGATAATGGCATCCTTTGTTACAAAGTCACCGGTTTCGGTATCAAGGTTATAGCCTTCAACCGTACGTTTGGGAAGAGTAACGGGAAGATTTTCTTCTGTCTGCTCATCTGAATCTTCTTCACTCTCAGTTTCTTCCTTTGGCATTGAAGACGGGATATATTCGGCAGTTTCTTCCAAAAAGCTAAGATATCCGTTCTCAGAATAGGTCACTCTTGAAGTGATATGTGTAACAAGGGGAAGCTCATTTTTGTCTCCGCCGTTTTTGATAAAGCTTTTATAAGCCTTTTCCGCACTTTCACCGTCAGCACCGTAAACATTTATCATATCACCGAAAAGCTGATTTGCCGTTTTCTCAGCCTCAGTATTTCCGGAAAATTCGGGATATTCGATAATGTATCTGTGATAAACAGTTCCGTCCTTGGCTTTCTTTTCCACGGTGTGTGTTTTCATTTCATAGGAAGCTTTATTGATTATTGCTCCGTTTGCATCAAAAATCGGAGTATCGGAAAGCTTCTTTACTCTGTAAGCTATACCGTTATTACCGTCAAGCTTTTCAACTATTGCATATCTTTCCTTTTCCTCAGCGGAAAGGTCATTTTTATCAAGGAAGCTGCATTCAACATAATAGCTTCCGTCCATAATTCTTTTGCTGCTCTTTACATCAGCAATATAAAGCTTTGTTTTTTCTTCGGACTTATCTTTGAAATAGTAATAACCGCCGTAATAATAGAACTCAGGAGTATTAACGGTATGGTTAGGTGTATGTCCCAATGCATCTACCAAAGCGTCAACCTTGTCACCGTCCAATTTATAATAACTGTAATCACCGTTTTCATTCATATAGCGGTGCGCAGGGTCAGGGGTATTGGCGGTTATTTCGGTTTTACCGTAAACAGAGCAGTAAATACCGTTGACATCCTTCGGTCTTATCAAGCTGAGAATGTTATTTACATCCCTTTCCGAATTTCCTATACCCTGCTCGCAAATCACACCTGCCTGTGAAAACCACTGTTCAAGCTCGCCCTTCTGTTCACCGGAAAGACTGCTCATTGCAACGGTTTTAACAACATCACCGTCGGATTTGAAAACATCACTTTTTACGCTTACAAAGGTAAGCACCGTCATAACACAGGCAAGAATGCACACAATTGAAACAATCAGTGCGGCGGCAGCCTTGTCGCCAACATTATCCTGCTTTTTTTCGGGCTCTTCCTTTTTGGAAACCGCCTTTTCTGCAGGGGTAACTGTTCTGACTCTTTTTACAATCTGCGGTGCTTCGGGCTTTTCTTCCGCTTCTTCTTCTTTTATTCCTTCCTCTTCTGAAAGCTCATTTTCTGCCGAGTCAGGCTCAGCAGCTTCAGACGTTTCGGATTTTTCTTCCTCTGAATTTTCGTGATTTGCCTTTTCGGCTTTTATAATAATAGGTTTTTCAATTTCTTCATCGGGAATATTCAGAACAAAAGGTGCTTTTTTCTTTTTCTGTTCTTCTGTAATTTCCGAATCAAATATAGGAGTTCCGCATTCGGGACAGCTTGACAGTGAATCGTCAAACATATTTGCACACTTTTTACAAATCATTCTCTTTCTCCTTTGCCGTCCGTTTTAATTGTATACTCTTTTTAAATTAGCTCGAGTAAGTCCGTTATCTTTTCAATTTCTGCCGCAACACCGGGATTGCCGAGGCCCTTGCCGAAGAAGTCACCGTAATTCATTCTCACAGCCTTCATATCTGCACCGAGAGCACCCTGAATATCGTTAACAGGGTGGTCACCGACAAAAAGAGCTTCCTCATTTTTTACGCCGGCTCTTTTACAAGCCTCGTCAAAAATGCCTCTTGCAGGCTTATAAATACCGATATCACCTGATACGATTACAACATCGAACATATCTCTGATACCCGCGGTATCGAGCTTAATATTCTGAAGTGATGAAACGCCGTTGGTGATACAGCCGAGGATATAACCTCTTTTCTTGATTTCCTTAAGCACATCAACAGCTCCGTCGAGCATAACAATGTGTCTGCCGAAATCAAAATTGAAGGAATCGTAAAGCTCCTGCAAAGGAGGATGGTTTTCCCACTTCCACAAATCAATCATTTCAGGGAAGTAAACCTCTCTGTCCTTGTATCCGCCGTCAACGTGCTCTTCCATTTCGTCAAGCTTTGTGAGTCTTTCCTCTTCGCTGATACCGGGAAAATATTTACTTAAAAACTCCTCACAGTAAAGTCTGTAAGCGCCCTTTCTGCTTTGGAGAGTATCGTCAAAATCAAAAAATATCGCTTTTACATTTAACTTAGCCATTCTTAACAACCTCATTATACATAAGTCTTGCTTGTTTTATATCCTTTGCTATCTGAGCCTTAAGCTCATCAAGAGAAGCAAATTTAACCTCTCCTCTTATATATCTGAGTAAGCTGACCTCTATTTTCTGACCGTAAAGGTCGCCCGAAAAATCAAGAATACAGGTCTCACTTCTCATTGAATCCTTGTTTACCGTGGGTCTTATACCCACATTGGTCACTGCAGTGTAATATTTTTTACCGACCTTTGCTCTTGAAAGGTAAACGCCGTATTTAGGCACAATAAAATCCTGGGGGAAATACTGATTTATCGTAGGGAAACCGAGTCCGTGACCGAGACCGTCGCCCCTTTTTACAACAAAGTCATAGGTGAATTCCTTGCCGAGCATTGTGTTTGCCTTTTCAATTTCACCGTCCATTATAAGCTGCCTTATTTTAGTTGAGCTTATAACCTCATCGCCTAAAAGAATGGGAGACAGGGATACAGATTCAATTCCCCTTTCCGAAAGCTCATTATGAAGAGACTCTGCATTACCCTTTCCGCCTTTGCCGTAATGGTAATCATAGCCGCAGGAAACGAATTTTGCACTCAGGCGTTCAACGAGAATCTTCTGAATAAACTCTTCCGGGGCATAGTTCATAGCCTCCCTGAAATTGAAATCCACAACGGTAAAGCCCATTTCCTTAAGGATTTCTCTTTTTCTTTCCTCGCTTGTGAGCATAGGGGGGACCTTGCCTGAAATCAGCCTTCTGGGATGGATATCAAAAAGCATAACAACGGGCACAAGATTATTTTCCTTTGCCTTTTTCAGTGCCGCACCTAAAACTGCCTGGTGGCCTCTGTGTATGCCGTCAAAATAGCCCAGACCGACGGCTGTGCCTTGCTTTTTTATTTTTTCACTAAGTTCAAACATTGCTTAGCCGCCTCCTTTTTACAGTTTACGCTTCAACATACACACGCTTTACGGAAAGCTCCTCTGAGCCCTCTTTTATTTCACCAATGCCTAAAAATCTGCCGTCGGGTGAATACACATTGTAAAGTCCCGGCTCTTTTTTTCCGCCGAAGCGGTTACAGTCAAGGGCACCTCCGTTTGAAAAGCGTTTTGACTGAGCCTCGCTTACCCTTATTTTATCATATGAAATAAAAGTGTCAACCCCTATAATCGCTTCATTGAGATTTCCTTTTTCTTTCATTTCTGAAAGCTCGTCAAGAGTATAACAGCGGTCAACTGTGACTCCGTTGGCTTTTACTCTTCTGAGCTTTGTCATAGTAGCACCGCAGCCTAAGGCCTCGCCTATATCGGAAATAAGACTTCTGATATAAGTGCCCTTTGAGCACATAACGGTGATTTCGTATTCCTTATTTTCCTCGTCGGCAGAAGTAAGCTCAAGGGAATGCACGGTAACCTTCCTTTCTTCCCTTTCAACCTCAATACCCTGACGTGCAAGCTCATAAAGCCTTACACCGTCCTTTTTTATTGCGGAATACATTGGCGGAAGCTGACTGATTTCACCCCTGAAATTCTGAAGGGTATTTTCAACATCCGCTTTTGTTGCCCCTACCTCATTACGGGACAAAACCTCGCCCGTAATATCAAGGGTGTCTGTGGTAATACCGAGACGGAATGAGGCAACATATCCCTTATCGTGGTCCGGAATAAGCTCAATGAATCTTGTAGCTCCGCCTATTGCAATGGGCAGAACGCCTGTAGCCATGGGGTCAAGAGTGCCCGTATGACCGATTTTTTTTGTGCCGAAAATTTTTCTCAGCCTTGATGCGGCAAAAAAGGATGTTATTCCCTCGCTCTTATCAAGAAAAACAAAGCCTGTCACACTAACACTCCTTTCTTACTGCTCAAAACGTTAACGGACCGTCGGGGACGCCGGTCCCTACTTACTACTCAAAGAATTGATACAATATAATCAACCACAGCTTTTTTTGCTTCTTCAATGGTCTTGCCCCTGAATTCACAGCCTGCTGCTCTGACATGGCCTCCGCCGCCGAAATGAGCACAGATTGCCGCCGCGTCAACATCCTCGTCGGTACGCAGTGAAACACTGATTTTGCCGTCATTCTCCTCACGGAGAGTAACCCCTGCTTTTACGCCCTCAATCTGCCTTGTTACGGGCTTTATGGCGTCAAGTGCGGATTTATCCGTACCCGTTTTGCGGAACATCTCCTGAGTAACGCTTATTACAGCAACCTTGCCCTCAGCATAAAAGCTGAGAGTTGAAAGGCACATTGTTTCAAGCATAATATTGTTCATGCTTTTCATTTCAAACATCTTTGTGTTAATTCTGCTGTGGTCTGCGCCTTTTTCTATAAGCTCAGCGGCTATAAGGTGAGTTCTTTTGGTAACATTTGAGTACCTGAAGCAGCCCGTATCCGTTGAACAGCCCGTATAAATACAGGAAGCTATGCCCTTATCAATTTCAACGCCGAGAGCCTTTATTATAAGATAAATTATCTCACAGCAGGAGGCACTGTCGGGCTCACAATAGGTCATTTCAGCAAAACGGCGTGAGCTTTCGTGGTGGTCTACGGAAAGATTTACTCTGCCACCGTATTTTTCACTTAAAGCATCGCCCAAAAGCTTTCTTTCTGCAACATCAACACTTACTATATATTCCTCCTCAAATTCCTCTTCGTTGAGGTCCTCAAAAAGGTAATTATATTTTCCGTTTATTCTGTCGCCGTTTATAAGCCTTGCCTTTTTACCCATTTTACGAAGAGCTCTGAGAAGGGCAAAGCCGCTGCCCAGAGTATCTCCGTCGGGATTTATATGAGTAAGAATGAGGATATTATCTGCATTTTTCAGTTCTGCTACTGCCTGAGAAATTTCGATTTTCATATCATTCACCTCTGTTTTCTTCCAGCTTTTTGAACATATTGAAGCCCTGCTCAATTGAGTCGTCGGCTACAAATTTAAGCTCGGGAGTTTTTCTCAGGTGGAGCCTTCCACCCACCTCACGGCGGATATATCCCGTTGCCGAGGTCAGGCCCTTAACAGCTTCCTTTGCTGAGTCAATGCCCTTAAGGTCACTGACATAAACCTTTGCATAGGAAGCGTCTGAGCTCACCTCAACACGGACCACCGTAAGCATTTTGCCCATCACCCTCGGGTCCTTGAGTTCCCTGATGATAGCTATTATTTCACGTCGGATATCCTCCGACACACGGTTAATTCTGAATCCTGCCATTATATATAGCCTTTCTGAAATGTAATTTGCTTTTTTCAGCAGTCAGTGAGCAGGATTTTCCTGACTACTGACTACTGACTACTGACTACTGTTACACTTACATAAAGTCAGAAGCAATACTTATATTAATCACGGTATTCTTCCATCATAAAGCATTCAAAGATATCGCCTTCCTTGATGTCGTTGAACTTTTCAAGGCCGATACCGCATTCAAAGCCTGACTGTACTTCCTTTACGTCATCCTTGAAGCGACGGAGTGAAGAAATTGAGTCTTCGGTAATAACAATACCGTCACGGACAACACGGATAAGTGCATTTCTCTGCACCTTGCCTTCAAGAACATAAGAGCCTGCAATTTTACCAACAGATGAAAGGTTCATAACATTACGAACTTCTATTCTGCCGAGGGCAACTTCTCTTGTTTTGGGAGCGTGCATACCCTTCATAGCTGCTTCAATTTCTTCAATGCAGTCATAAATAACTCTGTACATTCTCATTTCAACGCTGTCACGTTCTGCAAGGGTTGTTGCATTAGCATCGGGACGAACGTTGAAGCCGACGATAATAGCATTTGAAACACCTGCAAGCTGAACGTCGGATTCGTTTATAGCACCCACACCGCCGTGGATAACACGAACTCTTACTTCTTCGTTTGTCAGCTTTTCAAGGTTCTGCTTAACAGCTTCAACTGAGCCCTGAACGTCGGCCTTAACGATGATGTTGAGCTCCTTCATTTCACCTTCCTTAAGTGAGGAGAAGAGATTATCAAGGGTAACCTTCTGCTGTGCACCCCACTCAGCCTGCTTTGCTTCGTGCTTCTTCTTTTCAACAAGCTCTCTTGCAAGCTTTTCGTCGGAAGCAACGTCAAAGGTGTCACCTGCGTTGGGAGTTACATCAAGACCCGTGATTTCAACGGGCACGGAAGGACCTGCCTGCTTGATTCTCTGACCTCTTTCGTTGGACATAACTCTTACACGGCCAACGGACTGACCTGCAACAACAATGTCACCCGCATTAAGTGTACCGTTCTGAACAAGTAAGGTTGCAACGGGACCGCGGCCCTTATCAAGCTTTGCTTCAATAACAACGCCCTTAGCAGCTCTGTTGGGATTAGCCTTTAATTCTGCCATTTCAGCAACAAGAAGGATTGATTCAAGAAGTGAGTCAATACCCATATGTGTTTTTGCGGAAACGGGAACACAGATTGTTTCACCGCCCCATTCTTCGGGAACGAGGTTGTGCTCTGTAAGCTGCTGCTTGATTCTGTCGGGGTTTGCGCCATCCTTATCCATCTTGTTGATAGCAACAATAATCTGAACATTTGCAGCCTTAGCGTGGTTGATAGCTTCAATTGTCTGAGGCATAATACCGTCATCAGCGGCAACAACAAGAACTGCAATATCAGTTGCCATTGCGCCTCTTGCTCTCATTGAGGTGAAGGCGGCATGACCCGGTGTATCAAGGAAGGTAATCATCTGACCGTCAAGGTCAACTCTGTAAGCACCGATGTGCTGAGTAATACCGCCTGCCTCCGTTGCGGTAACGGAAGCGTTACGGATAGCATCAAGAATTGAGGTCTTACCGTGGTCAACGTGGCCCATAACTACAACAACGGGGTCTCTGGGAAGAAGGTCTTCAGCTGCATCCTCGTGGTCGTCAATAATTCTTTCTTCAATTGAAACCTCAACTTCTCTTTCAACCTTTGCACCAAGCTCCGTTGCAACAATTTCTGCTGTATCAAAGTCGATAGTCTGGTTAACGGTAGCCATTGTGCCGAGCTTGAACATTTCCTTTATAACCTCAGCGGCTGTTCTTCTGAGAAGTGAAGCAAGGTCACCAACGGTGATTTCATCGGGGATTTTAACGGTAAGAGTTTTCTTTGCTCTTTCTGCGGCAATTCTCTTGAGCTTTTCTGCTTCTGTTTCTCTTTTATTTGAGCGCATACCCTGCTTTCTGTACTGCTGACTCTTCTGTTTGAGCTTCTGCTTGCTTGCACCCATTTCGTTGTCGCGTCTGCCGCCCTGAGAAGCCATTTCATCATACTTTTCGTTGTACTTTTCAAGGTCAACATTACTGCTTCTTGTGTCAACAGTTCTCTTTTCACCCTTTGTTCTGGACTGCATAACCTTTTCTTTCTTTTCCTTTTTGGGCTGTGCATTCTGCTGAACAGGCTGAGATTTAGCCTTTTCGGGAGCCTTCTGTGCTTCCTTTTTGCCTTCGCTCTTCTGAGGTGCTGTGTTTTTAGCGGGAGCCTTTTCGATCTTTTCTTTTATTTGGGGTTCAGCCTTAACTTCTTCTGCCTTTTCTTCCTGAACCTTCTTTTCTTCCTTCTGCTTTTCACCTGAAGCAAAATAAGAATCAAATGAAGCTACTTCGTTAGTCTGAGTCAATGTTTCAAAAATGAAATCGAGCTGTCTGTCGTCAAGAACTGTTGTATGCTTGGTGGGCTCAGCTGAAAGCTTTGTAAGAATTTCAATAATAGCCTTGCTGTTCGTTCCGAAGTCCTTGGCAAGCTCGTGAATTTTATACTTTTCTCTTGGCATTGAATATCATTCCTTTCTGCCTTTGTTGATTTCGTTGTATCTTTCTGTCAGTGCTTTTCCGAAGCCCTCATCGTCAACGGTAAGTACCGCCGCCTTTGAGCCTATTGCCACAGAAAGCTCTGACAGTGTGTAGTCTGTTATAAGTAAGGGGATGTTTTTGTTATTGAAAGTGCAGGCGTGGTGCATTTCCCTTTTAAGCCTTTCTGAGCCGTCAGAGCTCATAACACAAAGCTTTGCCTTGTTTTTCACAATTGCGTTTATTGCCGCATCGTGACCGAGAGACATTTTGCCCGACCTTCTTGCCATTCCTAAAAGCGAAAGAAACTTATCATTCATTTTCTTTCAGCTCCTTTTCCATAAGGTCGTATATTTCTTCGGGAATTTCACAGCTTAAAGCTCTGGGAAATCTTTTTGCCTTGCGTGCCAACTCAAAGCAGGAGGATTTTTTGCATATATAAGCTCCTCTGCCGTTCTTTTTGCCAACAAGGTCAAGACTTACGGTATAGGTTTCTTCTTCGTTCTCATTTTCAGGCTTGATACGGGTTTTGACAACTCTCACAAGCTCTCTCTGAGGGAACATTTCACCGCAGCCGAGGCACTTTCTCATCGGTACCTTTTTCATTGCCATATGCTTCACCCGATAATCAGCTGTTAGCCTGACTTAAGGGCTTGATATCAATTTTCCAGCCGGTGAGCTTTGCGGCAAGGCGTACATTCTGACCCTTGTTACCGATTGCAAGTGAAAGCTGGCTGTCGGGAACGATTACTCTGCAAGCCTTTGCACCGTTTTCGTCAACCATAACGGAAAGAACCTCAGCGGGAGCAAGTGCGGCAGCGATGTACTTTTCGGGCTCCTCACTGTAGCGTACAATATCAATCTTTTCACCGCAGAGGATGTCAACAACGTTGCTTACACGCTGACCTCTGGGGCCGATGCAAGCACCTACTGCATCAACATTTTCGTCGTGGCTGTTAACGGCAATCTTTGTTCTTGAACCTGCTTCTCTTGAAACGGAAACGATTTCAACAATACCGTCATAAATTTCGGGAACCTCTGTTTCAAAAAGTCTCTTAACGAATCCGGGATGTCTTCTTGAAATATTTGCATAGCTTGTGCCGTTTTCTTCCTTAATGGAAGCAACATAAACCTTGATAAGCTGACCTGAAGTGAGCTTTTCGCCGGGAATCTGGTCTGCCTTGGGAAGGATTGCGTTTGCTCTGCCGATTTCGATGGAAGCGTCGCCTGTTTCGGGATAAACGATGTTAACCTTTGCAGTTACAACCTCCTGATGTCTGTTCTGGAATTCCTTTGTTGCGAGTTCTCTTTCAGCTTCTCTGATACCCTGACGGATAACGCTCTTAGCTGTCTGCGCAACAATTCTGCCGAACTTCTTGGGCTCAAGTGCAATTTCAACAAAGTCGCCCACCTGAGCGTTTGCATCGTAGTTTCTTGCCTGTTCGAGAGTCATTTCTGCTGCAGGCTCTTCCACCTCGTCAACAACTGCTATTCTTACATAAACGCTCATTGTCTGCTTTTCAGGGTCGATATCACAAACAACATTGTCTCTGTTGCCGTAGCTGTTTCTTGTTGCGGAAATAATAGCCGCTCTGATTTTGTCATAGATGTACTCTGATGAGATGCCTTTTTCTTCTTCAAGCATCTTAACTGCTTCAAAAAATTCCTTGTTCATTTTTGATACTCATCCTTTCTGATTGATTTTATAATTAATTGTTTTATTTACATTTCAAAATCGTCAAGCTTGACCCATGAGGCTTCCTTTTTTGTAAAGGAGAAGCTCTCGCCGTCAGAAACTTCGATTGTTATATTACCGTCACTGTAAGAGCTGAGAATTCCCGAGAACTCTCTTTTACCGTCAACGGGTCTTATCATTTTAACTTTGATTTTTTCACCGAGGAATTCAGTGAAATGCTCATCACGGACAAGGTCTCTTTCAACCCCGGGTGATGACACCTCAAGGAAATACGCCTGTTCAATGGGGTCTGCCTCGTCAAGAGGCTTGTTGATCAGATGGGTAAGGTCAACGCAGTCGTCAATACTCACACCGCCGTCCTTATCAATGAAAATACGAAGATACCAGGAAGCGCCTTCTTTAAGGAAACGGACATCCCAGATGCGAAGTCCGAGCTCAGAAGCGAAGGGCTCAACGATTTCCCAGACGGTTTTTACGGTGTTTCCGCCTTTTGCCATTTAAATCACTCCTTATATAATATTCAATTGTAAAACCCGAAAAAAGCAACAAAGAAGAGCGGACTCGCTTGAGCCCACTCGGAAATTGCATTACGGATTATTTGTATTTTACCACAGTCAAACGGATTTATCAAGGGGTTTTGATAAAAAAATGCAGAATTACTTATCGGTGAGGTGTTGCTCTGTTGCTTACATTTATATTAAAAGTCTAGGTTTGCGTGGAGGTTTTACCATTGGTTTAATAAAATTTTAAGTATAGTTTTTCCGCTAACTTCGTCCGCTCATGCCGTTATAATTGTGACGAAGTTACCACATAGCAGAGGCTCCTCTTTAGGGGAGCTGTCGCAACCGAAGGTTGTGACTGAGGGGTTTCAATTGTGACGAAGTCACCACCTCGCAAAGGCTCTCCTGAAAGGGGAGCTGGATTTTTGCGAAGCAAAAAGACTGAGGGGTTAAATTTATGTTTCAATAAATCTTTCAGTCACCAGTAATTTTTTTGCCGCGGAGCTTTTACCCGACCTTTAATCAAACTTTTAAGTATAGTTTTTCCTCAATATCCGCTCGCTCATGCCGCTGTGGCACATACTTTGGCTCATTCGAGCGCCAAAGTATGCAAAGCGCCCTTTTTGGCGTCGGAAGTAAATTCCGCCGCATTTTGGCAGAGAAAACTAAATTGTTCTACCTTCGTAAATTACAGTTATTCAGTGTAAATTTATGTGGATATATACTCAGGTTTGATAATTCCATAAAGCATCGTCAGTATATAAAAGGCTCGTGGAAATCTATAGAATAGAATTGTTCCCGTAGCAGATTAGTTGACGCCTATAAAGTAATGTATAAGCGGTTTTTAATCAAATTAAGTAAGTGAATCTCTGTCCCGTACGAACAACCCGTAAGGGTTGTATGCGGACACGAACGCCGGTGTATGCTCGTGGTATACCCGTAGCACCCCAAAAAGGGCGCTTTGCATACTTTGGCGCTCGAATGAGCCAAAGTATGTGCCCGAGCGGCATGAGCGTACGGATGCAGAGGAAAATCTATACTTAGAAGTTTGATAAAACTTAAGTTAAACTCTCCACGGAAAGAATGCTGTGATTTTTATAAAAGAAAATTCTCTTTATTAACAATCTCATTCATTTTATTCACCTCTTCTGATATATTCTCTGAAAGAAATTTTTCAGCACTTTGCTGGATTGTATTAATGTCTTCGTAAGGAACAATATGTTCTTCCTTATCGTATTCAACAAGAGTAAGAAAATAAGTATATATATTAATATTTCTCAGTATTTCGTCAAGAGAATCAATATCTTTTAATTTAATGTTTTTCATAAAAATACTCCTTTACCATTCGAATGGACAATTTTATTATAGTGTTCATTTGAACACATTTCAAGTGTTTATTTGAACACTTTGTTATAATCTCCTTAATAAACAAAAAAGGGGGGGGTTAAAACTATGAAAAATTACTATGAAATCCTCAAAGATCTTAGAGAAGATAACGATAAAATTCAGGCAGAAGTCGCAGAGGTATTGGGAATTTCCAGAACTCAGTATCATCTGTACGAAAGCGGTAAAAGGCAATTCAGAATTGAACATATCCGCAAATTATGTCTTTACTATGGAGTATCTGCCGACTATATTCTCGGTCTGCCTGTTGATTTAGATTATCCGAAAATATAAAATAAGCAATAGACTTTATTATAGCCTCCTACAAACAAAAAAAGACGGCCAATGGCCGCCCCTACGATATAAATACTAAACAATTAAGCTATAATTATCAATATCCACATATTCCCCGAATTTAAATCCAACCTCTTTAATAGTCCCACAAAAGGTAAAACCGAATTTTTCGTGCAGACGGCAGGATGCCTCGTTACCGCTTGTGATAACGGATACCACCGTATGTATGCTTTCATCCTCTCTTGCCATTCTGATGATTTCATCCATAAGGGCAGTTCCCACACCTTTTTGCCGATGATAGGGAGAAACATAAACGGAAAGCTCTACAGTTGAATTGTAAGCTTCTTTAAATCTGTATGAGGAAAGGGTTGCGTAGCCTGCTATCTCACCTTTATCCACACACACTATAAGAGGATGATTGCCCTTGTTGTGGTCGTCATACCACTGTTCCCACTGAGAAAGTGTTCTTTTTGTTATATCTAAGGTGGCCTTGCCGTGCTCCACCTCATAGTTATAAATTTCAAGAAGGGCAGGTATATCTGCCCTTTCGGGTTTTCTTATTACCAAATTTACACACTCCAAAAAAATGCTCCCCAACCACAGGTTGAGGAGCTTTGATTTTTACGAAAAGAATTATTCTTCGATTTCTTCCTCTTCTTCGATTTCGAATTCGAGAATTGCGCCGCAGCAAGGACATTCAACTTCACCATTGTCGTCGATTTCATCGAAACCGATGCAAACTTCCTCTTCACAAGCGGGGCATGTTACTTCGATGCAATCGTCGTCGCAGCAGCAATCGCAGTCGTCATCGTCACAGCAATCGCAGTCGCAATCGTCATCAAAGCATTCGTAAACAAATTCTTCAACGTCGCCGAGGTCTTCGTCGAGCTCTTCAACATAATCCTGAAGGTCGATAAGATCTTCGTCGATATCGCTGATTTCTGATGCAATTTCATCAAGAGCATCAATAATTGCGGCAAACATTTTGCCTTCCTTCTTATCGTCGTCAATGTCAAGACCTTCCATAAGGCCTCTTAAGTAAGCAACTTTTTCTGATACTGACATGGTAGTATCTCCTTTCTTTAATAGGTTAGGTTAACTGTTATCAGTCAGCCTTTGAACGGCCGAGATATTCACCTGTTCTTGTGTCAATCTGAATGAATTCGCCTTCGTCAATGAAAAGGGGAACCTTAACTTCAGCGCCTGTTTCAAGTGTTGCGGGCTTTGTTGTGTTAGTAGCTGTGTTACCTGCAAAGCCGGGGTCGGTCTTTGTAACCTGAAGGTCAACAAAGTTCGGGGGTTCAACACCGAAAACATTGCCCTTATAAGAAAGAATCTTACAAGTCATATTTTCCTTAACGAACTTGAAGTTATCTGAAAGCTCACTTTCGTTAATGGGAACGAGCTCATAGGTTTCGGGGTCCATGAAGTAGTAAAGACCGCCGTCGCTGTATGAATACTCCATATCCTTTCTTTCAACGAAAGCTGTGGGGAACTTTTCACTGGGGTTGAATGTACGTTCAATAACTGAACCTGTGATTACGTTCTTAACCTTTGCACGAACAAAAGCTGCGCCTTTGCCGGGCTTAACGTGCTGAAATTCAACAATCTGAAGAACGTTGCCGTCCATTTCAAATGTAACGCCGTTTCTGAAATCGCCTGCTGATACCATTTTTATATTCCTCCGAATAAAAAAGATTTATTTTTATACTCACCTATTTTATACTAAAACTTAGTATTTTTCAAGTCTTTTTTTGAAATCCGACTCCAAATCCTCACCTTTATATGTATTTTCTTACAAATTTCATAAATTATGCCTTATTCTATTCAGTTTTATTTTCTTTTATGTTACAATAACAGACGAAAAGGATGTGATTAAAATGAAAAGAGTGTTAATTCTCGCTCTCTCACTTATATTGTTTCTGAGCTTCGGTGCCTGCGGTAATAATAAAAATCAGGTTACACCTTCAGATGCTCCCAAGGGAACAACAACCGTCAGCAACACCGTAAGGGTAACCTTTCCCGAAGGCTACACCGCAAAGCAGATAGCGGAAAAGTTAGAAGAAAACGGAGTATGCGCCGCAAAGGATTTTATGGCTCTTCTTCAGGGCGATTACTACAAGGCCCTCGATTACGGCTTTATTACGGATTTTAAAAACGCACAAGACAAGGCCTTTGTCCTTGAAGGTTATATTTTCCCCGATACCTATGAATTCTATAAAGGCGAAAGTGCTGAGCTGGCTCTTTCCCGCTTTCTGAAAAATGCCGATACAAAGCTCGCGGAAGAGTATTATTTCAGAGCCGCAGAGTTGGGCTACACAATGAGTGAAATAATCACCCTTGCCTCAATTATTCAGGAAGAAGCAGGCGACCCGAAGGAAATGCCCCTTGTTTCTTCCGTGCTTCACAACCGACTGAACAGTCCCGCATACGGAAAGCTGCAGTGCGATGTTACCATAAATTATGTAAACGACTGCATTACGGATTCACCCTACATCAGCGGCGACACCTCCCGCTATGCACAGCTTTACAACACCTACAAATGTGAAGGTCTTCCCGCAGGGGCTATATGCAACCCGGGAATTGATGCAATTAAAGCCGCCCTTTATCCTGAAGAAAGCAACTACTTCTTTTTTGTAACGGATAATGATTGGAATTACTACTACGCCGAAACCTATGCCGAGCACAAGAAAAACTGTAATGCAGTAGGGCTTGAAGGATAAAACAATAAAAAACGAAAGGCTTGGCTTCCGTTTTGGAAGTCAAGCCTTTATATTAAAGAGCAACTACTCCAACCTCGTTGAGAACGAGAAGTGCCATATAAGTTACATATACAGCAAGAAGAGCCACGCCCTGCCACTTTCTGAACTTACCGCTGATAATTGTGGGAACAACAGCTATTGCACAAGCAGCAATACAAACGGGGAAATCAAAGCTGAGGTTTGTTGCGGTAACGGGAAGGGGCTTACCGTCAATAATGGCACAAAGGGGAAGGATGAGGGTAAGGTCGATGATGTTTGCTCCGACAATGTTACCTACAGAAAGGCCTGATTCCTTCTTTTTGATTGCTGTAAGAGTTGTTACGAGTTCGGGAAGAGAAGTACCGAGAGCTATAACGGTAAAACCGATAATAGCTTCGCTGATGCCCATACCCTTTGCAATTGTCTGTCCTGAACCGACAAGGAACTCAGCACCAAAAACAATACCCGCAGTACCGAGAATGAAGAAAAGAACCTTCTTAGGAACTTCCTTCTTTTCATATGTATCAATTTCATCGTTTTCTGAAGCCTTTTTACCTTCAACAAGGTTGCTTATCATAAACACAAGGAAAATTGCCCAGAGAATGAAAGCTGACCAGGTGGGAAGTGCGCCGCTCATTGAAAGAAGTGTAAGACCGATTGATGCAGCAAGAAGAAGACCACCCTTGAGCGAAAAGCTTTTTCTGTTTACTGCGCCCGCCATAGCAACAAGAGAAACACCCATAATAAGGGTTGTGTTTGCTGTAACTGAGCCTACCGCATTACCGATTGCAAGCTGAGCCGAGCCGTTCATTGCCGCTCTTACGGAAACAAGAAGCTCAGGGAGAGTTGTTGCAAATGAAACAACCGTTGCACCAACAACAAACTTAGGAATACCTGTTGCTTCTGCAAACCAGGATGCGGAATCAACAAACCAGTCACCGCCCTTGATGATGAAAACAAGTCCCACAACAAAAAGCACTGCCGCAACAGCCATAAGTGCTCCGCCTGAAAGGGAACCGAAGAGAGTAAAACCGAAAAATTCCATTTTTAGTATCCTCCTGAATTTAGTTTTTTACATAATTAAACAACTGAATGATTCTAACATAAAAGTTTTATAAAATCAACAGCCAATTGAAAATTTTTATTTATGATATCTTGTGCCCAAAGAAATCTGCATACATCTGTAAAGCTGTTCAAGGAGCATAACCCTTGCGAGTTGGTGAGGGAAGGTCATTTTGCTCATTGAAAGACGTTGACTGCTTAGCCTTTTAACTTCATCGCTGAGTCCGAATGAGCCGCCTATTATAAATGTGATACTGCTGACACCGTTTGCCGTAAGAGAATCAATTTCACGGCTTAATTCCTCACTTGTTCGCTGCTTACCTTCAATGCACATTGTGTAAACGGTACTGCCCTTGGGGATTTTTTCAATAATACTTCTGCCCTCAGCTTTAAGGGCGTTTTCTATTTCCTTTTCCGAAGGGTTATCGCTGAGCCTTTCTGTATTAAGCTCAATTATACTGAGCTTACAGGAAGATGAAAGCCTTTTTGTGTATTCGGCTACCGCATCCCTGAGATACTGCTCTTTTAATTTGCCCACACAGATAATTGTAATATTCAGCATACCTTCACCTCAGAATCTTACGATGGGGCCATCGTTTTCTTTTTTGTTCACTTCAAGTATATAATCTCTGTTTAAAACTGCACCCGTTTCACATATTGCCGCATAGTTTTCCTGAAAAGCAAGGTCGGGAAAATTATTCTCCGTACTCAGGTGACCGAGGTACAGCCTTGTTGTACCCGTTTTTATAAGCTCAGCGGCAGTTTTTGCACAATCACTGTTGGAAAGATGACCTACGGGAGAAAGAATTCTTCTTTTAAGATAATATGGATACGGTCCGTTCTGAAGCATACCCACATCATGGTTAGATTCAAGCATCACAAGACTGCATCCCTTTATGTTTTCCTTAACCGTATCCGTCATATGGCCGATATCCGTTGCAACAGCCGCCTTCTGTCCGTCAGGCAGGGTTATCTGATAGCCGCAGCTTTCCTGAGAGTCGTGAGGAGTTGCAAAGCTTTTTATGAATATATCCCCGATTTCAACACCCTCACGGGGCATAATCTCAAAAGGAAATTTAGTATTCAGGTGTCCGTTTTCCTCAAGAACGGTGAGGGTACCCTCCGTAGCATAAAGAGGTATACTGTAAGTGGATGCCAGAATTCTCAATCCCTTTATATGGTCACTGTGCTCGTGGGTAATGAAAATCCCTCCTATTGCCGCAGGGTCAATCTCACGCTGCAAAAGAGCTTCCTTGAGTTTTTTCGCACTCACGCCCGCATCAATCAACACCCCTGTTTTTGCCGAGCCGACAAAGGTCGAATTACCCGATGAGGAAGAAAAAAGTGAGCAGAATCTTGCCATGTTTTAATTCCTTTCATAAAAAAAGGTTGTTCGTGCGATGCCTCGCCTGACAACCCTTTTATCTGTTATTTAATTTAACCTGCCGTTGCCGGACTTACCGCATCTTCTTTGATTTCCTTGCGGTACATATCGGCTCCGAGCTCTCTGAATTTATCAACATAGTCCTCATATCCTCTGTCAATATAGAGAATATCTTCAACCTCTGTTGTTCCTCTTGCCATAAGGCCTGCAATAATCATTGCAGCACCGGCACGAAGGTCATCGGCTCTTACGGGAGCACCCGTGAGCTCCGGGACGCCCTGGAAAACAGCAATCGTTCCGTCAACCTGAACATTTGCGCCCATTCTTATGAACTGGTCAATATATTTGAAGCGGTTATCCCACACGCCCTCGGAAACAATGCTTGTTCCGTCAGCCACGGTGAGAAGTGTAGCCATCTGAGGCTGCATATCCGTGGGGAAGCCGGGGTGAGGCATAGTTTTGATATTGCAACGCTTGAACTTACCCGTTGACTGAACACGGACAGCGTCGTCATATTCCGTAACCTTAACACCGCACTCCATAAGCTTTGCACTGATGGATTCAAGATGCTTCGGGATTACATTCTTAATAAGAACATCACCTGCAGTAGCGGCCGCCGCAACCATATATGTTCCCGCCTCAATCTGGTCGGGGATAATTGAATAGGTACAGCCGTGCATTTCGGAAACACCGCGTATTTTAATAACATCGGTACCCGCACCTCTTACATCGGCGCCCATTGCATTAAGGAAGTTTGCAAGGTCAACAATGTGGGGCTCCTTGGCGGCATTTTCAATAATAGTAAGTCCCCTTGCCTTAACCGCGGCAAGCATAATATTGATTGTTGCACCGACGGAAACCTTATCCATATATATAGCAGAACCCGTAAGGTGGTCAGCCCTTGCATTAATCATTGCATTTTCAACGCTGGTCTCAGCGCCTAAAAGCTCAAAACCTCTGATGTGAAGGTCAATGGGTCTTACACCAAAATTGCATCCGCCGGGCAAAGCAACCTTTGCTCTGCAGAATCTGCCCAAAAGAGCACCGATAAGGTAATAGGATGCTCTGAGCTGCTTTGTCATTTCGTGGTGTACAATATATGAATTTACTGTTTTTGTATTTATTTCAAGGGTATGCTTATTGATATACCTAACCTGAGCGCCCATCTGATTAAGTATTCTTACCATACAGCTTACATCACTTATGTTAGGTATATTCTCAATTCGGCAGACATCCTGAGCAAGAAGGGTTGCAGGTATAATTGCAACAGCGGCATTTTTTGCACCGCTTATATCCACTTCACCGCAAAGTCTGTTACCGCCATGGATAACGAGCTTTTCCAAAATCATTCTCCTCTTTCGTAGGATTTCTTTGTTTCGATATATAAGTCCATCTTCTAATGAAGACACCAAGTCATTATTCAACTAATGTATTATAACACTAACAGAAACAAAAGGAAAGTGTTTTTTGTTTTTTTGTGAAATTTAAACTAAATATACGCTTCATTTTATTTATTTTGGCACGATTACCCAAGCAAAGTTGAAAAAACAGCCTTCTTTCATATTGTTCACATTAATATCACTTTCATTTGTTTAAATTATTTACAGTTAACAAAGCCGCTTTGAAGTGCAGATAAATTCAAAATTATTCTATTGCCAAAATTACACTTTTTTGTTATAATATAAAATGTATAAATATGGATATTTAACTTAAGGAGTTGATATTATGGGTTTCACACACCTTGCAAGAGAAAAGCAGGCTAAGTCCATTATTGAAAATCTTAATAAAAGAAATATGAACGGTTACTACTGCGAAAGCAAGGAGGATTGTCTCAGCCTTGTTCTTTCAATGATAGAAGAAGGTTCATCCGTAACCTGGGGTGGCAGCGAAAGCATAAAAGAATGCGGAATCACAAAAGCCCTCAGCGAAAAAGAAGGTATCAGAGTTATTGACCGTGCCAAATACAACCCCAAAAGCATGAACAATTACTACAAAGAAGCCTTCAGCGCAAACTATTATCTTATGAGCACCAACGCCATTACCCTTGATGGCGAGCTTATGAATATTGACGGCAACGGCAACCGGGTTGCAAGCCTCATTTTCGGTCCCGATAAGGTTATTATAGTAACAGGTATGAATAAGGTTGTTTCAACAATAGAAGAAGCTTACGGCAGAATCCGTAACATTGCATCGCCCCCGAACACAATAAGACTTAACAAGAAGACACCCTGCGCCCTTACGGGTAAATGCGGCAACTGTATGGCAGAGGATTGCATCTGCAACCAGATTGTCGTAACCCGCAGAAGCAGAGACAAGGACAGAATCCATATTATTCTTGTAAATGATAACCTCGGTTTCTAAAGGAGGAGCGTTATGAACAAAAAAATAATTGCCGGCCTTATGACCTTACTTTGCGTTATTTTAATGTGCTCCGTTCTTGTGCTTCCTGCAAGTGCGGCAACCTCAATAACAAAAGCAACATTTTCTTACACTGCATATCACACTTATACAGGTAAATACATAAAGCCCAAAGTTACGGTAAAATACAAAAATAAAAAGCTCACTTCCTCCGATTACACCGTAAGCTACAAGGACAACAAGAACACAGGTACAGCCTCCCTTACCGTTAAGGGTAAGGGCAAATACACGGGCAGTGTTACCAAAAAGTTTTATATTGAACCTGCAACGCCAAAAAAGCTCAAGGCTGAGACCTATACCCGTACCGTTAAGCTCACCTGGTCAAAAAGCACCGGCACAACCTCTTACGGCGTTTATATGTATAACTCAAAAACTAAAAAATGGGATAAAAAGGATGTGGTAAAGGGCACATCCGCAACTATAAAGAGTCTCCAGCCGGGCACTTCATATAAATTCAGAGTAAGAGCTTACAAGAAAAGCTCAAAAGCTCTTTATTCTGACTATGCAACCGTTACTGCAAAAACAGTTGTAGATCAGGTTAAATCTCTCAAAGCAGAAACCACTACCTCCTCGGTAAAGCTTACCTGGTCACCGGTTAAAAATGTAACAGGCTATCAGGTATATATGTACAACACAGCAACAAAGAAATGGGAGAAAAAGAAGAGTCTTAAAGGTACAACTTATACCCTCAAAAAGCTCAAAAGCGCTTCAGAATATAAGTTCAAGGTAAGAGCGTGCAACTCAAAAGACCCGAAGACTGTATTCGGCAGCTTTTCCTCAGAGATTCTTGCAACAACAATTCCCAAGAGTGTTAAAAATGTTAAACTCAGTTCCTATTCCTCTTCCACAGCTTCTCTGAGTTGGGATAAGGTTGAGGGTGCAACGGGCTATGAAATCTTCGCCCTTAAAAGCAACTCCCCTGACAAAAAAGGCGAGTTCAAATCCCTTAAAACTCTTACAGGAACATCGTATAAATTCAAGACACTTGACTGTTGCTGTTACTATACCTTTTTTATCTGTTCACGTTATAAAAATTCAAAGGGTACAATAGTATACGGGGACTATGAAAACAGCAAAACACAAAAGATTTTCACACCAATCACAAAACCCTCATCTTTCACTCTTACGGAAACAGAAAACAGGAGCGCCTCAGTTTCCTGGAAAGCGCAGCCTTTTGTCAGCGGCTACCACATCTATATAAGAGAAGGCGAAAACGGAGAGCTTATTCATCTTGACACAATTCCCGCAAGCAAGAGCTCATATAAATACACAAATCTTAAAGAGGATACCTATTATAAGCTTTCTCTTCGTTCATTTCACAGAGATTCCGAAGGCAACGAAAAGCTCAGTTCCTTTGCCTATACAACAACAATCACCGATGACGGAAGTGTTGACGGAGTAACCTTTACAAGTGCTAAAACTTCACTTTCCATCGGCAACACATACCGCTTCAAGGCAAGTGTAATACCCTCATATGCAGAAAACCGCAGCGTTACCTACTCCTCAAGCAATCCTTCAGTAGCTTCGGTAGATGAAGACGGATATGTTACGGCAAAAAAAGCAGGCACTGCAGATATCACTGTAACAAGCGTGGAAGGAGCCTTCAAGGATACTGTAAAAGTAACTGTTAAAGCAGTAAAATCCACGGCAATCTCACTTCCTAAAGCTGTAACGGTTTATCTTGATGAAGGAACGAAGCTCAATCCGACCTACACCCCTTCGGATACAACTGATAAATCCTTCACCGTTACCGGAGCTGACTATACATATAAATACGGATTGTTGAATTTATCAGATACCTGTAAATTCAGCGACTATATAGATATAATGCCTGACGGTACCCTTGTAGGAAAAAAACTGACGGTTACGCCAAAAGACAATAAAGAATTCACCTTCACCGTAACGGTAAGAGCCAATGATTCAGGCGCTACAGCGAAAACCAAGGTCACCGTTAAAAAGAAGCTTGTTTTCCTTTCTTATCAGGGCACTGACAGACCCTGGGTTTACGGAAACACCGCAAAGCTTACTGCCACGGTAGATACATCAGCAGACTTTACAAAAAATCAGCTTATATGGGAATCCTCGGATAACAATATTGCTTCTGTTGACTCTTCAGGCACAGTCACCTGCAAAGGAACAGGCAAAGTCACTGTTTCCGTTTATGCACCCGACAGAAGCCAGAAGGACTCCTTCAGCTTCAATGTTGTTCCCAGAATCGACGTTGAAAACCGCTTTTATCACAGCTGTATTCCGGGTGACGAATATAAAATTGAGGTTAAAGTGTTTCCCGAGGGCACAAAATACAGTTTTCTCAATACTGACAGCAGTATTACTCAGGTTGACAATAAAGGCAATGTAACCTTCCTTGAGGAAGGCACCGCAATCGTTCACGTTATTACCGACAGCTCCGCAGAAGCAGTTGTGTTCACCTCAGAAAACTGGACAAGGCCTGTATATGATTCACAAAGTCTTTTAGACGATGCCACAGGCAGGATGAATCTTATAAAAGAAGAAATGCCCACCATTGTAAAATCAACATCTTCGGTATTCTCAGCCTTTACAATGTCCGGCTCCAATAAATACTTAACATCTGATGACCTTCAGGATATATTCACAAGCTTTGCCGACCCTTCAACGGTTGTTTTGAATTCTGTTTCAGCCTCAGCACCGGCAAGTGAAAAGATTGCATACCGCAACCGTATTCCCGTTTCCTCAAGCAGCACTGCTGTTTTGCCGGGACTCACTCTTGATAACATAAAGAACATAGAATATGTTGATAAAAGCGGTCCGACTTATGACATAGTATTCACTCTGAAAGAGGAAATGATGCCTACTCCCGCCTCGGCTTCAACGGCGACAGCCCACGGTAAGGTGTTTGACATTCTCACAGGTGCTTACCTTAATGAGTGCATAACAAAGCTCAATTCAGGCAATTCAACGGTTTTCGGAGAGCTTGATGTAAACTATTCAGCCTTCAGCCAGACCTACAGCAACTCAACGGTTACCGTAACCGTTGACAAAATAACAGGAAAAACTGAATATATTGCCTATGATATGAATCTCTCTGTTAATATCACAGACCTTAAAATATCGATGGGTATTGTAGACGCTTTCAATTCTGACCTTTCTTTCAATGTTAACCACAAGGTTAATCTTGATATACTCTACTCCTGAAAAACAAAGAATAAAAATACTGCACAGACAAAATAGTCTGTGCAGTATTTTTATTCAAAATCAAATTCATCTTCATTCTTTATCCGGAAGATTTCAAAAACCCCGTCAAGAACTGCTTCATCGTAAGCCCTTTCATATTTTTCACTGTCGCCGTCGGGAATAACACGGAATATATCCACATAGCCGTCACCGTCTTTCGGGGCGACAACAACATATTCCCCATTTTCAAAATTTACAATATCAAGGAATTCGTATTCGCCCTCATTACCCTCGGTATCTGTAAAGCGTACGGTAAAATCCAGCTCGTCGTCATTAAGCTGATTTAAAAGATGCGACATTTATTCTTCCTCCTTGTTGGCGTTCATATCAAATCGATAAATTTCCTGCTTTTCAATATCCACATTCTGCAGATAAATGGGCGGTACACCTGCATTGGCAGAAATGGTGGTTACAAGAGCCTTTGCAAAAGGGAACAGCTCCTTGAAGGTTTCAACGTGCAGAAACTCCTTTTCCACCTCACTGTTTACGGAAAAAGCGCCTACAACTGTAACCTTTACATTGAGAACATCCTTGTTTTCCTTATCAAAAACCTCGGCAGTGAGAAAAGCCTCACAGGCTCCGCCCTTGTTGTACCTTACGTTATGGGACACCTTGTTACTCAGCTTGAGCTGCACCTTGCCGTTGACCTTATTATTGAATATTATCTCGCTTACCTTGTAAGCCTTCATTGTAACATTAGCCATTGTTATTTCTCCTTTTAACTGCATCTTTATATGTTACGGGCCATGCAAAAAATTCTCTTATATAATTCTTTGCCCTTTCTTTTTTCGGTGACGGTGCCGCAAGGCTTTCGCAAGAAAAGCCACACTTATCTGCAATCATTTTCACTCTCATAAGATGAAATTCACTTGAAAGTACACCTACCGTTGCCTTTTCCGAAAAGCCCGTATCAGCCATAATTTTCTTTGCGTTTATGAAATTCTGCACCGTGGTGAGGGATTTATCTTCAAGGATCAATCTTTCTTTTTCAACGCCCTTTGAAATAAGCTCATCAGCCATTACCTGTGCCTCACTTTTAAACTGATCCTTGTGAACAATTCCTCCGCAAAGTATTGCAACCGTATTCTTATTTTCATTAAGATATTCTGCCGCTTTGTCAATTCTCATCTGTAAGGTTGGTTCAGCTTTTTCACCCCTTACTCTGCAGCCGAGAACGAGCAGAACATCTGCCGTTTTTATAAGAGTGCCTTTACTTGCCTTAGCTTCCTTAAACGCAAAAAAGCAAATGAGCACAACAAATAAAGATAAAGCAATAATAACGTATATCAAAAGAACACCCCACAATAAGGTTCCGGAACCTTAACTTATATTTGAGTTCAGTATAGCATAAAATAGCTTAATAGGAAAGTATTTTTATTAAAAAGGAGATATTTTATGTGCGGAATAATCGGATATGCGGGTAAAAATCCCGCTGTCCCTTATCTTATTGACGGACTTGGCAGATTAGAATACAGAGGATATGATTCTGCAGGCATTGCCACGGCAAGCAATAGCACCATACTTACCGTTAAAGCTGAAGGAAAGCTCTCAAATCTCAGAAGTATTATCGATTCACAAAAAGAAAATCTCTCACCCACGGGAATAGGCCATACACGTTGGGCTACCCACGGTGCACCGACGAAAGAAAATGCACACCCTCACCTGAGCTCAGACGGTGTTTTTGCCGTTGTGCATAACGGAATTATTGAAAATTATGCCGTTTTAAAAAAGGAACTTCAGGAAAAAGGCTTTCCCTTCACTTCCGAAACAGATACTGAGGTTGTATCTCAGCTTCTAAGCTACTATTATAAGGGTGATGTGCTCTCCGCAATAAAAAACACCTGCAGCAAAATAAAGGGTGCCTACGCCCTTTGTATATTATGCCGTGATTTCCCCGATAAAATCTTCTGCATACGCCATAGCAGCCCCCTTACGGTGGGAATAGGTAATTACGGCACATTTATAGCCTCCGACCCTCTCGCCTTCTGCGGACTTTGCATTGAAATCTACCGACCGTCCGACGGAATAATCGCCGTAATAAGCAAAAAAGGTGCCGATTTCTTTGACGGAGATATGAAGAGCGCAAATGTTGAAAAAGAAAAGCTCACACAAACTTCTTATTCTGCCGAAAAAAACGGCTTTCCCCATTATATGCTGAAAGAAATCCACGAACAACCCGATGCCGTAAAAAACACAATCGCGCCCTTAATCCGTCAGGACAGAATTTTTTTGGACGGCATCCCTCTGAACGAGTCTTATGTCAAATCACTCAGAGGAATATACATCGTTGCCTGCGGATCGGCTTACCATGTGGGTATGTGCGGAAAGTATATTATAGAGGAACTGACGGAAATCCCCGTTCATACGGATATTGCAAGTGAATTCAGATACCGGAATCCGCCTTTGACTAAGAACGACCTTTGCATAATCATAAGCCAGAGCGGAGAGACGGCAGACAGTATCGGGGCTTTAAAAAAAGCAAAGGAAAGGGGCTGTCTCACCATAGGGATAGTCAATGTCAAAGAAAGCACAATTGCAAGGCTGAGTGATTTTGTAATATATACAGAGGCAGGGCCCGAAATTGCCGTTGCAACAACAAAAGCTTATTCTGCTCAGCTTTCTCTTATGTACTGCCTCGGCATTTATCTTGGCCGGCTCAAGGGAAAAATCACCCCCGAAAAAGAAAAGGAGCTTGCCGGTTTTCTGAATGAGCTTCCGCAGAAAACAAGGCAGACCGTGTTGCAGACAGAGCCTTTGGTAAAAGAACTTTCACAGCTGCTTAAAAGCAGTGAGCACGCTTACTTTATCGGCAGAGGTACCGACTGTGCAATAGCCGCCGAAGCCTCTCTGAAGCTTAAAGAAATCAGCTACATTCACAGTGAATACTACGGTGCGGGAGAGCTGAAGCACGGAACAATATCACTTATAGAGAAGGGCACTGTTGCCGTTTCCGTTATGACAAAAGAGGAGCTTTTTGAAAAAACGCTTAGCAATGCCCTTGAAATAAAAGCAAGGGGAGGTACCGTTATTGCCGTTACAACGGAAAGCCTTAAAAATAAAACCGACTGCCTTGATTACACGATATCCGTACCAGACTGTCACAGCCTTTTTCTGCCATCCCTCGGAGTAATACCCTTACAGCTTCTCTCCTACTATACAGCAAAAAAAAGAGGCTGCGATATTGATAAGCCGCGCAACCTTGCAAAATCAGTAACCGTGGAATAAAGAATAAAAATATATTTTAGATATCCGTGTAAAAATTGTGTTAATTAGGTTGAATTTTAACTTTTGATATTGTATAATTTTAATGAATAAATATGGTATAGTCTGCCCTGTTTTTCTGAATGCTCACAGCAGACTCCAAAATATAATTATGAGGTGAAATACAATGTCTTCTGTTAATTTTAATCTTGAAGAAAACGGTTACAATGTTGAACAGGTTAATCAGTATATAGAAATGCTTCAGCAGGAATATGAAAACGCTGTTGCTTGGGGCGAAGAAATGGAAGCTAAATACGAAAAGCTCAAAACCGACCTTACGGAGCAGGGCTTATGCTTCACAATTGATGAAGATAACCAGAGTGAGGTTGTAAAGGAAGTTTTTGATAAGCTTACCCGTACAATTGAAAAGGTAAAGGCAGATGCATCTGCCCGTGCCGATGCAATTGTTACCCAGGCAAAGGACGAGGCAGCAGGCATTGTGCGCCGTGCGAAGGAAAATTCCGTTGAAATCAGAACAGAAAACATGACAATTATGAAGAACCTCAAAAGCATCAGCGAAATGATTGAGGTTATCCTGGAAAAAGGAATCCAGTAAAAAACGCACAAACAACTCATACGTTGACGAGTGCAAACCGAAACAGCAAAGGAAGTGATTTGAATGGCAAACTACAGACCTAAAAGTCTCAACGAGCTCAATAATCTTTACGATAAATCCATGGCAGCTCAGAATGCCATCAAAAAGAGCGGATCTGCAATTGTTGCTGATTCCGACGAAAAAGAAAAAACTGCGGAAAATATTCAGCAGGAATTACCGATAAATGAAAAATCTCCGTCGCAGATTGCTTCCGACGAACTTTCCGAAGCTCTCAGCGGATTCATAAAAACCTTTGGCGAATCCGATTCGGCAAAGGATAAACCCGTTATCCGTCAGCCCCTTCCCATAACAAAAGCAGTAAAGTCCACAGCGGCTCCCACAGCTAAAAAAAGCGCTGATGAAGACGAAACAGACACGCCTGAGTCTTATCCTCAGAAGGCAGAAAAAAAAGATAAGCCCATTCTTATGCGCAATGCAGAAAGATCAGAGCTTCTTGACGACTACATGAAAATTATGAATGATGATGACGATGATGTTGCTTATCTCAAGAACATAATCAAGAAGAAGAAAAAAGGCAAGAAGGACAAGCATCAGGGCAGCCCTCTTTCCGACTATGAAAACGAGGAAGTAAGCGCAGAAGAAGACGAGCAGGCTGAAAGTTTCCCCGAGGAAGAAAAGCTCTCCGATACCGAAGAATCGGCAGAAGCAAAAGAAGGTCCTGAAAGCTTTTATGCCGAAGAAAACGCAGGCTCTGAAGAAGACGAAGAAACCACTGAAGAAGTTAAACCCGCAAAGAAAAAGAAAAAAGGTAAAAATATCTTTCTTCAGATATTTTTTATGGTGCTTCTTTTAGCCGTGCTTATCGGTGCAGTTTCATTAAGCCTTGTTAAAATTGTTACCAACGCCGATAAAAACGACCCGATTATGGATAAATACAGCCTTTTCACTATTGACCGTGACTTTGAAAAGGCAGAGCTTACAAAAGGCGACCTGGTTATTACGGAAAACAAAGCTGTTGCGCAGGACGATGCCTTTGCCTATAAAAACACCTACGGTGAGCTTGTGTTTGCCGTTAAGGGCACACAGATCGGTACAGACCGTTTTATGGCACATTATGACGGTGAGGTTGACCTGATTGAAGAAACCGCTGTAAGAGGTGTTATTATAAAAACAATTCCCTCTGTGGGAAATATTGTAAAAATTCTTACAGATAATTTCATCATTATAATATCCGTCCTTATTGCTGTTGCGCTGATAATCATCCTTATTCTTGCCCTTGCTTTCAGAAGCAAGTCAAACTACGAAATTGATGAAAGTGAGTATTCCGACTCACCCGACGAAAATGCAGACGAAGAATCCGACTACGACGAGCAGGATACAGAAGGTTATGAGGTTACGGAAGAATCCGATGAAGATTATGCCGATAACACCGAAGATGGCAACCTTTTTGAAACAATTGATTAACAGATAATATTAGTAGCCGTTACACTTTTGTGTAGCGGCTATTTAATATATGTGTAATATTTTCACCTTAAAATCAGACCACAAATCCAACAAAGAAAAGCCAAAACACGGTATTATTGAGAAAATCTGTAAATAATAATATGTATTCGACAAAATTCCTATTGCATTTTAAAACAATATGTGATAATATGTCACAGTGACAATTATTCACATTCATATAAAAAAGGAGATACATATTATGACAAGACGAACAAGAATAATGATTGCTCAGGAGGGCAACGACTTTGCAACCCACTGCTCCTCATTTCTTTCTGCTTACGGATTTGATGTGAAAACAGTTGCAAAGGACGGCTCAAAAATCATCGAATCCATAAAGCAGATAAAACCTGACATTGTGCTTATGGATGCATTTATGCCGAGAATCGACGCTCTTGGTGTACTTCAGCAGCTCAAAACTGCCGATATTGAAAAACGCCCCGTAATGGCTCTTATGTCATCAGTTGATAATCCCAACTTTGAGCAGACCCTTCTTACTGCAGGTGCGGATTACTACTTTCTAAAGCCGTTTGACCTTAATGTGCTTGCAGAAAGGCTCAGCCAGATTTCCTCCTGGCACGATTCAGGTGTTGGAGACCGTGCCAACAGACAGGAAAGGAACGAGGACCTTCAGCTCACCGTTTCGGAAATTATGCGGCAGATTGGTGTACCCGCACATATAAAAGGCTATCAGTATTTAAGGGAATCGATCCTTCTCACTGTATCCGACCCTGAAATGATGCACGCAGTTACAAAACAGCTTTATCCCACCGTTGCAAAGAACAATCACACAACTCCCTCAAGAGTGGAAAGAGCAATCCGCCATGCAATTGAAGTCGCCTGGGACAGAGGCGATGTTGATGTACTCTCCTCCTATTTCGGATATACCATACAGATTTCAAGGGGCAAGCCCACCAATTCGGAATTTATTGCAATGATAAGCGATAAGCTTCGTCTTGAAAAGCTCCCCGCAGTATAAAGAATAAAAAGTGTCAGTCGTTCTTTGAACGACTGACACTTTTTATTACATGAATATTCCTGCACCGTTATTGATTGCCATAAACAGCGGTGCGAAAACAAGGGCAACAACTGTCATAAGCTTGATAAGAATATTGATTGACGGGCCTGATGTATCCTTGAAGGGGTCGCCAACGGTGTCACCTACAACGGAAGCCTTATGAGGGTTACCGCCCTTACCGCCGTGAACACCGGTTTCAATAAACTTTTTGGCATTATCCCAGGCACCGCCTGAGTTGGACATAAATATTGCAAGAAGAACACCGGTTATAAGTGAGCCTGCAAGAAGTCCGCCGAGAGCCGATGTACCGAGAAGCACACCGATAAGTATGGGAGATGCAACAGCAAGCACACCGGGTACTATCATCTGCTTAAGAGCAGCCGTTGTTGAAATTGCAACACAGCTTGTATAGTCAGGCTTCGCCTTGCCTTCAAGTATACCGGGAATTTCCTTGAACTGACGGCGTACCTCTTCAATCATTTCGTAAGCGGCCTTACTGACGGACTCCATTGTAAGGGCTGAGAATACAAAGGGAAGCATACCGCCAACAAGAAGACCGATAACAACCTGATAATTAAGAAGGTTGATTCCCTCAGCCTTAAGATTTACGGCCTCGGCATATGAGAAGAAGAGTGCAAGAGCTGTAAGTGCAGCTGAACCGATTGCAAAGCCTTTACCTATTGCGGCAGTTGTGTTACCCACGGAGTCAAGCTTATCAGTGATTTCACGGACTGATTTATCAAGGCCTGACATTTCTGCAATACCGCCCGCATTGTCGGCAATGGGACCGTAAGCGTCAACGGCAACGGTAACACCCGTTGTTGAAAGCATACCCACAGCAGCAAGTGCAACGCCGTAAATACCGCTTCCGTCACCGCCCTTACGGCAAACATAATAAGAAACGAAAATACCCACACTAATAAGAAGAATGGGGAAAGCAGTTGATTTAAGACCAACGGCAAGGCCTGAAATAAGGTTGGTTGCCGTGCCTGTTTCACTCTGTTCCGCAATTTTCTGAACAGACTTGAATTTATCTGAGGTGTAAAGCTCAGTGATAATACCGATGAGAGTACCTACGGCAATACCTGCTACAATAGCTAAGCCGTAACTGAATGTGCCGAAGAACACCTTACTGAGTACAACACCGAGAACGAGAACAACAACAGAAGCAACATAGGTTGCAGTTTTGAGTGACTTGTGAGGGTCTGCCTTAACACCGCGCACAAAGAAGGTTGCGAGAATTGAGGCAAGAACACCGATACCTGCAATTACAAGAGGATACATAGCACCGGAAAGAGGATTCTGTGAGTTTGCGAATGCAACAACACCAAGAGTGATTGCAGAAATAATTGCACCTGCATAGCTTTCAAAAAGGTCGGCACCCATACCTGCAACGTCGCCTACATTGTCGCCTACATTATCAGCAATAACAGCAGGGTTACGGGGGTCATCTTCAGGGATACCCGCTTCAACCTTACCAACAAGGTCAGCACCTACGTCAGCGGCTTTTGTGTAAATACCCCCGCCTACACGGGCAAAAAGAGCAATTGATGAAGCTCCGAGGCTGAAGCCGAAAAGTGCATCCGTGTTTTTGGTAACTGCATAAATACCCGCTATACCCAGAAGTCCGAGACCGACAACGCTCATACCCATAACGGCACCGCCTGAAAAAGCAACGGAAAGAGCCTGCTTCATGCCACCCTGTTTTGCGGCATTTGTTGTTCTGACGTTAGCTTTGGTTGCAACATTCATGCCGAAGTAGCCTGCTGCTATTGAAAAAACAGCACCGATTAAAAAGCTTACGGCAGTGGGCCATGAAATTGCAAAGCCTATTGCAATGAATAAAGCCGCAATAAAAAACACAAGAATCTTATACTCCGCAAAAAGGAAAGCCTTTGCACCTGAGTGAATTGCCGCAGATATTTCCTGCATCCTCTCATTACCCGGGTCCTGCTTTTTAATCCTCATTGTCAGCACAAGAGCAAACAGAAGTCCTGCAAGACCGATAAAAGGAACAAGATAAATCAATTTTTCCATAAACATTCTCCTTTTATATTCTATTCATAGATTACTCTCCGATTTCCATCCTCTATGTATAATGATATATAATATACTAATGATACAAAATTGTCAATGCCGACCGATAAATTTTATGAATATTGCAATAAAGCGATATACAAAATGCTGTATAGTAAAAAACTACACAGCATTTTTCTTATCCTTATTTATCACTTCTTGTCGATTATCATCTGCATATACGGCAGTTCTTCAAAGCCCAGAGAGTTGTAAAGTCTTTTAGCTCTTTCGTTATCAGGCTCAACCTCAAGGCGGAGTCTTGCATAAGGAACAAGCTCATCAACCCTTTTGAGAACATCGGAACCGAATCCCTTTGAGCGATATTCATCAAGCAGCATTATTTCCTCAACCCACACAATTCTGCCGCCCACTTCAGATGAAAAGCTTTTGCTCAGCAGTATATAACCGATATCCTTGCCTTCATGGTTAATAAAATAACATTCAAGGTATTCGTCGCTTCTCATAAGCTCTTCAAAATTGTTGATATCCACCTGTTTATCCACAGGATGAAGCATGGCAGGTGAATTGTGGAACATTCCTATAAACTTCAGGAACAGCTCCCTGTCCTCTTTTGTAATTTTCCTTAATATATAATCCATTTTATTTAAACTTCTCCATCGTCTTTTTCAAGCTTTCTATAATATCAAGCTTTTGCGGGCAGGTCTTCTCACATTTTCCGCAGGCAATGCACTCGCTGACAGGCGTTGTTTTCTTGCTGAGTGAACGGTATTTTCTTTTACTTGTGATTTTGCCCTTAACTGCATCGTTGTAAACAGCAAAGTATTTTGGAATATCAATATTCTTGGGGCAACCCTCAACACAGTACTGACAGGCAGTGCAGTCAATAAGATTTTCTTTTTTTATTATTTTTGCCATATTCTTCGCTGTTTCAAAATCACTGTCGGTGAAAGAGGAAAAGCTGTTGAAATAGTCCATGTTTTCTTTAAGCTGATGCCTGTCTGACATTCCGCTGAGCACAAGGATAACTCCCTCAAGGCTTGCACAAAAGCCCAATGCAAAGCATGCAGGTGATATTCCCGGCTTATTCTTTTCAAGATACTCCCTTGCTTCATCGGGAACATTTGCCAATCTTCCGCCCTTTACAGGCTCCATAACAATAATATCCTTACCGTGCTTTCTTGCAACCTCGTAGCAACGACGGGACTGCACTTTTATGTCATCCCAGTCAAGATAGTTTATCTGAAGCTGAACAAATTCCATCTGAGGCTGTTCAGTAAGGATTTTATCAAGCACGTCTGCTGTATCGTGGAAAGAAAAACCGAGTCTTTTAATCTCGCCCTTCTCCCTCTTATCCTGAAGATAATCAAACACACCTAATTTCAGTGCCTTTTTATAATTCCTTTTATCAAGGCAATGCAGAAGATAATAGTCAAAACAGTCAGTGCAACACTTTTCCTTTTGATTGGTAAAGATTTTTTCCGTGTCAGCTTTTGTTTTAAGCATACCTACCGGCATTTTTGTTGCAAGAAGAAACTTATCCCTTTCGTGGCGTGAGCAAAGCATCTCCCCTACCACTTTTTCACTCATGCTTTTATGATACATATAAGCCGTATCGAAATATGTAAAACCTTCTGAAAGAAAGCTGTTGAACATTTCTTCTGCATATTCTTTATCAACGGCCTCATCGTTACCCTTTTCCAGAAGAGGAAGACGCATACAGCCAAAGCCCAGTTTTTTCATATTCACCGCCCCTTTTATAATAGTATATATAGATAATACTTTATTTTACGGTTTTATTCAAGTGTTTTTTGTAAATGCTGTTCCAAAACAGAAAATCTGCATTTTTTGTAAAATATTCCTTTTTGGATTAACAAATATATTCCCTCTCAAAAGCATTTTATACATACTCACCAAAAACAAATGCACAAAATTAGTTAATAATCCGTTGTTTTTTTGGTTATTTTATGGTAAGATATTAAATGTTAACGTCGAATAATATAAATTTGTTCAGGCGCAGCAAAATTTCGGACTTTGTAATAATGAGGTCCTAGGAGGTATTGGAATTGAAATCCTACACAGTAAAAAACATCAGAAACATCGCCATTGCAGGTCATACCGGTAAAGGTAAAACAGCCCTTTCAGAAGCTATGCTTTATGTAGCAGGCGTAACCGACAGACTCGGTAAGGTCTCCGACGGTAATACAATTATGGACTACGACGCAGAAGAAAAGAAGCGCCAGTGCTCAATTTCTTCCGCTATGGCCTCTCTTGAATGGAGAGATACAAAAATCAATCTTCTTGATGCTCCCGGTAAATTTGACTTTGCCGGCGGTATGGCAGAAGCAATGCGTGCAGCCGACTGCGCAGTTATCGTTACATCAGCAGGCTCAGGCATTGACGTTGGCCTTGAAAAAGCAATCAAAGCAGCAGATAAAAGAGGTATTGCAAAATTCTTCGCAATCACCAAGGTTGACTCAGAAAACCGTGACTTCTATAAAACCTTTGAAGCTCTTAAGGCTGAGCTCGGCAACAAGCTTTGCCCCGTTGTTGTTCCTTACATGAACGGTCCCGTTTGCGAAGCATTCGTAAACCTTTGCTCAAACAAGGCTTTCAAATATCCCAACGGCAGACCTCAGGAAATTGACCTTGTTTCCGACGATAATATTCTCGCTATGAGAGCAGCCCTTGAAGAAGCTGTTGCAACAGTTGATGAAGAGCTTATGGAAAAATTCTTTGAAGGCGAACCCCTTACAAGAGAAGAAATCATCGCAGGTCTTACAAAGGGCGTTGAAACAGGCGAAATCTGGCCCGTATACGCTTGCTCAGCTACTAAGGTTGACGGCTGCGATATGCTTCTTGACGCTATTGTATATTCAGCACCCTCACCCGACCAGGCAAAGCCTGAAATTGCAACAGACGGCGAAGGTAACGAAATCGAAGTTGCCTGCACCACAGACGGACCTCTTGCAGCTCTTTGCTACAAGACCGTTGCTGACCCCTTCGTTGGTAAAATGTCCTTTGTAAAGGTTATCTCAGGCAAAATCACTCCCGATACACCCTGCTATAACGCAAGAACAGGCAAGAGCCAGAGAATGGGTAAGCTTGTTGCTGTTAAGGGTATTAAGCAGGAAGACATTTCTGAAATTGCAACAGGTGACATCGGTGTTATCACAAAGCTTGACGACCTTGCAACAGGTGACACAATCTGCAATGCTAAGGACATCATAAATCTTGAAGGCATTGACTTCCCCGCTCCCTCACTTTCAATGGCAGTTGTTGTTAAGAAGAAGGGCGAAGAAGATAAGGTTGCAGCAGGTGTACGTAAGATAATCAGTGAAGATCCCACCGTTACCTTCGTATCAAACGATGAAACTAAGGAAATGGTACTTTCAGGTCTTGGTGAACAGCATCTTGAAGTTGTTGTTTCAAAGCTTAAGACAAAGTACGGCGTTGAAATCGACCTTAAGATTCCCAAGGTTGCATACAGAGAAACAATCCGCAAGTCCTGTCAGGTACAGGGCCGTCACAAGAAGCAGTCAGGCGGTTCAGGTCAGTTCGGTGATGTATTCATCCGCTTTGAGCCCCACACAGAAGACCACCTTATTTTTGAAACAGAGGTTGTCGGCGGCTCAGTTCCCAAGAACTTCTTCCCTGCAGTTGAAAAGGGTCTTCAGGAAGCTATCCTTAAGGGTCCCCTTGCAGGTTATCCCATGGTAGGTCTTAAGGCAGTTCTTTATGACGGTTCATACCATCCCGTTGACTCAAACGAAATGGCATTCAAGACCGCAGCTAAGATTGCATATAAGAACGGTATGGCTCAGGCTAACCCCGTTATCCTTGAACCCATCGGTGAACTTAAGGTTTATATGCCCGATGCAAACCTCGGTGACATTATGGGTGATATCACAAAGCGTCGCGGCCGTGTTCTCGGTATGGGCGCCGCTGATGAGCCCAAGATGCAGGAGCTTGTTGCTGAAGTTCCCATGGCAGAAATGGGCGACTTCTCCACAACACTCCGTTCAGTAACAGCCGGCAGAGGCTACTTCACACTCACCTTCGCACGTTATGAGGATGCTCCCATGAACGTTGCACAGAAGGTTATTGAAGAAGCAAAGAAGGACGCTGAAGAATAATAATAAAAAATCCTCCACAAGTGAAGTGGAGGATTTTTTAATGCAGAATGCAGAATTGTCTTCTCTGGGCAGTTCTGCTTTTTGTTTAGATGGATTTATCTCCGTCTTTATTAAAATCTGATTAATC
>JAZSDP010000091.1:0-68124 GCA_045531265.1 Acutalibacteraceae bacterium
AGAAATAACACCGCCTCTTACTGCATCGTCAATATCGTGATTTATGTACGCTATTCTATCGGCAAATTTTACGATAACACCCTCAAGTGTTGCCGCTATATGCTTGCCTGTGTGATTTACGATACCGTTTCTGACCTCCCATGTCAGATTAAGCCCTTCTCCTCCGTTTTCCAGCTTCTCAACAACTCTCAAGCTCTGCTTGTAATGTGTAAAGCCGGGGTCATAGCAGACCTGAAGCGCCGTCTCGCCCGCGTGACCGAAGGGAGTGTGTCCCAGGTCGTGACCGAGGGCGATTGCCTCAGTCAGATTTTCGTTCACACCAAGACCGATTGCGATTGTTCTTGCAATCTGAGAAACCTCAAGGGTATGGGTGAGTCTTGTTCTGTAGTGGTCACTGTCAGGAGCGAGAAAAACCTGAGTTTTGTGCTTCAGTCTTCTGAAGGCGGCGGAATGGATAATTCTGTCCCTGTCACGCTGATAAGCGGTTCTTACCGGGCATTCCGGCTCATAGGTAAGTCTGCCCTTGGTATTTGCGCAAAGCATACCGTATTGTGATATGGTTTTTCTTTCATTTTCTAAAGTACGCTCTCTGATTTGTGACATAAGAACACCGCCTTTATTGTTATATACGCTAAAAAACTGTTTTTCCCCTTAATTTTTTCAAAAATTTTATACTTCGCAGTATTTTTCGTCAATAACCTCACTGAAAAATCTGCCGTTGGAAACATCTGTGAGCCTTGCTTCAAAAAAAGGCACCTTTTCTTCAGGTATTCTGAAGGTGACTTCAACGCTGTCGGTAAACTGAGTGTCCTCAACAATACCTCCCTCTTCACAGATAAGAGGTACAAGTCTGCCGTAAAAATTATAATCCGCTTTAACCTTCACAATCTTACAAAGGGACATTGTTATGACTTCACCTGCATCAAGGGCAATTTTTGCACCGTGGGAATATGCACGGACAAGGCCACCTGCACCGAGCATTATGCCGCCGAAATATCTTGTTACAACAACACAGCAGTCCACCACATCCTGCTTTAAAATAACATCAAGCGTTGGAATACCTGCAGTGCCCTGAGGCTCACCGTCATCACTGAAGCGCTTTACCTGACCCTCACGCAATGAATATGCATAAACATTGTGGGTAGCATCCCAATGCTTCGATTTGATTTCATTTATGAAATCTACTGCTTCTTCTACGGTTTTAACAGGCTTTACATAGCCGATGAAACGGGACTTTTTTTCAATAAATTCATCAGATGATTCTTTTTTTACTGTTTTATAGCTTGCCACGGTATCACCCCTTTTAAATGAAAAGAAGACGGTACAATAAAATTGTGCCGTCTTATTCTGCTTTTACAAAAATTATTTGTTCTTAGCAAGGTTGAAACGCTTGTTGAATCTGTCAACACGTCCGCCTGTATCAACAAGCTTCTGCTTACCTGTGAAATAGGGATGGCAGTTTGAGCAAATATCAACACGCATGTCCTTCTTTGTTGAACCGGTGCTGATAACTGCACCGCAAGCACATCTTACTTCTGTCTGTTCATAACCGGGATGGATATCCTTCTTCATTATGTGTCACCTCTTTCGGACATTATATTTTACATTAACGGTAGGTATTGTATCACACCAAAAATAAAAAATCAACATTTTTTTGAAAATAATTTATTTTTTTATGATTTATTTTACTTGAATCTCTTTTGAAAGGTGGAAAGAGTAAAGAAGTGTCTGTTTTACGGGAATTCCGATACATTCTTCAAGGGCCTTTTTATATAAAAGCACCTGAGAAGCATATTTTTCCCTGAACTTCTCCTCACTGTCAAGGGAGTCGGTTTTGTAATCCACAACAACAATTCTTCCGTCTTCCACAAAGGCACAGTCGGCAATACCCTGAATCATCATTTTTTCATCGGAAAATTCTTCCAGCCCTTCGTAAACATCACTGACGGGAACCTCAATTGTGAATTTCTTTTCCCTCATAACATTTTCACTTGCAAGAATTCTCTTGGCAAGGTCGCTGTTAAGAAAAGCCGAGACTGCTTTTCTGTTTATTGCCCTTGCCTTAGCTTCGCTGAGAATTCCCATTTCCGTAAGGCGATTAATTTCACCTTCAATGTTTTCCTTTGCCTTAACAAAGTCGGCAAACTGAACGAAGGTGTGGGTTGCAATACCCCTTGCCGCACCCGTAAGACCGCCTTCACAAAGAAATGAAGGTGCCGATGAAGCAAAATAGTCGCGGTCGATATATCCCTTATCCACTTCTGAAGCGGCTCTTTTTGAAATAACGCCCGACAGCGCCTCGTATTTATACCTGAAGCTTGCACGCTCTTTTACAAGTGAAAGAAATTCTTCATCGACAAGGCTTGAATTTTTACTTTCCTCTTCGGTAAAATCTTCATTTTCCGCTTCGGTGAAAACTACTTTAAGACCCGATTCGCACGGAAGAACTATGCCGTCGTCAACGCCTGCCATATCACGCAGTGCTTCAGCATCCTTATGCCTTAAAAGAGCTGTAAGAATCCATCTGCCGTAATTAATGGCGCTGTTCACCGCATAAGGGCTTATGGCTTTTTTATTTTCACAGATATCAAAGGAATATTTTTCAATTGTACCTAAAGGATTTTTATCGGCGTAAACCATTATAAGCTTTTCACGGGCTCTTGTAAGGGCAACATAAAGCACTCTCAGCTCCTCGCTGAGGCTGCCCTTATGAACAGAAAGCTTTACGGCACTGTGGCAGAGGGTTTCAAATTGATCAAAGGTATCAGTATCCCTCTTAACAAGTCCGAGACCTACCTCTCTGTTTATATTAAGGTTTTCGCTTTCATCCCTCAGGTTGAATCTGCCGCCGCAGTTGCCGAGAATACACACGGGATATTCAAGTCCCTTTGATTTGTGAATGGTTGTTATTGTAACAACATCGGCATTCTGAACGGCTCCGAGAGCAGCTGTAAGGTCATGTTTTTCATTTTTAAGGCGGTCAATAAAACGGATAAAGCCTGAAAGCCCGATATATCCTGCCGATTCATAGGTTTTTGCGTAATCGGAAAGCAGCATCAGATTTGCCCTTTTCCCGCCCGAGGGGTCCATAGCATCACAAAGGGAAACATAGCCCGTAGCCTCGTAAATTTCGTCAAGAAGCCCTGAAGCGGAAAGGCAGATGCTCATATTTCTCCAAAGGCTGATTTTTTGCATAAAGGCTGCTGCCTTTTCGTTACCTTCATCAATAAGTGCCATGATGCAGGAATAGATATCACCCTTTCGTCTGCCCTTTCTCAGTTGGCTGACCTCGTCAACGGAAAAACCGAAAAGAGGGCTCATCATAACGCTTAAAAGAGGTATGTCCTGCTTGGGATTATCAATAATTCTGAGTATGTTGAGTGCAAGAGCAATTTCATCGGAAGAAAGGAAGGAATCCGTAACCTCGGTAAAGCAAGGCACACCCTCACGGCGGAACACATCGGCATAAATTGTTGCCTTAGTGCTTACGGAACGGAGAAGAAGGCAGAAATCTCTGTAGGTTGCCTTTCTTTCACCGTCGCCCTGCTTTACGGTATAACCCTCAGCTATCATAGACTTGATTTTTCTTGCAATATACCTTGCCTGATATTCGTGGGAGCTTTCAGTATCTGTATCAAGTGTGCCTGTATCAATGATGTGAAGCTCACAGTCAGGCTCAGTTTTTTCATTGTATGAGGCGCTGAAAACAAGCTTTTCTTCATCGTTATACTCAATATCACCGCTTTTTGTGCTCATTATCTGACGGAAAATAAAGTTTATTATATCCGTTACACCCTTACGGCTTCTGAAATTATTGCCGAGGATGATTTTTGCGGGATAAGAATCCTTTTCTCTGTCGTAAAGCTCATAGGCACTTTTAAGCTCAAGAAAAATCTGCGGCATAGCCTGACGGAAGGAGTAAATACTCTGCTTTACATCGCCTACACGAAAAAGATTATTCCTTGAAATAGCAGTGAACAGCATATCCTGAGCACGGTTTGTATCCTGATATTCGTCTATAAGAATTTCGTCAAATGCGTCTGCATAAACTAAGGCAAATTCGGTGCTTTTCCAATCGTCAGAGGTTTCTTTTACAAGAAGAGAAAGAGCAAGATGGGTAATATCACTGAAATCACAAAGCTTCTTTTCTTCCTTCATTCTGCCGTATATTCCGTAATAAAGAATAACCGAATCTATGAGTGCCTTTACAGGCTCGCGAAAGAATTCCATATCCTCATAGAATTCCTGCTCGGTACAGCAGAACAGCTCCCCTTGTTTTTTTATAATCTCCTTTGCGACCTTTCTTTTGGCGTCAAGCTTTTTTAATAAGGGGTCGTCCTTCATCTCTTTTGAGGCTCTGCCCCTCGTTTTTGCACTGTAGGCAGAAACAGCCCTTTCTACATCATCCCATGAGCCTTCCTCAATACGGGAAAGAATATATTCACACTGGGTAACATCAAGCTCAACCGCCGTATAAAACAGTCTTTCCAGCTCTTCATCGCCTTCACTTTGAACAAGAATATCTTTAAAAAGCTCAAGGGCATATTCCACGGCTTCCTTTATATGAGAAAGAAGGATTCTTCCGTAAACACTTTCCTTTATTTCAACATTGTTACAAAAAGGAATTGCAAGACCTCTGAGCCATCTTTCGGGGAAAGGAAAGGATCTTGAGGTTTCATAAAGCTTTTCTATATTCTTCTGAAGAAAGCTGTCATCCCTGCCCTGAAGCAGAAGCTCAACAAGAGTAAGAAAGCCTTTATCCTTTTTTGCATACATCCTTTCCATCGTCTCTTCCATAGCCGCTTTCTTTATTACGGAAAGCTCACCTGCGTCAGCGGTTTTGAAATCGGGAGACACGGGAAGAAGCTGAAAGTTCTCCTTCACAAGAGACGAACAAAAGCTGTCTATGGTGCAGATTTTTGCATTAGGCAGAAGCATCTGCTGTTTTATAAGATGCATATTCGAAGGCTGCTGCCTGAGCTTTTCGGAAAGAGCAGCTGATATACGCTCCTTCATCTCCCCTGCCGCCGCCTTAGTGAAGGTTACAATAAGAAGTCTGTCGGCACTGACGGGGTTTTCCGTATCCGTAAGCCTTCTTATAACACGCTCAACAAGAACGGCTGTTTTACCTGAGCCCGCCGCCGCCGAAACAAGAACTGAGCCCTTACGGGCTTCTATTGCATCAAGCTGTGCCGGTGTCCAGTTTCTCGACATTCCCCTCGCCTCCTTCCAATATTCCGAGACATTCCTCGTGCTTAAGCTTTTCAATATATCTCGGCTCTTTATTCTTATTCATACATATATCGCTGTAATTACAGTAGGAGCAGACATCTGTATTTCCGTTTCCGAAAACGGGTCTTGCACCCACAAGTCCCTTATGGATACTGTCACCTATCTGCTTTATATAGCTGTCAAGCATTTGGGCTAAAAGCTCAAACTGACCGAGAGTTATGAACTGTCCCGTAAGGCAATCCTTCTTTTTATCGTATTTTGCAGGGATGAAAATGCCGTCAAGATTTTTATCCATTCTGCGTATTACTTCCTCATCGTAAAGAAGCATACCGCTCATTTTTGTGTTAAGGTATCTGCTTTTGCGAAGTGTGTCCTCGTCACTGCCTCTTTGTGCGTTGTTGGGCACAATTCTTGCAGGGAAATAAAGCACTCCCGAAGGAACAATATTTTCATATTCACCCTGACCGTTACGCCATATGCTTATAAGGTACAGAAGCATCTGCATATTGATGCCGCCGAGAACATCGGAAAGATTGAACTGCTTGGGGCCCGTTTTGTAGTCCACAACCCTTATATATCTTTTTCCGTCAAGGTCAAGTCTGTCAACACGGTCAATTTTGCCCATAAAGGAGGCTATACCCTCCTTAAGGTCAACGGTGAAGGATTTTACCTTTTCATCGGGGCCGATGCAAAGCTCAAAATCGGACATTTCAAATTCGCTCTGCGAAAACTCCTCGATTATTTTTTCCGTTATGCTTATGAGGATTTTGTGCATACGGTTATAAAGATAAATAAATCTTTCGCTCTTATCTTCCTCACCGCCCATATAGGAATCAAGATATTCCCTGAGAAGTATTTTTATTTCTTCGTCGAGCTGTTCAGAGGTAAGATTCAGAAATTCTCTGCCCTTGTATTTTCCTAACAGATTTTCAAGTACATCATGGATTGCATTGCCGCTTTTTGCACCGTCAAGCTCCGCTTTGAGCCTCGGATTTGCACGAAGACCGTAACGGCAGAAATATTTAAAAGGACATTCCGTATAATTATCAAGCTGAGTTGAAGAGAAATACAGCCTTCTGCCAAAAAGCTCAAGTGCATTTTTTTCATCGGTGAAGCTGAAGTTTTCACCTGAAAGTGCACCCTTGAGTGCATCAATTTTACTTGAGTATTCCTCTTTCTCATAAAAGTATTCTTTAAGTGCATTAACCTCGGGAGTGTCATTGTGCCAATTTTTAGCCATAACCTCATAAGCTGAACCTTCACTTTCAATAAGCTCAGCAATTCCGTCATCGGAAGAATAGCTTTCTTTAAGTGCAGGCAGGATTTTTTCCACCCATTCCACACATTCCGATTTTGTCATATCTTTACCGCTTCCGTCAGAAAGGCTGTAAGAAAGGATAAGCTTTTCACTGCAGCAGGAAAGAGCGTTATAGCAAAGAAAACGCTCTTTAAGGGTAAGGTCCCTGAGATTATCAAAATCCTCAATTCCGCCCATGGCAATTTTTACTCTTTCTCTTCGGCTGAAAATACCGCTGTCACCGTGCAGGAGAGGGAACACATCAGTGTTCATTCCCACAAGGAAAGCTACCTTTGATTTTTTTGTAAGGGCTCTTTCAGCTGAAACAATGCTCACCTCGTCAAAGCCGTCGGGAAGCTTACCGAGGCTTTTTGTTGAAACGGTGATTTCAAAAAGTTCAAGGAATCTTTTAACAGTAAGGTAATTTTCACCCAGCGCAGAGCCGATTTCGTCAAGAGCTTCCATAAGAAGCTCCCAGACCTGCTCCTGCTCCAAAGCGAGCTCGTGCAAACCCTTTTCTTCAAGAAGAAGAGCATAGCTTTTCAGGCTTTCGTCAACCTTATTATCGCGAAGAAAATAGTAAAGTCTTGCGGCAATATCCTTACCTTTTGAAAACTCCGTTTCGCTTTTCAGCTTTTCTATGGGCAGAACTACCCTTTCTCTGTATGAATTGATTTTTCTGAGAAGCTCATCACTTTCTTCATCGTCTCTGACACTTAAGCCGTTTGGGTTTTCCTTCCATTCGCTCAGCCATTTTGTGCCGTTGATATCCCAGGCAAAAACATAGTTTTCCAGAACTGATACTTCTTCAACGGATAAATCCGTAAGCCCCGTTTTGCAGTAGCGGAATATATAATCGGAAGTAAAGCCCTCAGCACAGATACTCAGAAGGTTACGGACAAAGCTGATAAGAGGCTGATTTGAAACAGGCTGTCTTCTGTCCTCAAAAAGAGGAACACCGTATTTCTTAAGTGCTTTTTTAATGCCTGATTCATATTTTTCATCCTGACGGAAAATAACCGAGATATCACGGCAACGGTATTCTCCCGTTCTTATAAGCGCCTTGATTTTTCTGCCTACGGTGTCACATTCATTCTGAATATTGTTACAGCAGATAACAGATACATTGTCACATTTATCGGTGGTTTTATAATCAGGAAGATAAAGATTTTTTTCTATTGTCTCAATATCCTCAGGATAGTTTTTTCTCTCTGCAGTGATAATTTTACCGATCTCAACACCGTTATTTCCTGCAAGAAGTCTCAGCCTTCTTGCCGTAGCCGCAGTAACGGCAAAGGGAGAAAGGTCGCTCACACTGTCAAGGCTTTCGGCACAGAGGGTGATATAAACATTCTCTGCTTTTTTCAGCATTTCGCAGATAAGACGGTATTCGCCGAAGGAAAAGGATGAAAACCCGTCAATTACAATTGTTTTGCCCTTGAAGAAATCCGTACCCGAAAGGATATCTGCCACTTTGCCCAGCAAATCCCCGTCGTCAAAATAGCTTTGTGACACAACAGCATTGTAGGCTCGGCAAACAAGTGCCGTTTCACGCATTTTTGATGAGAGAACACTGTCCCCTACTGCTTCGGCACATTTTTCCAAAGCTTCGGGGGTGATGCCGTTATTCTTCATTTCATCGAGCTGAGAGAGCATTTTTTGAGTAAGGGAAATTTCATTTTTATGCTTTGCAAAGGCGGTAAGGCTGTCACTTACACTGTCGAGAGCGACGGACATCAGAATACTTCTCACACCGTCTCTTGCTATGGGCTTTTTTATTCCGCCATAGGTCTGCAAAGCTATATGGCAAAGTCTTGAAAAGGAGAGGACTTCAACACGGCAAGCCTTATCTGCGGTCATTACGGAAAGTATTCCTTTATCGCTTTCAAAGGTAAACTGTTTGGGCACAATAAGCATAGCTTCACTGCCGTTTTCTATTGCACTTTTCAGTATTCTGTGGCCGATAGCGGTTTTTCCGCTGCCTTTTCTGCCGAGTATAAAGTTAAGCATTTTCGTCTCTCCTTTAATATTAACTGAACCAATTATATATTATATAAAGTCTTTTTGCAATTGTATATTGTTTTTTATTGAATTTTCTTTTACTTTAATGTATAATGAATAAGAATATATATAATGGAGAAGTGTTGTTATGAAAACTTACCGTATACACCTTATAAGACACGGACTTACAGAAGATAACCTGAACGGTGTTTATGCCGGTCATACAGATACTCCCCTTTGCGACGAGGGCAGAGAGCAGATCCAAAGAATGAAAGAGGAATACATATATCCTCACGCAGATTTTGTTTTTACTTCACCGCTTAAAAGGTGCACCGAAACGGCAGAAATCATTTATCCCGGACTTAAGGCTATTGCCGTTGACGGACTTACGGAATATAATTTCGGCGAATTTGAAGGTCAGACCGCTGAGTACCTTCATGAAAAGCAGCCCCTTTTTGACCGTTGGCTTAAGGGCGAGAAGGGCATTGCCCCTCCCTTCGGTGAAAGCAACGAGGAATTTGCAAAAAGAGTGTGCGAAAGCTTTGTTAAAATAGTTGACGGTATTTTAAAATCAGGCAGCGACAATGTTGCAATAATCACCCACGGCGGTGTAATTTCAACAATTATGTCCAACTTTGCCCTTCCTGAGGCTTCAGCCGCAGAATGGCTCACACCCCAGGGCTGCGGATATACCCTCCTTGCTTCACACTTTCTGTGGATGCAGGGTCACAAGCTTGAAGCAATAAAGGAAATCCCCGAAATGCCGAAGGATGAATCAGAAGGCAATTACTATGACGGTTGGGATTACTACCCCAACGATGACGATTTTGATATAAGCGAATATCTTAATGATTGATAACGTATCAGGAGAAACGAATGAATATTCTTGTTTTAGGTGACGTGGTCAGTGATATCGGCTGCGACTTTGTGAGAAAAAAGCTTCCCGCTTTCAAAAAATTCAAAGGCATTGACTTCTGCATTGCAAACGGAGAAAATTCTGCCGCAGGCAACGGCATTACACCCACCTCCGCTGATGAGCTTTTTTCCGCAGGTGTTGATTTTATAACTACGGGCAACCACGTTTACAGACGCAAGGAGGTATACGACCTTCTTGATGAAAGCGAATTTATAATAAGGCCTTATAATTTTCCCGAAGGCAATCCCGGAAAGGGCTTCCAAATTGTTGACTGCGGAAGATATTCCGTAGCCGTTGTAAACCTTATGGGCACAATGTTTATGGATTCTCTCAGCAATCCATTTTATGCCGCCGACAAGGTCCTTAAAGAAATCGAAGGCAAAACAGATATAATTATTGTTGATTTTCACGCTGAAGCCACATCGGAAAAGCAGGCTCTCGGTTACTACCTTGACGGCAGAGTTTCAGCTGTTTTCGGAACACACACCCATGTTCTCACAGCAGATGACAGAGTGCTGAAAAATGGTACGGGTTACATTACCGATGTTGGTATGTGCGGCGTTACGGACAGTGTACTCGGGGTAAAAAAAGAGCTGATAATTGAAAAGTTCAGAACGAATATGCCCGTACGCTTTGATGCCGCTTCGGGCGACTGCATGATAAACGGATGTATTTTTACAATTGACGAAAAAAACGGAAAATGCATTTCAACGGAAATTGTAAGAATTATGTAAAAAGGAATTGATATAAATGAAAAAATATATTGCTATGATTATAGCTTTATTCGCAGTTCTTGTTGTGCTGTCTTTATTATCAAATAACAGTGATATTGAAACCACCACAGCACCGAGCGAGGAAACAACCGCGGAAGAAACCACCGAAGCAGTTATTGAAGACGGAATTACAATAGGATATTTTGAACAGAAATCTCTTAATCCATATATTACGGACAGCCCAACAAACAGAAATATCGCTTCTCTAATTTATGACGGTCTGTTTGTTCTTGATGAAGCCTATAAACCTGAGCCTGTTATTGCACAAAGTTCAGAAATGAAAGACGGTAAACTGACGGTTTATTTAACTCCGGATCTTTGTTTTTCATCAGGCTCACCCATTACCCCTTCGGACATTGTTTATTCTTACAACGTTGCAAAGCAGAGTTCCTACTATGCTCCGAGACTCGAGGTGTTCACGGCGGCAGTTTCGGGTACCGACTGCGTTGTTTTCTCTTTAGGAATTGAAAACGCTTATGCTGAAAGCTGTCTCACCTTTCCCATAGTTCAGGCAGGAACAGCTGTGAATGATGTCCCGACAGGTTCAGGTCGTTACATTCTTGAATCAGATGAGAAGGGAAAATATCTCACCGTTAACGAGAGCTCCACAAGAAACGAAACTATGAACACATCAAGAATTTCCCTGATTCCCGTAACCTCGGAAAAAGGTGAGCTTTATATGCTTCAGTCAGGTGACCTTTCTTATTTCTATGACGATCTGAGTGACAACCAGTATACAAAAATAGGTGCAAATATGCTTCGTGTACCTTTGAATAACCTTGTTTTTTTGGGCATAAAATCCTCATCAGCGTTTATGTCAGATAAAGCAGTTAAACAAGCTATTAACCTTGCAATTGATAAAATGACAATTGCCGAAGCCGCATACAGCGGTATGTGCAGAGCCACAGATATGCCCTTCAACCCCGACTGGTATGTTCTGTCGCCTTTCCGGACAAACACACATACTTTTTCAACCCTTAAGGCTGCACAGATTCTTGAGGACGCAGGATATATATACGCTTATAAGCATAACAAGTTCCGTTCAAAGAATTTTGAATTCCTTGAAATTACAATGCTTGTGAATGAAGAAAACGAAAACCGTGTTATATGTGCCAACCATATTCATGACAGCCTTGAAAATATAGGTATAGATGTACGGCTCAGTATTCTGCCTTACGAAGAATATACCGAAGCGCTTTACAACGGCGAGTTTGATATTTACCTTGGTGAAGTTAAACTCCCTGCAAGTATGGATCTTTCCTGCTTCTTTAAGGAAAATGCAACCGCAGGCTACGGTATAGATTCAGAGTCAACCGTCGCTAAGGCTTTTACGGACTTCTCTCAGGGAAAAACTGATATTTCCACCTTTATAAAGGTGTTTGATGATTCAATGCCCTTTATTCCCATCTGCTACCGCGACGGTGTTGCTTACTATTCAAGAGAAATCACCTTTGAAGGCTCAGTTACAGAATATGAGCCCTTCCTGAATGTATATTCCTGGGCACTTGCAGCCTCAGCACAATAAAATCAAGTTAAAACCAATCAATAAAAAGGAGGGATACAAATGACAGAAACGCCTGTAAAATATGTTAAAGGCGTAGGAGAAAAAAGATCTGTTCTGCTTTCGAAATTAGGCATAAGCACCGTTTCTGACCTTGTTCATTTTTATCCCCGTACCTATCTTGATTTTACATCGCCCACTCCCATTATTGAGCTTGCACCCGATACGGTATGCTGTTTTTCCGCAGTGGTGGGATACACCCCAGTTAAAAATGAAATCCGTAAAAATATGACCGTTTACAAAACAATGGTCACTGACGGTGTTGGCGGAGTAAACATTACGATTTTTAATAACTCCTACCTTGCAGAGAGCCTTGAAACGGGCAAGGAATATATTTTTTACGGCAAGGTGACAGTCAACCGTTCATCCTTTGAAATGACCAATCCTCTTATAGAAAGCGCCGACAGTGAGCAGTCAATGCTCCCCGTTTACCCTCAGACAGCAAGCTTAAATTCAAGGGCTATTGGAAAAATCATTCAGAACGCCCTTAAAATCTATGACGAAAAGGGCTCACCGGATACTATCCCCGATAAAATAAGGCAGACCTTCAGGCTCTGCCACAAGCAGTTTGCCCTCAAAGCTATTCACAACCCTTCCTGTCAGAAGGACCTTGAAATTGCAAGAAGACGGCTGATTTTTGAAGAGCTTCTTACCTTACAGCTTGGTATGAGAAAGCTGAAAAGCCGTGACAGAGGTCAGACTGAGCTTAAAATAAAAAACGATTTCAGGCAGGAATTTTTATCCCGTTTACCCTTTGAACTGACGAGGGCGCAGAAAAAAGCCCTTGATGATTGCATTAACGATATGAAGCAGAGCATCCCGATGAACAGACTTGTTCAGGGTGATGTGGGCAGCGGTAAAACCGCCGTTGCCGCCTGTCTTTTATATATAGCAGCAAAAAACGGTATACAGGGTGCTTTTATGGCTCCGACGGAAATTCTTGCTGTGCAGCACTATGAATCCCTCACTAAGCTTATGGCAGGCTCCGATGTTAGGATAAACCTTCTTACAGGCTCGGTTACGGCAAAGAATAAAAGGCTTATTAAAGAGCAGATAAAAAACGGTGAAACGGATATTGTTATAGGCACCCACGCTCTTCTTTCGGAGGATGTTGAGTTCCGGAGCCTCGGTCTTGTTGTAACCGACGAACAGCACCGCTTCGGAGTCTCGCAGAGAGGCACCCTCGCCTTTAAGGGTAACAGTCCACATACACTTGTTATGAGTGCAACACCCATCCCCAGAACACTTTCACTTATTATTTACGGCGACCTTGACCTGACGGTAATTGATGAACTGCCCAAAGGCAGACAGAAGATTTCAACCTATGCCGTTGATTCATCCTACCGCCGCAGAATATATAACTTTATAAAAAAGCACCTTGATATGGGCTTACAGAGCTACATCGTATGTCCCCTGGTTGAAGAGAGCGATACTGCTGAGCTTACCGCCGCAACGGATTATGCCCGTAAATTACAAGAAAAGGAATTCCAAGGCTACCGAGTGGGACTTCTTCACGGAAAAATGAAGCCTAAGGAAAAAGAAAAGGTTATGGCTGATTTTGCAAAGGGTGAAATTCAGCTTCTGGTTTCAACAACGGTAATTGAGGTGGGTGTGGATGTACCGAACTCAGTTATTATGGTTATTGAAAATGCGGAACGCTTCGGCCTTTCTCAGCTTCATCAGCTCAGGGGCAGAGTGGGCAGAGGAAAGAACAAGTCATACTGCGTGCTCATAAGTGACGCTGAAGGTGAAAATGCGAAATCCCGCCTTGAAATAATGTGCAGAACAAACGACGGCTTTGTGATAGCTGATAAAGACCTTGAGCTCCGCGGACCCGGTGACTTCTTCGGTTCAAGGCAGCACGGACTTCCCGAGCTTAAAATAGCAGATTTCGCACAGAATATGGATATAGTAAGAGAATCACGGGCTGCTTGCGACATTATTCTCAAGGATGATCCCGACCTTACAAAAAATGAAAACAAAGCACTGCTTGAAGCTGTTAAAAAGCTTTTCGGAAAGGATAAAAATATCAGTCTTAACTAAGGCGGCGGAAGTCACCTTAAAGAAAGGAAAAAACAAAATGAAAAAAATTGCTTCTTTTACAATTGACCACACAATTCTCCCCAAGGGTATGTACCTTTCAAGAGTGGATGCCAATACCGTAACCTATGACATCAGAACCCGCAGACCCAACAGAGAAGAGGTTATGGATAACGGCGGTATTCACACCCTTGAGCACCTTTTTGCAACCTATGTAAGAAACAGTGAGTTTTCCGATAAAATAATATATTTCGGCCCTATGGGCTGCAGAACTGGATTTTATTTTATTACAACAGACACCCTTTCAAAAAAGGATGCGATTGAGCTTGCAAAGGCCGCTCTCGCCTTCTGCGCTGATTTTGAAGGTGAAGTTCCTGGTGTTTCTGAAATTGAATGCGGCAACTACCGTGATCACAATCTTGAAAACGCAAAAAAGGAAGCCTCCTCAATGGTGGAAGTTTTAGAAAGCTGGGCAGAAGAAATGCTTGTTTATCCCACAAAATAAGTTTGCAATTAAACTCGGTTTATGATAAAATATCCGACAGTATGAATACAAGGAGGTGATAACCGTGCAGAACAAAGAAAATTCCGTGCCTCAGGCAACGGAAAACACTATAAGCTTTAACCTTAAGGACAGCTATTTTGAAGATGAATTCGTTTATCCTCAATATACTGAGAGTGAAGATATAGCTTTTATCCTTCCCTCAGAAGAGGAGGAAGCCGTTGCCGAAGCTTCAATTGAGTCAGATACACCTGAAATTCAGCCTTCCCCTACTATAAAAAGCGGTGCACGGAAAATATCACCCGATGATATACTGATAAAAGCCATTGACACAGTTTACACTGTAGGCGATGACACCATTGAGCTTTTTAAGTGGATTTTGAAAAAAGCAGGACCTTTTGTTCTTCTTCCCTTTGCTGTTTTTTCTGCATACATTTCAACGGCTTTTACAAAGCTTCGCAAATCACTTGCAGAAAAGCCCTCCGGCTTAAAAAATGAACTCAGAACCATTATTGGTGAAGAAGCAAATAAAAGTGCATATATCAAAGCCTTTTTCCTTTATCTTTTTAAAGGAAAGCGCCTTTTAAAAGCAACACTCAATCTTGCTTTCCCTGTTATTGCAATTCTGCTTGTTATGAATGTATACGGCAATTTCAAGGATTCTGTTTATGCCCTTGAAGTTTTATATAACGGTAAATCTATAGGCTATGTTGAGGATAAAAAGGTATTTGAGGAAGGCAAAAAACAGGCACTCACTCTTTTATCCACCGGTGTTCAGCAGGATGAACAAAAGCTTATTTCCGAGCCCGTTTATAGGGTAAGAAGAGTTGCGGTAAACGAATTGAGCAATTCAGGCATGGTAAGTGAGAACATTATTTCAAATTCCGATATTTCATATGTAAGAGCCTGCGGAATTTATATTGACGGTGTTTTTCTTTGTGCCGTAAAAAACGAATCCGATGCCCTTACGGTTTTTGAAACACTCCTTGAGCCCTATGTCAAAAAAGCAGGCACAACGGAAAGCGTTGCTTTTGTTGAAGAAATAGAATATGTTCAGGGGCTTTACCCGGAAAACAGTGAGCTTATCTGGAGCCCGACAAAGCTGCTTGAAACTCTTTCAAACCCCATCAGCAAAGCAAAGTACCACAAATTTAAAAAGGGCGACACAGTTAAAAAGGTCGCAAAAAAATACGGTCTTACCGTGGCTCAGCTTAAAGCCCTTAACCCGAAAAAGAACTTTAAGAACACAAAAAAGCTCGGCAAGCTTCTTGTTGCAAGGCAAGAAAGCTATGTTCGTATCAAATTTATGAGAACAAGGGTCAAGACTCAGACCCTGCCTTTTGAGACGATTAAAAAGAACAGCTCTTCCCTCTCTAAGGGTACGAGCAAAACCTACCAGAACGGCAGAAACGGTAAAAAGACAATTACTGAGCTTGTGACATATATTGACGGTAAGGAATCCTACACAACAGTGATTTCGGAAAAAATCACACAGTCCCCCGTTAATAAAATTATTCTCGTGGGAACAAAGACCTATACCGCTTCCTCAAGCGGCTTCACCTGGCCCACAAGAGGTGCTTATTCAATCTCCTCACATTACGGCTACAGAAGTGCAAGTATATCGGGCTGGTCCTTCCACGGCGGTCTGGATATAATCAAACGCGGCGGCGGCTCATCAGGTATTCCCGTTGTTGCGGCGGCTTCAGGTGTTGTTGAATACGCTCACAGCGGTTATTCGGGATACGGTCATACGGTTATTATCAATCACGGCGGCGGAATCAAGACAAGATACGCTCATATGTATCCCGGCTCAATCTGTGTGCGACCCGGACAGAATGTTTCAAAGGGTCAGCAAATCGGCCGGATCGGTTCAACGGGCAACTCCACAGGACCGCATCTCCACTTTGAGGTTCTCGTCAATGGCTCAAAGGTTAATCCGATGAAATATATAGGCTAAAAAAAGGAGCTATGCTCCTTTTTTTATTGCCGTTTTTATTGAAGTATAAATTCTTTTATGTTATTATATTAAGGTAAAACAAAATCAAGGAGGAATAATATGAAACTTCCGGCATATCCGATAGCTACTATAGACCCCCATTTCAGCATCTGGTCAAGAACTGACGACATCAATGAATCCGACACATTTTTATGGTGCGGAATCAGAATGAAAATTGACGGTCTTCTTCACCTTGACGGAGAAACCTTCCGTTTCCTCGGCAAGAGTGATTATGATGCAATTCAGCAGACAGATTGCAAAATCACCCCCTATTTCAGCGAATATATATTTGAAAATGAAAAGGTACGCCTCAGCTTTAAAACCTGGTCACCCTTCCTTTTTGACGACTTCTGCCTTTTGAGCACTCCCGTTGCTTACTTTAATGCAACCGTCACCTCACTTGACGGTGAAAAGCACCAGGTCTCCGTATCCTATGTTGCGGATAACGAGCTTTGCGGCAGCAGAGACTACAGAAAAATCTCAAAATATACTGATAACTGTAACGGCACAAAATTTGCGGTTATGGGTCTTACAAAGCAGGATCCCCTTCACACCTCGGGCGATACCTTCCGTGCTGATTGGGGCTATGTTTGCCTTATGGGTGGTGAAGTTTCCACCGATAAAAACGGCATAAGCGTAAAAAGTGAAACCAAGAACGTAAAGAAAGCAGAGTTCACATCAGTTATAGGCTATGACGATGTTTATTCCATCAACTATTTCGGAGAAAAGCTCAAGGGCTTATGGACTGAAAAGTTTGATTCCATCGGCAAGGCTATGAAATACTGCCTTTTAAACGAAGACGAACTTTCGTCCCGTCTCAAGGCTCAGGAAAAGATGATTCTTGATGATGCCAAGCAGTTCGGCAAGGATTATCAGTCTATTCTTTCTGCCGCCGCAAGGCAGGTGCTTGCAGCTCACAAGCTCGTCAGAAACGGCAAGGGACAGCTTCTTTATATGTCCAAGGAATGCCATTCAAACGGCTGTATTAACACGGTTGATGTTTCCTATCCCGCTGCACCTATGTTCCTGCTTTACACACCTGAGCTTGTAAAGGCAATGCTTGTTGGTATTTTTGAATTTGCAAATATGCCCTTATGGAAAGAGGAGTTTGCCCCCCACGATATCGGCCGCTACCCCCTTGCCTGCGGTCAGGTTTATTCCCTCATTCCTCAGGCTCACCTTCTCCCCCACTCTTATACATACAAGCGCATTTACAAAGCAAAGAGCATGAAAATGTATATACCTCAGTTCCAGATGCCCGTTGAAGAATGCGGAAATATGCTTCTTCTTACCTATTCTTACTACAAAATAACCGGAGACAAGCAGTTCCTTTCAGATAACTACTATACCCTCGGCATTTGGGCAAACTACCTTAAAAAGAAGGGCGTTATCCTTGATACTCAGCTTTGCACCGACGACTTTGCAGGCCACAGCAAAAAGAATGTTAACCTTGCAATTAAAGCCGTTATGGGTCTTGCCTGCTTCGCAAAAATCTCAGAGGAGCTCGGTCTTAAGGGTGACTTTATGGAAACTGCAAAGAAGTATGCAGACGAGCTTACAAACGCCTGCATAACCGACAAGGGCCATCTCCCCTTCAGCGTTGACAAAAAGGATACCTGGAGCCTTAAATATAACCTTGTATGGGATATTCTTTATGACTTCAATCTCTTCGACAAGGAGATTTACAAGGCAGAAACCGAGAAATACCGTCAGGAGCTCAATGCTTACGGCGTTCCCCTTGACTACCGCCGTGACTTTACAAAAACTGACTGGGAGCTCTGGGCAGCTTGTCTTGATGAAAGCAAGGAAAATGTTGCCGCATTTGCAAAATGCATCTGCTCTTATCTCAGGGATACCAAGGACAGAAACTGCTTTACTGACTGGCACGAGACAAAACAGCCTAAGCAGAGCGGCTTTGACCACAGAACCGTTCAGGCAGGTCTTTGGATGCCTGTATTGTTTAAGCACTTCGGCAAATAACAATAACCATAAAAAATCAATCTCCTGCCGATTTTTATGTCAGCAGGAGATTTTGTATTATTATAAATGCATAACATTTAATCATTCAATGATATTTCCGCACAATAGAAACTTATGCGTCCGTCTTCAAAATCGTTGATTTTGAATCTTTGAGCAGATTCCCAACCATTTGACTTATAATCTATAACTTCAAAACCGGATATTTGAGATGGAAAAGAAATATTTTTTAAGTTAAAATCCGAAACATTACTAAAATTAAGTTGCAGATTCTTGTTATCAAACTCAACTTTCATAGTCAATGTCATTTCATTGTTTTCGCATTCTAACACTAATTGCTTGATATAAAATTCCTTGCCTTGCAGTTCTTCATAAACAGTTGAACTCATATATATCATCCTTTTTCTTTATCATTCAATTAAATATAACAAAATATAAACAGCTTGTCAAGAAATCTACTGACCCCTATTCCCTGACCCCTAATAAAAATAAATCCGTCGCAAAAGCGACGGATTATATTTTTTATTCAATAGCTTCGAGTCTCTGTCTGAACTCTTCAATCTTTTCCTTTGAGTAAATCTTGGAAAGAACAACCATACCCATATTAGGTGTGAAGCCCATTGTAAGAGCAAGGTTCTTCATGGGGTGGTTCATGATTTCAGGGCAGAGGTCGTTAACAATCTCCATAACCTGAGGATCCTTCATAAGTACGCTGAATTTTGTGTCGAAAGAATACTTAGACATAATTTTATCTCCTTTTTAATTTATGTATGCGGCAACAGTAGTCCTGCACCGGAGGTGCCCTGACTACTGACTACTCACTACTGACTGCTTTTATTTAACCTGCTGACCGAAAGCAATACCTTTTTCAAGTGCTTTCATATTCATTTCAAGGATTTCCGGCTTCTTTTCCTTGAATTTTTCTTCAAGGGAAGCCACAAAGATATCCTTACTTACGATTTCCGTTGCACCGATAAGTGCACCGATGATAACAATGTTTGCAACCTTGATGTTACCAACCTCAAGAGCGATATCATCAACGGGAACAGCAATAACCTTAACATCATCCCTGTTGATTTCAGAGGTGATACGGCTTGAATTCACAACAAGAATTCCGCCTTCCTTAATATCGTCCTTGAACTTGTTATAAGCCTGCTCGTTCATTGCAACAAGGTTATCACACTTTTTGGTAAGGGGCGAAACGATTTCACCGTCACTGATTATAACAGTACATTTTGCACTGCCGCCACGCTGTTCGGGTCCGTATTCGGGAAGGAAGGTTGCGTGCTTTTCCATATCAATTGCGGCGTGGGCCATCATCATACCTGCTGACATAATACCCTGACCGCCTGAGCCTGAAAATACAAATGATTTTTTCATTATGCGTCAGCCTCCTCATCTTTATAAATACCCGGCTTGAAGTAAGGAATAGTGTTTGTGTTCATATATTCGAGAGTATCAAGAGGGCTCATACCCCAGTTTGTGGGGCAGTTTGTAAGAAGCTCAATGAAGGTAAAGCCTTTGCCTTCAAGCTGCATCTGAAATGCCTTCTTAATACCTTTTTTAGCGTCCATAACACCCTTTGGGGAGTTAAGAGCATATCTTGCAACAAAAACGGGAGCCTTTAAAACGGAAATAAGCTCACACATCTGAAGAGGATAACCTGTTGTTTCTGCATCACGGCCGAAACGGGTTGTGGTTGTTCTCTGTCCGATAAGGGTTGTGGGAGCCATCTGACCGCCGGTCATACCGTAGGTCTGGTTGTTTGCAAAAACAACGGTGAAGTTTTCACCTCTGTTTGCGGCAGACATAATTTCTGCAAGACCGATTGCGGCAAGGTCACCGTCACCCTGATAGGTGAAAACAAGTCTGTCGGGCATACTTCTTTTGATACCCGTTGCAACTGCGGGAGCACGTCCGTGAGCTGAGCCGATAACGTCTCCTGCCCAGGAATAAAGGTTAAGAGCAGAACAACCAACGGATACAACATTGATAGCATTGTCCTTCTGACCGAGCTCGTCAATTACATCAGCAACAAGTCTTGTTGCAAGGGCGTGCATACAGCCGGGGCAATAGCCTGTTGTCATAGGCATAAGTGATGAAGGTCTTTTGTATTCAGCCATGATTATTCTCCTCCCTTCACAATTTCTGCAATTGCGTTATAAACGCCTTCGTCATCAAGGAGTATACCGCCGGATCTACCGTATTCATGTACGGGGCAGCGACCCTTGACCTGAAGCTCGATATCGTCTCTCATCTGTGCGGGAATTGTCATTTCAATATCAATAATTCCCTTAACCTTGCCGTAGTCAAGGTTATCAAGGCTTGCCTTGGGGAAGGGGTAAAGAGTGATGGGACGGATCATACCAACCTTATAGCCCTCTTCACGAAGGGTGTTGATGGCTTCCTTTGCAACTCTTGCTGCAATACCATAAGCTACAACAACATACTCAGCATCCTCAACCATATATTCTTCAACCTTAACATCGGTCATTTCCCACATCTTGTAGCTCATACCCTTGAATTTATTGAGCATTTCAAGAGCCATTTCGGGAAGGATGGGTGTAATCATATGAGAATCGGTTCTGCCGTTTCTCTTTGAAAGATCCCAATCCTCAGTATTCTGATAGTTCAGTTCCTTGGGCTCGGGAAGAACAACCTCTTCCATAATTGCGCCGAGGCAACCGTCCATAAGAATAAGAACGGGGTTTCTGTCTCTTTCAGCATATTCCCAGGCGTTGTATGTAAGGTCAACTGCCTCCTGAAGTGTTGCGGGAGCAAAAACCATTGTGCGGAAACCGCCGTGACCGAGAGCCTTTGTAGCCTGAAGGTAGTCTGACTGAGCAGGCTGAATTGAGCCAAGACCGGGGCCGCCTCTTGAAATATTAACAATAACAGCAGGAAGCTGAGCTGATGCGAGGTATGAGATACCCTCAGCCTTAAGGCTGATACCCGGGCCTGAGGAGCTTGTCATAGCTCTTGTGCCCGTTGCAGCGGCACCGTATACCATATTGATTGATGCAACTTCACTTTCACCCTGAACAAAAGCACCCCCTACCTCGGGAAGTCTCCATGAAAGATATTCGGGAATTTCATTCTGCGGGGTGATGGGATAACCGGCAAAGAAACGGCATCCGCCACGGACTGCGGCTTCAGCAATAGCTTCACAGCCCTTCATAAATCTTTTTTCCATTATGCATTATCCCCTTTCTTAAGCCTTTTTAGCGGCAACTTCAATTGCTGCTTCGGGACACATAAGCGCACATATTGCACAGCCGTTGCATGCACTTGCATCTGTCTGTACGGGATAGAAATGACCCTTTTCAGATCTTTCCTTACCCATTTCGAGAATGTGCTTAGGGCAGAACTTAATACAGTATCCGCAGCCCTTACACATCAGTGAATTAATGGTAATCATCTGGATTTATCTCCTTTTTCTTCCGTTTCCGGAATTTTATCATAACAGTATAATTATATCACAGTAGCCTGAGTTTGTAAATGCACAAACTCAGGCTATATGTAACAATTTTATGAAATTTTACCCTCAGCTCTTGCCTTTTCAGGATCAGCCTCAGTAAGCTTCATAAAGTCAATCTTCATAAGCGGTGTCTGAGGAAGCTCATCCATAAACACGAAATCTCTGGGTACATAGAATTTTGAGAATTCATTTTCAAGGGTTTCGCTGATTTTAACCTTAAGTGCTTCTGTATCAACATTCTTATCGTGAAGTGAAGCATAAAGACGAACCATTGATCTGCCGTTGTCCCAGCCCTGAACTGCACAGCATTCATTGATTTCGGGGAATTCGCCCACAACTCTTTCAATATCTGTGGGATATACATTGTAGCCTGCAATAATGATAAGTCTCTTCTTTCTGCCTGAGAAATAGAAGAATCCGTCATCATCCTGGTAACCGAGGTCACCGGAAAGAACCCACTTTTCACCGTTTTCGTCGGTATAAAGACCGTAGTCCTCTGCTTCGCCTTCCATATAGTAGCCCTGCATAATTGTGGGACCTGAAATTACAAATTCACCAACCGTTCCGTTGGGAACCTGCTTGTGGTCGTCGTCCCAGATCTGAACTGTTACGCCACGGATAGCCTTACCGATTGAGCCGCGTCTGAAATCGGCATTTGTGTTTGTTGTGCAAACCGAACCGATTTCTGTAAGGCCGTAGCCCTGACGAAGTCTGCCGCTTGCACCCCATTTTTCAAAGTATGAGTTATATTCATCAATAAAGCCGTCGGAAATATCGTCACCGCCGCAGAACATAAGACGTACGTTCTTAAGGTGAGGACCGTCAAAGTGCTTATCCTTCATAAGCTTCTGGAACATAAGAGGAATACCGCCGAAGCCTACAACATTGTTCTTTCTCATAAGGCGGGTAAAGATTTTTTCATCAAACTGCATCATAGGGATGATACATGCGCTGTTGCACATTGCCATATGGACGGCAACACAAAGGCCGAAGCAATGGAAAAGAGGAAGAACGATAACTTCACATTCGTTACCGGGATCGTGGATTTCGTCGATATCGGAAACTCTCCAGGAAAGCTCGTTAATAGCTCTTGAAGTAAGCTTGATGGTCTTGCTCTTGCCTGTTGTACCGCCGCCGTTGAGATAAACAGCAACATCATCTGCATTATTTGAAACAACCTCAGGGTTGCTGTGCATTTTAATTGCATCCTTAAAACAGGTATAATTATTAAACTTGCTTACAAGAAGCTTTTTAACAATGCTCTCACCGAACTTACAGCCTATCTCCTTAAAGCCGTCCGAATAGTCAGATGATGAACATACAAGGCAGGGAATTCCGAGCTCATTGATTGCATCGATATGAGTCTTACCCTTAGCAAGAAGAATATCAAGCACCATAACACCCTTTGAGTGTACAAGCTCAAGCTGCTCCTTAAGATAATCTGTACCCATAAGAGGATGCACGAAAGAGGTTATTACGCCGATTTTATTAAGAGCATAAAAAGCGATAATGCTCTGCATTGTGGTGGGCATAAAAATGGTGTAGACATCACCTTTTTTAAGGCCAAGTCCCTTCTGGAAATATGCAGCGAGTCTGTTGATGTCGCTGAGAATTTCAGAACGAAGATACTTGATGCCGAAATGCTGCATCATATAAACATCGTCAAAACGACTTGTGCAGTATTCAAGGTATTCTACACAGTTAAGATTGTTTGGTGCCGGTATCATAAGTTTTCTCCTTTTTGGTATTCAATTCAACATATCAGACAAAAAAATTAAATATGTTGCTTTTTCAATTATAACAATATGTAAATAATTTTTGTTAATTATTTTACGGATTTTTGTAAATATGTTGTTAACAGCATTAAATAAACTATAAATAAACTGCAGATAAAGCGGCACCTCATATGAAGTGCCGCACTTTTAAAATGTTTTTTGTTAAATTTTAAGTATTGCCCTATAGATTCTTTCGCAGTTATTCTTGTCATTGAAAGCAAAGAAGCTGTCTATCCTTTCCAGATATTTCTGCTCGTTTTCACAGTCACGCTCCAGAGAGGCTATGATAGCATCTACAGTTGAGTCAAGGTCACGGCAGACAGGTCCGAAGCCGTCTGTATCAGGATCAAAATATCCTTCATCAAAAATCTGACCTTCATAGAATTTTTCTTTATCAAACTGAGCATAAATAACAGGTTTCCTAAGATATGCAAAATCGAAGAACACAGAAGAATAGTCTGTAACCATTAATGCCGATGTTGAAAATACATTTTTGTAATCAAGAAAACCATGATTTATCTGAAATACATCATTACCCTCAAAGTCAACACTCTGTTTTGAATGAATGGGATGTAAACCAAATAAACCCTTATAGCCTCTTTTTCTCATGGTTTCCAATAAACGCTCATCATTAATGAGACTGTTGTAAAACTTAAAAAACTCAGTTTCTTTAAAGCCTTCGTAATATACACTTTGAGTTTTTGTATCATAGCTTTCTTTAATAGCCCTTCTCCACGTAGGAAGAATTGCAATCTTTTTTTCTGTGTTATTCTGCAGCAAATCGTATCTTGCCAGCCCGGTTACAGCCACATTTTTTCCTTCACACATATATTTTCCGTTCGTAAGAGAATCACGTTCCCCTTGAGAAGCTGCAATAAACAAACTTATGTTCTTGTTATATTTATGTAACCAGCCGGATAAATCGTTATTCAGGATACCGTGAGAGAGGAAAACGAGCTTTGATTTTATAAGATCAGTCAGATATATTCGCTCTTGCTTATTTAAAGGATTTGTAGCGAACTCACCACCGGATGAACATACAATTCTATCTGCACACAAAAAGTATCTTTTATACTTTTCTTCATCCTCAAAGTATATAACCTTACCGATTTTTGTTAACTCAGCTGCGGCTTTACACTGTTTTCCGGTTACAAAAACAGGCATGATATTTTTACATAAATCAGGCTTTGAGCACAAATATCTGAAGAATGCCTCGCCGTTATCACCGGCCTTGTCGGTTCTGTCAGAGATAAGCCATAATTGCTTCCCTCTGAAAACGGTCTTACTTTGAAGAATACTCTTCAATCTTAAATCCGCAATTTCTTTGAATCCGTTTTTCCTAAGCCATTTCTGAGCCTGCTTTTCAAGCTCAATATGCTCTTTACGGATGTTATCTGATTTTCTGATTTCCACACCCTTTGATGAGCATATCATAATGTAAGAACCGAAGATTTTATAACACGGTTCAAAAACGCTGTTATTTGCAACAAACTTTCCGTATTTTACGGAAATATTGCATAATTTTCCGTCAACTCTTATGGAAGGTCTGATATTTACAATGCCGTCTTCATTAAGCAGATTTGTTATATTAACTTTCTTTTTAAACCGGTAGTATCTGATATTATTGCCAAAAAAGTTGGAATCAAAAGCAAAGGGGTATTCCTTAAGGTCAACCTTAAATTTCTTTTTTCCTACTCTGAGTATAAATTCAAGTTCATTTTGGGGACAACTGCTCATTACCCATTTTGAAATCAAGCCTTCTACGGTTACTGTATGGTTACTGATTTCACATATATTAATATAGCAGGCTTTATTGGACTTTTTAAAGTTATATATTTTAATATTATCAAAATATATTGCTTTTTTCTTAACATCAAAAAATGTTTTGTCTTTGAGCTCTTCCCCGTCGTGATTGATTTTATACAATGCTTCTTTAACGCTTATTCTTTTATGTGCCTTGCTTGTAAGGAAAATATTATCCTCCACATAGCTTAAGCATTCCTTTAAAAAAGCGTAATAATTGTCATATAATTCTTTATCCTTTGAAAACTCTTCGGGCAGTTTGTTTCTCACTCGCCAACCTATATCATAAGCAAGTACACTTTGTATGTAAGGAACAACACAGCCGTATTGCTTTTGCGACAATTCAATAATTCCCTTATAATATAATTCGGGAGAAACCGTATAATATTCAATATTGAATTTCTGCATCTGGGTTGCCGAAGACCTATCTGCTCTTTTTCTGTAATAATAGAAACAGTCTTCAACTATACCGCATTTTAATTTTTTGAGAATAATGGCATTTGCAAAAAGTGAGTCTTCGCCAAATTTTACTTTTTCATTAAATCTTAAATCACCGATAGCTTCTCTTTTAATAAACGCAGACGAAACATGAAGCTGGATGGAGTGGTATTCTTTTTTATCCGTAAGGTCAGCAACACGGGTTCCGTCAGTGAACTTATAATCGAGAATGTGCCATTTGTCTTTTGCATCAAACTGCTTAATTCGTAAACTTACAAGGTCAATCTCCTGCTTATGCTCTGCGAAAAAGCCGTAAACCTTACGGAAAGCAGTTAAATCCCATTTGTCATCGGAATCAAGAAAGTTGATATATTCACCTTCAGCGTATTCAAGACCCATATTACGGGCACTGCTGACTCCGCCGTTTTCCTTGACAACATATCTGATATTTTCGGGATACATATCACGGTAGCGTTCACAGATTTTTCCGCTATTATCAGGAGAGCCGTCATTGACAAGAACAATCTGTATGTTTTCTTTGAAACCGATATCCTGATTAATTACAGATTCAAGAGTCTCCTCAAGATATGCTTCAACATTATATACCGGGATAATAACAGAAAACACATATTTATATTCAGGCATTTTTAAACCTCCTTACAACCGGTTTATGACAAAAAAACAGTAGTTTTTTGTATTATAACATCAATATACATCATAATCAATAACATTAAATGAACACTTTTAAAATATATTACAGCTTTTTAAAAAATAGCCATCGGCCAGAAACAACTGTTCTGCTCTGACCGATGACCGTGTGAGTTCAATTTATTTCACGCACTTATCAAACGAAGGATTGAATGCATAGAAGTTCTTTTCATTCAGCTTATCCGTTGCGAGCCTGAGACCTTCACCGAAGCGCTGATAGTGAACAATTTCCCTTTCACGAAGAAATTTGATTACATCACACACATCAGGGTCATCAACAAGGCGAAGAATGTTATCATAGGTTGTTCTTGCCTTCTGCTCTGCCGCCATATCCTCGTGAAGGTCGGTTATGATATCGCCCTTGGATTGAATATAAGCCGCCGTGAAGGGTACGCCTGCCGCACTTGAGGGATAAACACCCGTTGTATGGTCAACGAAGTAGGCGTCAAAACCGCCCTTTCTGATTTCATCGCAGGAAAGATTTTTTGTAAGCTGATAAACGAGAGTGCCTATCATCTCGAGGTGTCCGAGCTCTTCCGTACCTATGTCCGTAAGCAAGCCTTGAAGTTTCGGATCCGGCATTGCAAAGCGCTGACTGAGATAACGCAGCGAAGCACCCAATTCACCGTCAGGACCACCGTACTGAGAAATTATAATCTGAGCGTATTTCGGATTGGGATTTTTAATATTTATCGGATACTGCAGAATTTTTTCATATTGGAACATCAGCAATCACACTCCTGTGCCCAAGGAAAGGGTACTGCTGTCCAGGTGCAGTTTTCATCATCTTTGGATACCAGTGCCCCGTACTTGCATTCGTATTCAGGTAAAAGCTCAAAATATTTTTCCTTGTATTCTCTCATAAGTTTTTTTGCTTCGTAGTCCTCCGGGTGAGTATCGCAATAAAGGTGCAAATCCCAAATTGCGAACTTAACCGCCATAAGTTTATGCCTGAGATTGTTTGTGTTTATCATTTGCAACACCCCATTGTAAAGGGCAGGTCAAGGCAAGGGAACAGTGTACCTCTCATAAGGGCCTTTTCGCAGGAATAAACCTCTCCCCACTGCTGAAACGGTACATACGCCATTGCCATACCGTAGCATTCGGGGAAAGAAGTGATTTCTCTGTCGCTGAAATTACAGCAGGAAAGGCAGTTATCGCCACAGCTTTCTCTTTGCCTCATTCTGTTTTGTTGCGGATAACCACGATAATTATTATTCAATGGTATCTCCCCTTTTGTGTTATTAACAGCCCCGGGGATTATATCTGTCACCCTTAGGCTATCATTAATATCATATTCCTTTTTGCTTTTAGGGTGACAAAAAATACACCGTATAAGACCTTTCAGCCTTATACGGTGTTGTAATCCTTTAGATATTAGCAAGGGCTTTGATTTCTTCTGCCTTGTCTGTTTTTTCCCACTGAACATCAAGGTCTTCTCTACCCACATGACCGTAAGAAGCAAGCTGACGGTAAATGGGTGCACGGAGCTTCAGTGTATCAATAATTGCGGCGGGACGAAGGTCAAATACCTCGTTTACGATTTCGGAAATCTTATTGTCGGAAAGCTTACCTGTGCCGAAGGTATCCACCATAACGGAAACGGGCTTTGCAACGCCGATTGCATATGCAAGCTGCACCTCACACTTAGATGCAAGACCTGCGGCAACAATATTCTTTGCAACATATCTTGCGGCGTAAGCGGCACTTCTGTCTACCTTTGTGGGGTCCTTACCTGAGAAGGCTCCGCCACCGTGACGGGAATAACCGCCGTAGGTATCAACAATAATTTTTCTGCCGGTAAGACCGCTGTCACCCTGAGGTCCGCCTGTTACAAAACGGCCTGTGGGGTTAACATAAATCTTTGTGTTTTCTGTCATAAGCTCTGCGGGGATGATGGGCTTTATAACAAGCTCTGTGATATCCTCACGGATTTTTGAAAGCTCAACATCAGCACTGTGCTGAGAAGAAACAACAACTGCAGTTACGCTTTCGGGCTTGCCGTTTTCGTCATATTCAACGGTAACCTGGCTTTTGCCGTCAGCACGAAGATAATCGAGTGTGCCGTCCTTTCTTACCTTTGTAAGCTGCTTTGCAAGCTTATGTGCAAGGGAGATGGGTAGGGGCATAAGCTCTTCTGTTTCATCACACGCAAAGCCGAACATCATACCCTGGTCACCTGCACCGTGAAGGTTGTAAGCATCCTCTTCACCGCCTTTGAGCTCAAGTGACTTATCAACACCCATTGCGATATCGGGTGACTGCTCGTCAAGAGCCACAAGCACTGCACAGGTGTTACCGTCAAAGCCCTTTGAGCCGTCATCGTAACCGATTTCGTTGATTACCTTTCTTGCAATTTTTGCAACATCGGGCTTATAGGTTGAGCTGATTTCGCCCATAACGAGAACCTGACCAGTTGTAACTGTTGTTTCACAGGCTACTCTTGCCTGAGGGTCGTGTGTATAAATATCATCCAGAACTGCGTCGGAAATCTGGTCGCAGATTTTATCGGGATGTCCTTCTGTTACTGATTCTGAAGTGAAAAGATGTCTTGCCATTTTATTGCTCCTTTATTTTTATTTCTGTACTTTGCATAAAAAAAAGCGGTCATAGTCTGACCGCTTGAAGTTAACCTCATCTTCCGGTCAAACCGCAGGATTTAGCACCTTGCAAATGCAGGTTGCCGAGCTTCTCAGGGCCTGTCCCCTCCGCTACTCTTAATAAGGAAAGTATTTACTTGACGCGTAGTATTTTACTACGATTATCTGATTTTGTCAACTGTTATTTTTTACTAAGTTTCAATACGGGAGAAAGCTTTTTATATATAAGAAAACAAATTGCAGCATCAATAAGACCCTTAACAAGATTAAAGGGGAAATTAAAAATAAGCAACGCTTCAAACAAACCGTCAACAGAAGGCAGAAGTGCCTGATACATACCGATTATGGCTTCCATAGGGATAAGCATTTTTGCATATATGGGATAGACAAAGAAATAGTTTGTAAGCACACTTATAAACGCCATTGAAAATGCGCCGGCAAGAGTACCGATAAGGGCACCGCCCCTTGTTTTTTTGTGTTTATAAATAAACCCTGCGACAAAGACAAAAACGGCACCGAGAACAAAGTTTGAAAGCTCGCCCACACCGGCAGTACTGCCCACAAAAAGGTGCAGAAGATTTTTGATAAGGCAGACCGCAACACCCCAGAAGGGACCTATTGAAAATGCCGTTATAAGTGCGGGCAATTCAGAAAAATCAAACTTTATAAAAGACGGAATAATAAAAGAAAGAGGAAACTCAAGCATCATAAGTATAAAGCCTATGGTACCCATTATTGCCGTAACGGTCAGGTTGTGAACGTTTTGCTTCTTCATAAAAAATCAATCTCCTTTTGTTATAAAACTCAGGGAAAAAGAAAAGCCCGTGAAAAGACTTCACGGGCAAAAATACTAAAATGTATTTTTCTTCTTTCATCCGGACTGTAACCGTCGGCTTCGGAATTTAACCGAATCAACCTCTAAAGGCTCGTGGGCTGTACCACCGGTGAGGAATTGCACCTCGCCCTGAAGATATATTATAACATTATAATAGCACTGAGTTTGAGCTTTGTCAATAGGGAAATCACACCCTGGATTCAATAACCGTAAGGTCGCCTAAAATTTCAAACTCACCAAAATTTGCCGGTACAAAAAGGCTTTCACCCTTGTAAAGGGTTACACAGGAGTCGCCGTGCATAACAACGCCGTTGCCGTCAAGGCAAACCAGAGAAACAAAGGATGTTTCGTCAGCGGTGATAACTGCCCTTTCCGTTATATCAAGACGCTTCACGGTGAAAAGGTCGCATTTTGTAAGAAGGGTTTCGCAGTAACCGTCCTTATTGATTTTTTTACCCATAGGCGCACCTGAGCAATCAAGAGCCTTTGTGGAGGTTACATCCACTGCCTTATCAATATGAAGCTCACGGGGCTTTCCGTTCTGGAGCCTGCCGTAATCGTAAACACGGTAGGTTGTGTTGGAATTCTGCTGTACCTCTGCAAGAAGTATGCCCTTGCAGATAGCGTGAAGAGTGCCCGCTTCAATAAAGTATATATCACCCTTTTTGACCTTGACACGGTTAACATAATCGAGAAGAGTGTTATTTTCAATGCTCTTTCTGAATTCTTCCTTTGTGATATCCTTTTTAAAGCCGTAAATAATTTCGGCATCGTCATCGCAGTCAACAATGTACCAGGCTTCCGTTTTACCGTATTCACCTTCAACACGCATTGCATATTCGTCGTCGGGATGCACCTGAACGGAAAGGTTATCCTTGGCATCAATAAGCTTTATGAGAATGGGAAAATCTTCAAATTTTTCACAGTTTGTTCCTAGATAGCCCTTGCCTTCATTTTTCAGCACATCAGAAAGACTTCTGCCCTGGAATTCACCGTTTTCTATTATGCTCTCCCCTGCACTGTGGCAGGAAAGCACCCAGGCCTCAGCCTGCTTATCGGTAAAGCTTACCATATCAAATTCCTTTGAAAGTCTTGTGCCGCCCCAAATGTAGTCTTTTATTGCGGGGGTAAGTTTAAGAATTTTCATTATTTTTCTCTCCTATATTCTTATTTGCGTCATTACGGAATATTGTTTAATAAGTGAGGTGTTAAATTTGAACTCAAGTGAAATTTTCATTCTTGCACTATTGATTCCTTCTGCTTTTATAATTTTAAGAAAGATGATGAAAAGCGGTCACTTTTTCCGCTGTCTCTTTCTTTCTGCCGTTTCGGGAATCGGAGGCCTTTTCTTTGTTAACATTATTACTCCCTTTACCGGGGTGAGCCTCGGTGCTAATCCCTATACCCTTTCCTTTTCGGCTCTTACAGGGCTTTCGGGAACAATTGCATTGCTTGTTATGAGGCTTCTGACAATGTTCTGATGATACCGTTTGCAACGGCTTTACCCAAAAGCTTCTGATTTGACGGGTCAATGAGCTTATAGCATTCCTCGTCATTGGTCATATAGCCAACCTCTATAAGCACTGAGGGGCAGTCTTCAACCCTTGTTACACTGAAGGGATAATACTGCACATTATCGGCGAGCTCGTTATAAAGCTCCTGCCTGCCGTAATAGAAATGATTTCTGTGTACGGACAGAAGCTCGTTATAAATATTGTTTGCAAGGCTGAATGAGAAGGGCTTAAAATAATAGGTTGAAGTACCCTTTCTTTCAGGGAATTCCGAGCCGTTAGAGTGTACACTGACGAAAAGGTCAGGCTTAACGGAGCGCATAATGGCTTTTCTTTCTTCAAGGGAAAGCCTCTGGTCTCCCGAGCGGGTGAAATATACCGTAACCCCATTTTTCTGCAGCTCTTCCATTGCCGCATAGGCTACGGCATAATTGACATCACATTCTCTTATCTGACCTCCCAGACCCACTGCACCGGGGTCTTTTCCGCCGTGACCCGGGTCGAGCATTACAACAGCGCCGCTGACATTAGGCGGCTTGCGGTTAATTGTTATAACCATATTGCCCGATGAATCATATTCAAAGCTGCTGCCGTAATATCCGCCCTGCTTTGTAAGGTTCATTATGAGCTTTGCAGTTTTATTCGCCTGATCAACCTTCCAATAAGCTGAGGATACCACATCACTGCCGCTTGTGTCAACGGTACCCGTGGCAGAATCGGTATAATGGAAGGATAGCTCAACAGAGGAAGCCGTAAAGGATGTTACATTATAATTTTTCTTATATGCATTATAGTAATTCTGAGGTGAATAGCTGAGGTCATAGGGTACCTTCCATTTGGTGGAAAGTGTTATTTTCAGTTCACCGCCGCTGACAGTGCAAGACAGCACGCTGATACTATTATTACCCATATCAGTTTTGGGAATGAGCTTTACGGATTCACGCTTGACCTTTTTTCCGGACTGCAGATGATAGTAATAATCCGTCTCCTGCTCGTCAACATTATATCCGCTGCTTTCGCCCGTTACATAATCCATTGTGCCTGTAACAAGGGGTGCATAGTAGGGCACAAGGTTATCCGTTGACATATCTCTTGTGTCAGCATAAGCATCAGTTATAACACACATCTGATTGCCCGTATAGGGAGTGTACTGATAGGTGGTTGACGGGGTGTAAACGGTGGTTGTTGTTATGTTATGCACCGTTGAATAAATATCGCGGGTCACTTCGGGGATATAATTCCCGAAGTCTTTTTGAGTAGTTTTTTCGTTCGGTGCAGTAGTAACGGGCGTATCCGTTGTCATTTCTGCACCCGAAACTATTTTCGGTCCTTGAAGCTGAATTGCTTTGCCCTCATAAGCCGCAATAACCGAAACTGATCCGAGGGAGTCGATTTCAACTGCACTTTTGGGCATCTGAATAAAGGCTCTGAAGGCGGTATAGCCCTCGGCATCCTTTTCTTTTTCCGCAACGAACTTTTTTGTACCTGTTTTAACGGTGATTTCCGCTTCGCACCTTGCAACCACCGTAATGGTAACAGTCTCCCCCGGCTGAGCCTCAATCACATCCTCGGGCAGAATGTATCTTACTATATCTTCGACCCCATCAGAAAGTTCTCCCCCTGTCTCCCGGGCTTCTCTAAAGTAATAAACGCCCACAAGCACACAAAGGGAAAGAATTATCAGAAGGGAGATTATTATAATTATCCGTCTTATTTTTTTCATTTTCTTTAAAATTGACCTTCCTTATAAGCTGTCAGCTTAAATTATACACAGTGATTATAACACACTTTTGAGATTATTTGCTTCTTTTGATAAAAAACTTTCAGAAAAATTAATAAATGAACTGCTGTAAAGGGAAAAACCGTAAATATTTTGCTCTTTTATATATTCGACCTGCCTTTTTATTATATCGCTGTTCTGAGTCCATTCGTTTATACCCTTACCGGCATATTTATCCGTTTCTCCGCACTTATAAAGAGCAAGGCCGATAACAAGCCTTTCACTGCTGTTTTTGGTAATCTCATACCATAGGTCAACAGTTTTTATAAAGGGCATACTTTCATTGTGGAAACCGAAATAAACCTGAGGCATTATCAGGTCGCAATAACCGTCATTCCCTGCCCACAATTTCACATCGGCATAAAGGGTGCCATAGCACTTATCAATATCGGCAGAGGGGCTGACAGAGAATATTTTATCTTCACCGAAGGATTTTACGGCAGAATAAAGAGTGCTTACAAGGTTGTTTACATTTTCCCTTCGGTAATCGTAAAGAGAAAGCTTTCCGCCACCTGAAAGATACTTTTCATAATCCTCGGAGTCAAAGTTACCGCAATTTTCGGGATAAAAATAATCATCAATATGTATCCCTTTTACATCCGGATATGATGTAAGAATTTCTCTGACCCCGTCAACAATAAGCTTTGCCGCTTTATCCGATGAAGGGTTGAAATAATATCTTCCGTTTACGGACACCACATCCTGAGTTTCATTTTCAATCCAGGTTTTCATCTGACATACGGGTATACTGCCTGTATCGTTGCCCCTCATTGCACGGTAGGGATTAATCCAGGCGTGGATGTCCATTCCGTACTCTTTGCCTAAGCTCAGTGCCATTGAAAGCACATCAAAGGGCAGTTCATTTTCTCCCTCACATATAAAAGATGCAGGCGGAAAAAGTGCCGAAGCATAAGCCGCATCACCAAAGGCCCTTACATGAAGAAAAACATCTGTAACAGACACTTCATTCATATTTATAAAAAGGCTGCGAAGATAGTTTTCGTATTCCTTTTCGCTTCTGCCTTTGCGCGTAAGCTCAAAATATGATATCCATGCACCCTTGAAAAGTTCCTTGTTATCTTGCGTCTGAGTTTCGGTAATATCCTGAGGCTCTGTTGTATCGGGTATATTTCCCCCGTTACGGGTGCATCCCGAAAAAACAAAAACCAGCATAAGAACAAGAATTATAACCTTTTCCTTCATCTTTGCTCCCTTCCGCCCTTGACAACAGAGCCAAAACAAATTAAAATAAATATATCACCAGTGATAAGAGAGGATATGAATCAATGGCTATTAAAACAATAAATAAAGCCCTCGCAAAGGATAAAGGCTTCACCGACCCCGTGGACTGCCCCGTATGCAACAAAAACGTTGCATTACGCCTTATTGAGGTTGCAGACTATTCAGTTATCGGTATGCTTTCAAAGGATGATAAGAATATTGCAATTGCCGTATGCCCCAACTGTGCAAGTGTTTTCTCTGTTAATAAAAACTATCTTAAAGAAAAGGATGCGGGCACCTTTGTGTTTATGACAAAGGAAGACCTGAAAATTATGGTAAAGGGACAGTGAAACCGTATATCTTATTTTTGCTGATTTATTTTATCAGCATTTCTTTTGTTACTGCTGTTGTTACCGCCCTTGATAAATACAAGGCAAAAAAAGGCAAGTGGAGAATACCCGAAGCCACACTTTTTATTCTCGCCATATTTGGCGGCAGTGTTTCCGAATATACAGTAATGAGGCTTGTCCGCCACAAGACAAAGCATAAAAGATTTATGATAGGTCTGCCCGTGATAATCCTTTTGCAGCTTATCCTCATTTTCTTCATTTTATCACAAACATTTTAATAAATAAAGATATGGGACTGATTATCAGCCCCATTTTTATTCATCATACCGAGGGAATAAGCAGCATTCTTGCGCCCTTAATTTCTTCGCCTTCAATACCGTTTTCTTCCCGTACAGCTTCTGAGGTTGTGCGGTATTTTTTCGCAATATCCCACACCTTTTCCTTATCGTCGCAGAAATATATGGTAAGGGCAGGCTTACGGAAATTTTTGTTTTCGCCTTCTGCTTTTTTAATATCAGCTAATATCCGTACAGAGTTTACACTGCATATTTTTACATTTACAATAATATCCAAAGAAAGCTCGGCTTTTCCTTTTCCTGAAGAGTTCCACTCCGTCTTTTTTACGAAGGCGTCATAGTCACACTTTACGCTTTCGTAAGTGCCCTTTAAGGGAACCTCACTTAAAAATTCAAGCTCTTTTTCAGCGTAGGAGGGTTCGTCTTTTTCGTCGATATACAGAATACAGGCAACAGCCTTGCATACGCCCTTCGCCTTGTCCCCTTCACCCTTCATCTGTGTTTTTACATCGCTTATGCGTACATCGTATATTTCCTTCACCTGAGCTCCGATATCAATAACGCTTTTCACTGTTTCTGTTTTTTCAAATGAGGTAAGAGGACACAGAATATCCGTAAGCGTGTATTCGCTTTCAATTTCACCGTCGGTGGAATAACAGTCACTAATAAATTTTGCCTTACCCTTTTTAGTGCCCGAAATCTGAGCCGAAATCCGCAAGACTATATCAATAAGTCTGCCTGAATCGTCGGAGCCGTTTTTGGAATTCACCGTGAGAAGTGAAGGTACACACCTGACATTGCACTCCATATCGTCATCAATGCCGTCAATATCAATAATCTGACTCAAAGGCATACTGTGCGAAAAACGCTGTAATGCTGAGGTTTCATCCTGGGGGCAGTAAACAATTTCTGTTACGCACTCCCCTTTTATAAGAAGCTTACCCGAAACAGCCTTTTTGCTGTCAAGAACAACATAAGCATTACGGCTGAGAAGCTTGCCTAAAGGCGGTTTTTCCGAAGGCAGAGAAACGGTCTCAGCCATATCAAAGGTCTTTTCACCTATGCAGATTGTGTTTTCATTTTCAATCTCTTGATTGAGCACCTGAACATAAGGAGACTCAACTGCAAAGGGATATTCCTTTTTGTTAATTTTTTCTCCGTTGAACTCAACACATACAGAGCCTTCAACGGTTATTTTCCGAGGGCTTGAAACACGGCAGTTAACATAGCTTGTCTCTGCCTTTGCCGTAAGCACAGTATCATCGGCAATGTCCTTCATCTGTCCGCTTACGGCAAGATCAATATTTTTTTCGTAGCAATCAATTCTGTCGTTTTCGGCGCAGTAAAGAACCCGAAGAAGAATGTTGCCCCTTGCGCTTACCCGCTCGCCGGTTCTGCTGACGGAATGAATACCCGGTACAAGAGCGCACTTGAGAATCTTTTTTATTTCACCGCAGTAATCGGGCAGAGTTATCTGAGTTTCAATGCCCTGCTCCGTTTTCATTTTTTCAGCACATTCCTTCACCCAAAGCTTTTCTTTTTTTATTTCAAAGCTCATTATGTACATCTCCTTTTCCTTTTTAAGGCTTTTGGTTAAATATATTCAGAAATGTTTACGGATATGCCATTAAAGCAAAAGGCAGAACTGAAAACAGTTCTGCCAATAATTATTTGAGTTCAGGCTCACCTTCAGAATTAAACATTACCCTTCTTATCCTTGCGTGTCGGCAAGGGTCGTAAAGGGATTCACTGCAATAGGTTCCGCATTCACCCTTAAGGTGGCTTTCAGGTCTTGCGTGGTAAATGAGAAGAAGGTTGCCCTTTTCGTCATAAACAAAGCTATTATGACCGGGACCTGCTTCACCTGTGAGATCTGCAGTTTCAAGCACGGGAGACGGGAGCTTTTGCCAGCTTTCTTTTTTCATTAGGTCGCTGTCATGGTCAGCACAGAGTCTGCCCATACAGTATTCAGCACCGGTGCCGGAAGCAGAAAAGAACACATAAACCTTATCCTCTGTTTTAAGCACGCTTGCGCCTTCATTAACTCTGAAATTGACCTTTTCCCAATCGTATTCGGGCTTTGTGAGAAGGATAGGCTTTTCTGTGATTTTCCACGGCTCAGAAGGGTCAACAGGAGCCATAAACAATGAGGAATCACCTATAATTTCAGCCCAGATGAGATAGTGTTTACCCTTATGCTCAAAATAGGTCATATCAAGGGAAAAGCTGTTAAAGGATACACTGTCACCTTCACTTGCCTGCATTTTACCCTTTTCAATCCATGAGTCGTTATAAGGGTCTGCACCTTCACACATAAGCACATAAGGGCGGATATTCCAGACATTATCACTGTCACCTGCTGCAAAGAATATATACCATTTTCCGCCGATAAAGTGAAGCTCCGGTGCCCATATATGCTTTGACATAACACCATTTTTATGGGCATACCAAAGCACCTTTTCCTCAGCCGTCCTGAGTCCCCCTACAGTTTTACCGCGGCGGAGAATTATACGATCATAGCCGTGGTCGGCATCATAAAATGCGGGATAAGAGGCAGTGAAATAATAAAAGCCGTCATTACCTTTCACTATATAAGGGTCTGCCCTTTCAGGGATAAAGGGATTGGGATAATCAATCATTGTTATACTCCTCATCTAAAGCTTCAAGATAAAAGCTCACGGGGCGGAAGCCGTCATTACAGGAAATCATTGCCGACTTCTCGTTCTTCATCCAGCCGTCGTAGAAATTTCCGCCGCCGTGAGAAAGTGCCAGAACAAACTGCGACATACTTTCCCAGGCTGATTGGCAGAGCCCATCAGGCTTTTGCCAACCATTAGCAATAAACACCTGACCCTCCTTCATATCACAGGCGTGTTCAATGGGGTTTTCGTATTTTTCCATAAGGTCGGTGTATTCAGCTTTGCGCATTACGGTTATTCTAACTTTTTTCATATAAAGCTCCGTTTAAAAGTTTTTATAATTGTAGCATTTTTGTGTATCGTCTGTCAATCAGACTCCATGTTTCTTTACAAAATTCCGCTTTAATGCTATAATGAGAAAAAACTGTTAAGTGGAGATTTACTATGGATTTAAAAAGAGATATAACCCATGTTGTTGCCGCCCTTATATGGGAAAATGACAGATTTATGATTTGTCAGCGCCCTTCACACAAAACAAGAGCTATGCAGTGGGAATTTGTAGGCGGTAAGGTTGAAAAGGGAGAAAGCAAAGAAGAAGCCCTTATAAGAGAATGCCGTGAGGAACTTAACATCACCGTAAAGGTGGGGGATGTGTTTATGGAGGTTGACCATGAATACCCCGACATCAGTGTACATCTTACACTTTTTAATGCGGAAATCGCTGACGGTGTGCCCGAAATGCTTGAGCACAATGACATAAGATGGATAACCCCTAAGGAAATTTCCGAATATGAGTTCTGCCCCGCAGATAAGGATATACTCTCCAAAATAATTGCAGAAAGAGGATGAAAAATGAAGAAGAAGCCAATGAATAACAAAATGCTTAAATACTACGCCCGTATGGCGGCTGAAGCTTATGTAAATGACCCCGTTCATTCTTATGTTACCAAAAATGAAGCTTTAAGAAAAAGGTTTGTTTATCACTTTATGATTGAGCGCCTTGCCACCTCAAACAGAGAAGATATAATCTACTTTGACGAGGAAAACAGAGGCTTGTGCGTTTGGCGTAAAGCCCATAACGAATATGATATTTTTGATTTTCTTATGTATCCAAATTGGGTCTTTCTGTGGCTTTATTTTCCTAAAACAATAAAAACTCTTATGGCTTACGGCCACCTTGATGTTAAGGTTTTTCCCGAAAACACTTATATCATATCACCCGTTTTTGTGTCACCCGAGCATCAGGGCAAGGGCATTGCAACAAAGCTAATTAAAAAGGGTATTGAAGACCTTACAGCGAAGGGCTATAAATTAGGACTTGAAGCACAGAATCCCGAAAATGTGAAGTTTTACGAAAAGCTCGGCTTTAAGGTTATAAAGCACGACCACTGGAAAAGAGAGAATATTGACAACTACTATATGATGTACGAAGGATAAAAAAACTTCCGATTCAGTTATTCTGAATCGGAAGTTTTTTTATATGGATTTTATTATTCCTTTATGAATTTTTCAAATGCAATGTTTACGCACTTGTTTGCTGCTTTTGCAAAGGTTGTGAGTGCATTTTCAAGGAATGAGGGGTTGGGATTTTCAATAAGACCTGCATTGTAAAGTGCATTTCCGAGGTCGGCTTCAGCCTTTGTCCATGCTTCAACATCAACAATTGTTTCATCGTCAAGAGTCTTTACTGCGGCAATTGCGGCTTCAACGGCTGCTTTATCGTCGGCTGAAATTCCGCTCTTATCTGCATCCTCCCAGGTCTTGATATAAAGGTTAGTTGTGTTTGTAAGTCTGCCGTTATTGAACTGAGGATAAGCGGGATTTGAGTAAACATCCTTAATGTTATCGTCAACCATTACATGAATTGCAAGTTCAAGTGCTACATCGTTAGCGGGAAGCTGTTCGTGAGCCTGACCCTTGAAGTACCAGGTTGTGCAGGGAAGAAGACCTGTTGTTGCGTCAACTACTCCGTCAGGTGAAAGGTGGTTGTGATTGGGGTCATCACAGTATGTTCCTGCAGCTTCATAACCTTCGCCTAAGGTTGTACCAAGGTCTGCAAAGGTTGCGCCCATTGCGGGAGAAGCGGCGTGGATAACACGGTCAGCATTAGTTGTCTTGTAATCCTTGCAAAGAGGGAAAAGGTTAACATCGTAGCAAGCTACGTCAAAAAGCTCTGCGCCTGCTGCTTTAAGAGCAAAGAGGTTATCTTCAAAGTTTGCTCTTGCTTCCTGGAATGCGTCAGCCTTCTCACGGATAACGGAAAGCTCGTCATTCTCGAGCCAGATTGCTCTTGCTTCTTCGTAATATGCCGTGGGGCAAAGAGCCCAAAGAATGGTTGTTCTGAGAGCGGCAATGTCAACAACGCCGTTTACAAGACCGTTGAGTGCCTTTTTAAGAACATCAGAGGGAAGAATGCGAAGAACGATGTTAAGAAGGTATGCAAGAGGTGTTTCGCCTAAAAGAGCAACAAGAATATTTGAATAAAGCTCTTCGTCGTCATATACACTGAGATTGTTTGTAAGAAGGTCGCCGATAATGTTTGAGCCGTCAATTGCAGGCACAACAAATACCATCTTCTTTATAAGGCTGTAATCCTCGGGATGCTCGTTGAGATAATAGGTTGCAACGGTACCGCCAAGGCTGATGGGGCAGATTTTAATCTGCTCAGCACCGGTCTGAGGAAGAACAACATTGTGGATATAGTTATAGAGTCTGTCTGCTGTTGAAACAACGTCTCCCAGTGAGTCGTAGCCGAAATAGTAAACATTGTCTTCACCGATAAGCTCACCGAGCTCCTGAATGGGAAGGAAGTTATAGTATTCTTCCTTAACGGATTCGGGAAGCTCACTCATAGGACACTCGTAGCAGGGAACATCAACATTGTTGACATAGTTACCCTCGTTATCCTTTTCGATAACATAGAGTGCCTCGTGCGCTGCAGTGTAAAGTGCATCTGAAAGGCCTGCATCCTGCCTTGTAATAATTGACTTAAGAAGGGCGGGAACTGCCTTTAAGAGAGCTGAAATTTCAATGTGAAGAGGCCAGCCGTAAATGTAGTTGCCGTCTGCATCCTTTGCCCATTCGCCGTTTTCGTCACAAAGGTATGTGTTATTCTGGCTCATACCGTGAACGATAATAACAGGCGTCTCAGTATCGTAATCGGGCACATAGACTGCTTTTTCATTCGCTGCAGATGAGAAAACAACGCAGGAAGAAAAGATCATAAGAAATGTGAGAATAAGGCAAAGAGATTTTTTAATTTTTTTCATAACTTTCTCTCCTTTGTATTTTTGTGTTTACATTTTATACCATTTATCAAAAATTATCAATATATATTTTGAATTTTATAAAAAATAACCTTCCTGATACACTACATTATTGTATTTTTCATATTCTTATGTTAAAATCGGAATATATTCGCTAACTGAAAAGCAAAAGAGGTGTTTAAAATGATAAAGCTTCTTGCCGTTGATATGGACGGCACCTGCCTTAATTCAAAAGGAAAAATGACGGACAAAACCTTTGAGGCGCTGAAAATGGCTGCAGAAAGCGGGGTTATTGTTGTACCCACAACGGGCAGAAACATAACCTGCCTTCCGAAAAGACTTCAGGGTGAAAGCTTTTACCGTTATGTTATTTCTTCAAACGGTGCTCTTGTTGTGGATCTTAAAGAAGATAAAGAAATTTTCAAATCCTATATTGACCCTGAAACAGCTGTTGAAATTCTCAACAAATGCAAAAAGCACCTCATTCTTGTTGCCGCTCATATTGACCGTGACTATTATGTTGAAGGGCCGTTCCTTTATATGGGCGTAAAGCACTTTTTAAAAGAAGATGCCACTGTACTGAAATATGTGAACAACCTTTCAAAAGCAATCAAAAAGAATAACAGCCTTGTTGAAGAGTTTCAGTTTTTTTACCACAACGGAAAATACAATAACATAATAAAAGAAATAATAAAGCCGTATCCGGATATATGCTCAGCCCATTCAGAACAGTATGCTGAGGTTTTCAGTTCAAAGGGCTCAAAGGGTACTGCTCTTCTTGCCCTCGGTGAACATCTCGGTATCAAACCCGATGAAATTGCCTGCGCAGGTGATGAGGAAAACGACCTTTCTATGTTTGGTGTTGCCGGTCACCGCTTTGCAATGGGCAATGCTATTGATGCGGTTAAAGAAAAGGCCACGGTTATACTCCCCTCCAACGATGAAGACGGAGTTGCCGAGGCAATAAACAGATATATACTTTCAGAAGAAAGCAGGTGCAAATATGATTGATATTTCTTTCGAAGAATTTGTGAGAGCTGATTTCAGGCTTTACGAAAACAATCCCATTATTAAAAATCCTCTTGAAAGCTTTGTTATAGCTGACCCGAGTGTTCTTACACCCGACACCGCTCACGACGGTAAGTGGCACCTTTTCTGCCATACATTTTTCGGTGTGTATCACTATGAAAGCACTGACGGTATCAGCTTTACAAAAAAGCAAAAAATTGTAAAAAGGGCAATGCGTCCGAACATCAACCTGAAGGACGGTACATATTACCTTTTTTATGAAAGAACAAGACCCGTTATCCTCAACGCACTTTCACTCATCGGTGTTAAGTGGAAAAGCGAAATATACTGCACCGAATCAAAGGACCTTGTTTCCTGGACTGAGCCTTACATTGTAATAGAAAACACAAGAGATTTTGAAAAAGATGAAAGAGGCTCTGCAATATCCAATCCCTTCCTTATTGAAAAGGATGGAAAATACAGGCTTTACTACTCCTGCGGTCAGACCTTTATAAAGGACTGCGGCTTCAGTGAGCCGACTCACATAAGCTTTGCTCAAAGCACTGAAATCAACAGAAATTATATTTCAAGAACAGCGCCCATAATAAGTCCCGATAAGAATATACCATATCTTAACCTCTGCTCAGGCTGCCTTAAGGTTTATAAGCTTCGTGACTGCTACATAGGTCTGCAGAACGGCATTTTTGAAAAGGACGGAAAAAGCCATTCGGCAATTATGCTGCTTAAATCCGATGACGGGGAAAAATTTGAATTTGTAAAGCCCTTCCTGCAGCCTCAGAAATGTAAAAACAGCAATTGGATGGCTCAGTATGTTTACGCCTGCTGCCTTACCTTTTATAAAGGAAAGTTGCGCCTTTATTTCAATGCCCGCAATATTTCGGATAACCTGCGCGGCAGAGAAAGTATAGGTATATACGAAGCACAAATCTGATATTTAACAGAAAAAGGAGAATAAAATATGAGTCAGGAGCTTGAAAGAACCTATATCCCCTTCAAGGATTGGAAGGAAAAATCAAAACAAAGGGAATATATCGAGTCCACTCCCCTTTTAAAGCCCGACGGAACACTTAATGCCAAGGGCTGGGCAAGGCACAATGTTTTCATTTACGACAGAAGCCTTGTTAAAACAGAGCGCCTGATAAGCCGCAAGGAATGGGATTATTACACCGTAACCGACGGCAGAAAACAGCTTCTTGTATCCTTTGCAAATGTGGGCATCGGCGGATTTATGGGTCTGAGGCTCCTTGACCTTGAAACAGGCGAGGTTACGGCAGACTCTTTTCAGATTTTCGTAGGTGGCAACCGTTGTCTTCCCCTTAACAGAGTTGATGCACCGGGAAGATTCAGAAACAAGGTCAGCAAGACGGAATTCGATTTTCACACCAAAGAAAACGAACGCACCGTATTTTTCAAAACGGAGCATCAGGGTAAAAGCCTTGAATGTCAGCTTCATATGGATATACCTGAAGGTCTTGAAAGCATTACAACAGTGCTCCCCTTCAAAGGTGACAACACAAAGTTCTTTATGACAACAAAGCAGAACTGTATGCCCACCTCAGGCGTTTTCCGTTTTGGAGATTATACCTACGAATTTTCAAAGGATACCTCTTTCTGCTCTCTCGACTGGGGAAAGGTCAACACTCCGCGTGAGCTTGTTTGGTACTGGGGAAGCGGTGCAACCTACCTTCAGGACGAAGAAGGAAAAAAGCATATATTCGGCTTCGAAATCACCTGGGCAATCGGTGACGAAAGCTATGCAACGGAGACCTGCCTTTTTTACGACGGAAAGGTACATAAAATCGGTGCAGTTGACACAGAGAAATTCCCCAAGGGCAGATTTATGGAGGAATGGAAAATCATTTCCGAAGACGGAAGATTCAACCTTACAATGACCCCTACATATAACAATGTAAGCGACCTTAACCTTGGTGTTATTGCAAGAATGAACTGCAACCAGATTTACGGAAAGTGGAACGGCACGGTTACACTTGATGACGGAAAGGTGCTTGAAATCAAAGATATGTTTGCATTCTGTGAATATGTTGAAAACAGATGGTAAAACGAAAAGCTCATATGCCAATCCCGGCATATGAGCTTTTTATTATGCTGAATATCGTTCAACAAGTGCGGCCATCTGATCATCGGTGATTTCAATAACACCGCCGTGGCGTTTTTTGCGTTTACCCATATCATAAGAGTCGGAGGGAAGTTCTTTGTAAACACCTGATGCCAAATCTTCACACACAACAGGAAGATATCCCTTGCCTGTATGGTATTGGTCAACAATAAGGCACCATCTGCCGTCGGGAAGACGATAACATTCGGGGCCTTCAAGACCGAAGAAGGAAGCAAAATAATCAGAATGTACCGGCTCGTATTCTTCTCCGTTTTCGGACACAAGGGTACGGCATCTGTCAAGAATAATATGCTTATTAGTCTCGTCCTTGGTGAAACGGTAATACCAGCCCTTATCCCATACAATATTGGTATCAATAAGTGATACCTTTTTTTCCATAAACTTAAAGGCGGTAGTGAAATTCACAAAATCCTTTGTATAGCTTGCGTATATTCGCTGTTTATGGAAAAGCTCTTTCTTTTCCCTTACATTGGAAGCCCAGAAAACAAGCCAGCTTTCCTTTTCCTTGCAGTAAACAGCCTCGGGAGCCCATACACATCCCGCACCGGGAATGCCTACCTCCACAAGCCTTTCATCAGACCAATTGATTAAATCCTCTGATTCCCATATAACAATACTGCGGCTGCCCTTGTGGGAAAAATCATACCAATTGCCGCCCTTTGTTGTGCAAAGATCTGTTGCGATAATGAAATACTTTTTCAGTCTTTCATCGTAAACGGTAAATGGGTCGCGGATACCCGTTGTACCCAGTGAAGAAGTAAGGAGAGGCTCATCTGAGCCTAAATCCTGCCAGAAAAGACCGTCACGACTGACAGAAAACCATATATGCTCCCTATCCTTTTTATCGTCATTTGTAAAGTGAGTAAAAAGATATGCCATAGCTTTTACCTTTCTTTAACAATTCACAGAATAATTGCAATTATGCCTTACTTTTCTTTTCGGGAATGAAAAAGATAAACACAAGAGAGCTGAGGAGAAGAAGCATTGGATAATAAAGATTTGAAATTACTCCGAATGCAGAAATTTCACAGCCGAGTGAGGTTACCGTTGAAACTGCAACAAGTATCTGTGCACCGTAAGGAAGTATACCCTGAAAGATACAAGAGAAGGTATCAAGAATTGAAGCAGTTTTTTTGTTGGAAATACCGTAATCCTTTGACATCTCAGAAGCTATGGGGTTAGCCATAACAATTGCAACGGTGTTGTTTGCAGTTGCAATATCCATAAGGCCTACAAGAAGACCGATGCCAAGCTGACCGCCCTTTTTACCCTTGAAAATGCGACGGATACCGTTAAGCAGAGCCTCAAAACCGCCGTTATACTTGATAAGTGCACCGAGGGAAGCCACAAGAACAGCAACCATTGCAGTTTCAAACATACCGGACGCTCCTGCACCCATACCCGAAAGAAGGTCGGGGAAATTAACGGCTCCCGTTATAAGCATAATAATACTGCCTGAAAGAATACCGATAAGAAGAGTGAGGAAAACATTCACGCCCACAATACCGCTGATAAGGACAAGCACATAGGGAATAATCTGCACCATATCGTATTCTTTTGTTATGTTATCGGAAATTTCCGCATTCATTGATAAAACAAAAATCAGCACAAGTGTAATTATAGCCGCAGGAACTACAACAGCTATGTTCGTGCGGAATTTATCCTTCATCTGACAGCCCTGACCGTTACAAGCGGCGATTGTTGTATCTGAAATAAATGAAAGGTTATCACCGAACATTGCACCGCCGACAACGGTACCTACACAAAGAGGCAGAGAAAATCCTGAGCCCTCAGCTACTGCAACGGCAATGGGAGTGATAAGCGTAATTGTACCTACGGAAGTACCCATTGCAGTTGAAACGAAACAGCTTACAATAAAAATTACAACAACAGCCAATCTTGGCGGCGTTACGGAAAGCATAAAATAAGCTACACTTTCTGCAGAGCTTCTGCCCACAACGCCAACAAAAATACCTGCAAGCATAAAAATCAGAAGCATTGTTATGATATTCTTGTCGCCTGCGCCCTGACCCATTATTTCAAACTTTTCATCAAGGGTTTTACCCTTGGTCTGCAAAACTGCAACAAGCAGAGCCACAAGAAAAGCAACAACTACGGGAACATTGTAAAATCCCATGGGAATTTTCATTACATATTCAAAAACTACACCCAGTGTAAGATAAAAAACAACAAACACGCCTATGGGTATCAGCGCAAGAGGATTTGATTTTTTCATTCGGATTTTTCTCCTTTTTCTTTTGATTTTTTTGACAGTTAAGATATCTCAACTACCGGTTTTTAATACATACCAAGGTATTATATCATCTGTTGCGGATTTCGTAAACCTTTTAACTGAAATTAAATAAAATTTATCTGTTATACTTCAATTGAAGAATATAAATGCTGTTGCGGCAACATATAAGATGTGAAAAACGAATGAAACTGAGCTGATTTATAACTTAATTCCTTTATAAATATAATAAGGTTTTGAGAAAATATAACGTCCTTCCTTTTGAGCAGATTTCAGATTATCAATAAATGCTTCGTATTCTTCTTTGCTGAATGCACCTGTATTTTCTTCAAAAAGCCATGCAATATGTTTGCTGAAATCATAACCAAAAAAGCCATCCTTGTATTCTGTTTCCACAATATTATGAACACTTACGGCACTTTCAAACAATTTGCTTTTATTGAAAAAACCGTACATTCTTCTGCCAATCCAACTGTCAAGGTCATCCATCCAAGGTTGCTTTGTTACAGCATAAGCGTGGATAGCTTTTGAAATAAGATCTTTGTTTTCACCGTTATATGTAATACTGTCCCAATCGCAGTTAACAGAAACCACAACTCCGCCCGGTTTTAAAATTCTGTGAATCTCACTGACTAAAAAATCTTTATCTGACACACATTCAAACATATCCTTTGTAAATACAAAATCAAAAGTGTTGTCATCAAATTTCAGTTTCTTTGAACAGTTCATTACTTTAAGCTTGATTGGCTTTTTATATTTAATGTTTTTAAAACCTTTATCATTGATATCTACTCCAATGGCTGTTTTAATTTTATTTGGAAAAGCCTGCACAAATCCTAAAAGGAAACCGGCATCACGGCAACCTAAATCTGCAATCACTGCATTATCAGGCAAATTGATTTGTTCAAAAATTGCTTTATTTAATGATGAAAATTTAATGTCGTTCATTTTAAAATAACCTCCAAAAATCAATAAAAAATACTGTTAACAGCTATATGCCGTTAACAGTAATATAAAAGGTAAACTTTTCTCTATCACTTATTAAGGGCACATAGCAAAGTAAGCCTGTACCCAAATAAGATACAAGCTATCTTCGTCTGCGTCGAATAGAGATAAAGAACATACCGATTCCTCCGTTGGTTAGTTTCAATCATTATAGCACAAAAATTTAAAAATACAAGTTTCTTATTAAATAATTATATATACTACTCGAAGATATTTTATTGACATCTCATTTTTTCTATGTTAGATTAAAATAGAAGTTATAATTCTTTAGCAATTGTTACAGAATTTAATTCACCATTATTTTAAAAGGAGAGAGTTTTATGTCATTATCGCCGTTATTAGCAAAAATTATCGGTTTACTTCTTGCTGTACTCACCCCGTTTTTAAATTTCTTTATGGCTGGAATACCGGGCACCTCAAGCAATGATGTAAGCATTGCACTTGAAAAAACAGGTGGCTATATAAAAGGTGTTTGCCATGCTGAGCCTCAGTATGAGCTTTTGAATGAGTGTAATATTGAATGGTTCCGCGATGATATTCCTTTTCCTTACAACAAGGACGGGAGTCTTTCTCAAAGCTACATAAGCTGGAAAGAAGAGTCCAAGGCTTATGCCGATAAGGGTATAAGAATTTTTGGTATTACTCCCTATCCCGAGGATTATATTGAATACGGGCTCGACCCCAGATTGCCTGAAAACCGTGAAGCGATTCAGGATATTGCCCGTTTTTATATAGAAGACCTTCGCGGCATAGTGGGCGCTTTCCAGGTCACAAATGAAATGGGCATTGACCGTTTTACCTATCCCCTTACAATGGATGAGGCTTATGAATTTGTTGGTATGCAGCTTGAAGCTATGTACCCCATAAGAGATAATGTTATTATCGGCTACAATCTTGCTGCACTTTCAATTCTTGATATGCCCATTAAGATGCGTAAGTATCATCAGTATTGCGACTATGTAGGCGTTGACCTTTATCTCGGTTGCTTTGAGAACCTGCTTAAAAACGCCAACCAGTATATCACCGTTCTTAATTACGTAAGCAAGATTACACGCAAGCCCGTTATTCTTTGTGAATTCGGATATATAGGACTTGGCGAGCCTAAGAGCGAAGAAGAAAAGCTTACCATACTTGAAGGCTACGGATATTCAAGCGAAGAAGAAGCAATGGCTGATATTGATAACTTCATAAAGGCCTTACCGCCGGAGCTTGCTGACGAATTTGACAGATATGCAGATGAAACACCTGAATACAGAGCGGACCTTATGTTTAACGGTGAATTTTCAAACCATCTTTACAGAGAGCTTCCTGAAGGCTTCGGACTTTACGGTTTCCCCCATACTCCCGAAGGTCAGGCAGAGTTTTTCTCATACATAATACCTAAAATCAGAAGTCTTGATTATGTTATCGGCTCCTTCATCTATATGTGGGACGACACCGGTGATTGCTATGTCTGCGGTCAGGATGACTGTCCCGTTGAAACAAAATGGGGACTTGTTGACTGTGACGGAAATCCCAAGCCGGCATATTACGCAGTGCAGGAAGCTTATGCTGACTGAGAGATTAATCTGATTACATTAAAACATTAAAACCCACCTCAGCAATATTTTACTCAGGTGGGTGGTGTAGGTGTCAAATCCGTTTGCCCGAAGGGCAACATCACCCAGCCGTTAGGAGCACAATCAAGGCGAAGCCTTGTATATCATCAATTCCGCAGGAATTGCATATCATCAAAGCGGAACGCTTTGTATATCATCATTGCGAAAGCTTTTTGATACACACCTAAAGGTGTGATGAGATACAACAACGGCGATGCCGTTGTTGATGATATACACGCTGAAGCGTGATGATATACCAAGCCTGTCGGCTTGGATAAAAAAATTCGACAAGCATAAGCTTGTCTAATTTTTTGGCTGCGGAACTAGGATTCGAACCCAGACAAACAGAGTCAGAGTCTGCTGTGCTACCCTTACACAATTCCGCAACGAACAAGAGATATTATACACACAGTAATACTGATTGTCAATACTTTTTTGAAAGTTTTTCAGATTTTTTTCGGCGGACAGTTTTTTCTCTGTCCGCCGATAGAATCTCTATTAATTAATAGAAAGGATAAGCTGACCTTACAACAAGAATACTGCTTGCAAGAAGTATCTGTGCAATAAAGTAGGTTACAATGTTTATAATTCTGAGGATTCTCTTTTTATCCTTAAACATAAGTATGTAACCGAGAAGGATATCGGAAACGGCAAAGAAGAAACCGCCACCGAGCACTGTAATGAAAACAGCAACCATATTGTCGTTGGTACCGTAAGCCCATTCACCTATTGCATATCTTGCGGTTTTTGCGAGCATAGCAAGAAGCAGCACGCCGTATGCCGTAAGACCTGCGGTCATTGCGGCTCTGTCCTTATAGAAGCCTTTAATAACTGCAAGAATTGTAACACCGATTATTACAACGGTAACAAAAAGAATTTCGTACCATTCAAAGATTCTTGCGGCAGGATAGGTTGTTTCGATTGCTTTCTGCAGTGCAATAAGATAGAAGATATGTCCCGTAAGAAATGCTACAACGCCAAGTACATAAATAACTATCTTATTCTTGAGCCAATGAAGCAGTAAATCACCGAGCCATCCGAAGGCAAGACCCCACATAATAAGGTCGGCATAGGGAGTGTTGTTGCCACTGATTTTAATTGCGAAAATTCCGCAAAGAACAAAGAGCGTTGCCGATATCATTTTAAAGGTCATTGACTTGACACATTTTTCAGGCCAGTAATACTTAAGGAATATGGGCACGGTTATAAATTCAAGCACTATGGTAAGTGCAAACAAAATATTATAAATCATTTTTATCTCCTTTTTAAGAGTGATTAATCCTTGATTTTACCGCGCTGAACAGCATCAACAAGAGGAATAACCTTGGGAAGCACCTTGGTTACCGCTGCCTGAACAACAGGCTGTTTAATAACATCCTTAACAGTTTCCTTAAGCGTTTCCGCCATAACAGAAGTGGAAGGATTGCTTGACGGACGCATAACAACATTGTCGCCGTTGAATTTGAATTTGAGAATTCTTTCTGCAACTGCTTCAATACAACGGATGTGAAGTTCAAGCTCACTGTCTGTATTCCAGCAACCCGTTGAGCAGGTTGTATAAGGAATCTGACCGATAACTATTTTATCCCAACGGTATTCACCGTCCATACCGATTTTAACGGAGTTTACCTCGTCGCCCTCTGTCCAGGTCATAACAGCCTCATCGTCATAGAACTTGAAGCTTACATCGTTGATATTACCTGCCTTGTCGCTTTCCATAAATAAAGCTGTAAGGGGCACAACGCTTGTGGGATAGCCTGCAATATTAACAGCAATGGGCTTTGAAAGTTTCATTCTCTTGCCGTGAAGTCTCTGCTCAAGTCCTGAACGGTTCTTTTCGGGAAGCTTTTCAAAGGGTGCAAGAGCTAATTCAACACTTTCACCCGTATTTTCTTCAAGGAATGCCTTGGGGAAATACTCCCAGATAACATCTCTCATACCCTGCTCGTGAACTTCACCTGCTGTGAAGATAAGGCAGGCATCAAGGTCTTCAAAAACAATACCGAACTGGCTGAACATACCATCTGCACGGAAGGATTTTTCGTAGCCGTCATTTCTCCAGAAGCAGTAGCCATAGCCACGCTTACAGTCACGGTCCTGGTTGGATTTGCTGTTATCTGCATGATACTTAACGGATTCCTTTACCCAATCCTCAGGAATAACCTGCTGACCGTTAAACCTACCGCCCTGGCTGTAGCAATATGTAAACTTTGCAAGGTCCTCGGTGGTAATCATAAGACCCCAGCCGCCTGCTTCGATACCTCTCGGGCAGGTTTCCCAGAAGGGGTGCTCAAAGCCGAGGGGCTCAAAAAGCCTGGGCTTAAGATATTCCATAACGCTCATACCCGTAACCTTATGAATAATACAGCAAAGAAGATACATATTCTCGCTTATGTAAAGGAATTCTGTTCCCGGCTCTGAAATCCAGGGGGAATTAAGAATATCTTTGAACCAACGGTCCTTTGTTCTGTCGAGGAAAACGCTTACGGATTTACCGCTTCTCATGGTAAGAAGGTCTTCAACGGTCATTTCCTCAAGATATTCGTCGGGCTTATCGCCACGGGCTTCAGGAAAAATATCAACAAACCTTGTGTCAACATCAATATATCCCTCGTGAACGGCAAAACCGATTGCAGTTGAGGTAAAGGACTTGCTGACAGAATACATCATATGATTGTGTCCCTTGCCGAAGGGCTCTTTATAAACCTCGCAGGCTATTTTGCCGTTACGGATAAGCATAAGTGAATGCACATGCTTACCGAGCTCCTCACAGCGGTCAAGGAAGTCTTTAACAACCTTTGAGTTAATGCCTACATCTTCCGGCTTTTCCGCAACGGGAAGCCATGTTTTCTCCATTACTTTCATAGTATATTTCCTCCTGTAAAAAATTTTATTTTCCTTTTCTTCTATGCTGTTTCTGAACAAAAATCTGACCGCCTAAAAGTGCCGCGCCCACAAGAACAGCAGCAATCACCTTACCCGCCGTTATATTAAGAGCACCCTTTGTTGTCTCCTCTCCGTCAGAAATTTTCATTTCATTCATACTCAGTAAAAGAGCTGAATATGCATTTTCCGTTTCACCCAGAGATTTTATTCTGCCAGAGAGAACTCTTTTTGCTTCTTTTAAGGCATCACTGAGGTTTTCTCTGCTTGTAAGTGAAAACCTTTCAGTATTCATTTTTTCTGCTTTTTCTGTAAGCCCTGAAAGATCACTACGTATAGCCGTATTTTTTTCAATATAATCTCTGAAGGCTTCAATGTTATTGGTTTCAATAGCGGTAAAGCCTTTTTTTATAAGCTCATTCCAGCCGTTTTCGCTGTCACTGCGCTGACCGCAAAGGTCGGGATTATACATCGGTGCAATTGCAGAAGCCTTGCCGTTAAGAGAAAAATTATCCGTGGTAAGTGAGCCGTACATAACATTGAAATGATTCTTTGACTGATACTGAACAAGCTCCGTACCGATTTTTGAAAGAGTATTTATATGAGATATTGCATTAAAAATAATGTTACCGTCATAAACACCGATTACATTGGGCTTTACAGCTTTGGAATTCATCCACTCTGTAATATTCTTTGCACTTTCCTTTGTTCTCAGGTATACCCTTGAAAGAGCGTTACTGATTTTCGATATTTTATAAATTTCATCTCTGTACTGCCAGTCAGCATCAACAATTATTAAATCGTCATCCTCTGTTTTTTCAAGAAGCTCTCCGAGGTAAGAAATCTTATATTCCGTAAGCTCTCCCCTGTTATTATAAAGATTATATTCGGAAAGCTCCTCATATGTGGCTGACCTTATGCTTTCATAAGGAGCGTTACAGATATTGCCGAGGCTTTCATCCTCGCCTAAAACGAGAACACCGTCCTTTGCCATAACAGCACTGATGCTTACCATATCAGCGCCTTTTTCGAATGCGGAAAGAATACCCTCAATGGAGTTTTCAGGGTAGTTTGCCGTATCCCCTCTGTAAGAAATACAAAGAAGTCTGCCTTCTTCTTGCTTATCGCTTTCATTCACCGCAGAAAAGCAGGGAACGCTGAAAGTGAGAAGCAGACAAACAGTTAAAATATATAACAGTTTTTTCTTAAAATTCATAAGAAATTACCTTTCGGACTTTATTCGTTTAAATAATATCACAATTTTATAAGTTTGGCAATATTTTTAATTCTGTATAAGAATTTTTCGAAAATTAAAGTTTTATTACAACCTTATCTTTTATGCTCAGCCCATTCTCCGTAACCTCACTGTCATAACAGAGAATTTGAACTCCCTTGCCCTCGGCTTTTATGAGTGCTCGGGCAAAATCGGGATCATTTTCTGCATTAGGCATAAAATAAAGCACGTCCTTCATCTGCACAACAAACATAATATAGGCTTCATAGCCTTCCTTTACACACTCGCACAGCTCATTTATATGCTTTGTTCCCCTTTTGGTAGGCGCATCAGGGAAAGACACCACTCCTTCATTTTCCAGTGTGACTCCCTTGACCTCCATATATGCCTTTTTGCCCCCATACTCAAAATAAAAATCAAAACGGCTTTTACCGTAGGTACACTCAGGTTTAATAAGAGTTATGTTTTTGAAAACGCTCCCCTCTTTAAGCCATTCAAAAACAGCCATGTTGGGAGCCTGCGAATCCATATTTACGAGTCTTCTACCCTTTTTTACCGTAACGAGTGAAAAGGGATATTTTCTTTCAGGCTTGTCGCTTTTTTCAAGGTATACGTTGACACCTTCTTTCAAAAGTTCTTTACATCTGCCCGTGTTTTTTACATGGCAGAGAATTCTCTCACCGTCAAGCTCAACCTCTGCCACAAAGCGGTTGAGTCTTTTTATAAACTTTGCCTTATAAATATTATTATATTTCATAATTACCCTCATAAAAATAAGGGCGATTAACTCGCCCTTATTCTGCTTTTAAATTATTAATAGCCAAGCTTTGCACAAACCTTGTTTACCGCTTTGTTTGCAGCCTTAAGAAGGGTTGTTGCTGCCTTTTCAATAAATGAGGGCTCACTTGATTCATAAACGCCTGCATTGATAAGTGCCTGCTCAAGTGCTTCCTCTGCTGCATTCCACTTTTCGGTGTCAATAACGGTTTCTTTTTCCATTGCCTTGATTTCAGCAATTGCTGCTTCAACCTCTGCAATCTGCTCTGCAGTCATATTTGTCTTATCAGCTGCTTCCCAGTCTTCCATCTTCCAATTTGTGTAACGGGTGATTCTTGCACCGTTGAACTGGGGATATGCTTCGGGATTTGAGTAAACGTCAACCATATTTCTGTCTGTCATAAGCTGAGTACCGAGCTTGAGACAGATATCGTTATACTGAAGCATTTCGTGGGACTGACCCTTGAAATACCAGGTTGTGCAGGGGAGAAGACCTGTTGTGGGGTCTACCATACCGTCGGGTGAAAGGTGGTTGTGGTCGGGGTTATTGCAGTATGTGCCTACAGCTTCATAGCCTTCACCGAGAGTCTTGCCGAGGTCAGCAAAGGTTGCACCCATTGAGGTTGATTCAACATGAAGGATGCAGTCTGTGTTTGATGTCTTGTACTCTGCTGTGAGAGGAATCATCATAGGAAGGTCATAGCATACAATATCATAAAGCTGACCGCCGAGAGAACGGATATGGTTCTGATTCTCTTCAAAGTTAGCTCTTGCCGTCATAAAGGTATCAACCTTTTCGCGGATTGAAGCATACTTATCATCCATAAGCCACTTTGCTCTTGCTTCTTCATAATAAGCTGTGGGGCAGGTTGCCCAAAGCTGAGTTGACTTTACAACAACATTTTCAACAACGCCTTCAAGAAGTCCTTCAAGAGCTGATTTGAGAACATCTGAGGGAAGAATGCGGAGAAGAATATTGATAAGGTAGGTTGACCAGGTATCGCCCATAAGGTTAACCATAAGGTCTTCGTAAAGTGCATCATCTGACATAAATACACTTACATTACCGGTAATCATATCACCGACAAGCTCTGAACCGTCAATTGCAGGAACAATGTAGACGATTTTGTTGATTCTGCTGTGGTCTTCCTTAAACATATCAAGATATGAAACTGCAACACTGCCGCCAAGGCTGATGGGGCAAAGGTTTACTTTGTCTGAGCCTGTTGTTTCACATACAAATTCAACATACTTATGAAGTCTTTGTGTGGTTTCGGAAATATCGCCCAGTGAGTCATAGCCGAAGAAGAAGAGTCTGTCTTCGCCGATGATTTCAGCACATTCCTGAATGGGGATACGGTTGAAATACATTTCTCTTTTCTCTTCGGGAATTTCTGAAACGGGAGCAAAATAGCAGGGAACATCAATGTTATTTACATAGTTACCCTCGTTATCCTTTTCAATAGCATAGAAAAGCTTGGAGCCTGCTTCTCTCAAAGCATCGGAAAGTCCGCTGTCTTTTCTTGTAAACAGAGATAAGATAAGCTTGGGAATAACACCGCCGAGTGCACCCATAAGGTCAAGCTCAAGGGGCCAGCCGGTAATTTCGTCGCCTGCATCATCGTAGGTCTTGTTGCCCTCATCGTCAACAACATAGGTATCGTTCTGACCGATACCGTGAAGAACAATTACGGGAGTTTCCCTGTCATAATCGGGAACATATTCACCGCTGACAGCTGCAGTTGAGAATATGGGTGTTACGGAAATAACCATAACAAGGCAAAGAACAAGACTTAAAGCTTTTTTAAGATTCTTCATTTGTTAAACTCTCCTTTAACATTATTTTAACATTATAATTCTATACCAATTTATGTAAATAATCAATATGTAAGGTAAAATTTATAATTTTTTAAAAATTATTTTTCCTTGAAAAACTCTTCGGCAATTCTTACGGCTGACATTGCATCCTTACCGTAATAATCTGCACCTATCATTTGCGCATATTCGGGCGTAAGAACGGCACCGCCGACCATTATTTTAACCCCGGGGCACTCTTTTTTTATAAGGGAGATTGTTTGAGCCATTGCTTCAACGGTAGTAGTCATAAGGGCAGAAAGTCCCACAAGAGGAATATTACCCTCTTTCACCTTTTCTGCAATTGCTTTTGGAGAAACATCCTTGCCCATATCAATTACGTCGTAGCCGTAATTTTCCAAAAGCACCTTCACAATATTTTTGCCTATATCGTGAATATCACCCTTGACTGTGGCAATAAGCACCTTGCCCTTTTTCTCTTCCTTTTCCGTGCTGATAACAGCCTTTACCGCATCAAAGGCTCTGCCCGCCGCTTCGGCGCTCATAAGAAGCTGAGGAAGATACATTGTCTTTTCTTCAAAGCATTTACCCACCGTATCAAGAGCAGGGATAATATATCCGTCTATAACATCAAGAGGCTTTTCAGTTTTAACAAGCTCATTTGCCGAATCAAAAGCCTTATCCCTCAGACCCTTTATAATATAATATTTCAGATCTTCTTTTGCTGTAGCTTCCGCAGTTGCCTGAGCCTTTACAACAGTTTCCGTCTCTAATTCCGATGCAAAAGCTATATAGTCTCTGCATCCCTTATCAAGACCCTTTAAAGCTCTGTATGTATAATAGCTCTGCATCATAGGCAGTGAATTTGGATTGATTATGGCACACGAAAGACCTTTTTCAAAAGCCATTGAAAGGAAGATTGAATTCACCGCCGCCCTTTCGGGAAGTCCGAAGGATATATTGGAAACACCGAGACTCGTTTTTACACCGAGCTTTTTTCTTATAATTTCAAGTGAATCCAGGGTGATTTTTCCGCTGTTTTCATTAGAGGATACCGCCATTGCAAGGGGGTCTACAATAATATCCTTTTTATCAATGCCGTATAAAGCACATTCCTTTATTATCTTTTCTGCAACAGCACATCTGCCCTCAGCCGTATCGGGTATACCGTCTTCATCAATTGTAAGAGCAATAAGCGTACCGCCGTATTTTTTAACAAGTGGCAGAACGGCATCCATACTCTCTTTTTTACCGTTAACGGAATTGATAAGAGGCTTACCGTTGTAAATTCTCATTGCCTTTTCCATTGAGGAAATCTTAACGGTGTCAATCTGCAAGGGAAGGTCAATTACCTCCTGAAGACCTCTTACGGCAGAAACGATTATTTCATCCTCATCAATTTCAGGCAGTCCAACATTCACATCAAGAATATGCACTCCCTTTTCCTGCTGAGATATGCCCTCGGAAACTATATAGTTTATGTCCTTTTCCCTGAGTGCCTGCTTGAAGCGTTTTTTACCCGTAGGATTGATTCTTTCACCGATTAAAACAGGCTCATCCCCTATTTCAACGGCATGGGTATAAGATGAAACAAGGGTGTAGTTTTTCTTTTCGACCTCTTTAAAAGGCAAGTCCTTTGTTTTTTGAACTGTTTTTCTTATGTACTCGGGAGTAGTTCCGCAGCAACCACCGAGTACAGATGCACCCATAAGTGCAATTTCCTTCATAATATCGGAAAACTCATCCGCATCAACATCGAATACGGTTTCGCCCTTTTCGCTTCTCGGAAGGCCTGCATTGGGGTTTACAATGACGGGCAGTGAGGAATAGGTTATATATTCTTTTACAATCGGCATCATCTGACGGGGGCCAAGAGAGCAGTTCATACCTATTGCATCAACCCTCAGACCTTCAAGAAGGGCTATCATAGCTTTACTGTCAGCACCCGTCATAAGCTTGCTTTTTTCGTCAAAAACATTGGTAACAAAAATGGGAAGGGATGAGTTTTCCTTTGCACCGAGGACCGCTGCCTTGGTTTCATAGGAATCGTTCATCGTTTCAATCATGATAAGGTCTGCGCCGTATTTTTCTGCAAGACGGGCGTTTTCACCAAAAAGCTCAACGGCCTTTTCAAAAGGGAAGTCGCCCATTGGTTCGAGCATTTTACCGCAAGGACCCATATCAAAGGCAACAAAACAGTCGTCACCGCCGAATGTTTGGAGGGCATTTTTGGCATTTTCCAAAGCAGAAGCAATAATTTCTTCGTTATTACTGAATTTAAGGCTGTTTGCGCCGAAGGTGTTTGCCGTTATAACATTACTGCCCGCCTTAAGGTAATCAAGGTGTATTTCTGTCAGCACCTCAGGGTGGGTTATGTTCCACATTTCGGGAAGCTCGCCCGATTTAAGGCCTTTTTTCTGCAAAAGAGTACCCATTCCGCCGTCAAAGTATATTCTTTTTCTGTCAAGTAAATCTCTTATATTCATTTGTCTTTCCTCCTTTTAATGAGGTTTTTATTCTTCAATGCCTATAATAGCCGTTACGGATTTTACGGGCACCATCATAAGGGACTCCGTGAGAGAAATGCCGATTTTTTTGCTCGCATCAACATAATCTAAAATTTTAGGCTGAACGCTCAAAGGCACATCACCGTAGCCCGGGCTGAAACGTGGGCGCAGTTTATGCTTTTTTGCCAACTCTTCATTAACATAATCGCACCAGCATTCCACACCCGACGATGCAATACAACTGAAAATCATACTTTCAGCCTCCGAGGAAAGACCGAAACGCTTTATGCTTCTGTCCGCTTTCTGACCTGCCGTTGCGGCAAAAATATATGCACTCTTACACCCCTCAAGATTTTTGCAAAGGCTTTCACTTTCAATATCACCGAAGTCAAATCCAATCACATTACCTTCCTTGAAGCTGACCGATGTTTTTCTGTAAACGGCTTTAAGCTCAGCTGCAGAATAATACTCCCTGAGGATGTTTTCATATATTTCTTCCATAACACCGCTGATATTATCATCCTTACAGCCCATAAATCTGAGCGCCATTCTTTTATTTACTTCAATTTCAGGGGCATCTTTTTTCAAAAGAGTTATCATTTTCTACCTCAAATCAAATCAGCCACACTGACCTTAGTGTGGCATAATTTATTATTTTATTATTGAGCTGATATTGGAAAGGATCTTTTCTGCAACATCAGGCTTATTCATTGAATAAACATGAACAGCTCTGATTCCGTTTGCATAAAGGTCAATAATCTGCTCCGTTGCATAGGCAATACCTGCCTGCTTCATAGCTTCGGGGTTATCGCCGTAGCGGTCAACTATTCTTATAAAGCGCTGAGGCAGTGCGGTGCCGGAAATACTGCAGATTCTTTTAATTGACTTAGGATTTGTAACAGGCATAATCCCTGCAACAACAGGAACATTCACTCCTGCTTTTCTCGCTCTGTAAAGGAAATTATAAAGCACGTTATTATCAAAAAACATCTGTGTAGTAAGAAATTCACAGCCCGCATCAACCTTAGTTTTAAGGTATTCAATATCCTTGAAGGAGTTCTCACTTTCAGGGTGACTTTCGGGATAACAGGCTCCGCCGATACAGAATCCGCCGTATTCCTTAATTTCCCTTGTAAGCTCATAGGCATAGTGATAGTCAAGGTGCTCCTTGGTCATACCCTGAGGAATATCTCCTCTTAAGGAGAGGATGTTTTCTATTCCCTTTTCTTTGAGAGAATCAAGCTGCTTGTGAATTTCATCCTTTGTGGAGGAAACACAGCTCAGGTGAGCCAAAACGGGCACACCCGTTTTATTCTGTATATTCTGAGCTATTGAGGCGGTAAATTCCGATGTACCGCCGCCTGCTCCATAGGTAACGCTCATAAAATCGGGCTTTAAGGCGGCAATTTCTTCCGTTGCAGACTTTACCGATTCAAAATTATCGCTTGTTTTGGGCGGGAAAACCTCAAAGGAAAGGGTCGGCTTCTCCGCTTTTATAATATCAATTATCTTCATTTTAAAACACCTCTTTTAGTGTTCTGTTATTGTTGGATCGTCAAGAATGTCATTCCCTGCGGATTAATTTTTAAGTGAATGCATAGGAGCAGGGATTCTGCCGCCGCGGGAAATAAAATCAACACTTGAAAATTCGTGCACGGGCATTACGGGTGCAGAGCCTAAAAGTCCGCCGAATTCAATAATTTCGCCCACCTTTTTGCCTACGGCAGGGATGATTCTTACAGCCGTGGTCTTTGTGTTGACTACGCCGATAGCCATTTCGTCGGCAATGATTGCGGAAAGGGTTTCTGCAGAGGTTTCACCGGGCACGGCAATCATATCAAGGCCGACGGAGCAGACACAGGTCATAGCTTCAAGCTTATCGAGGGTAAGAGCGTTTTTCATAGCCGCTTCAATCATTCCTTCGTCTTCGCTGACGGGAATGAAAGCACCTGAAAGACCGCCAACATGGTTGCTTGCCATAACGCCGCCTTTTTTAACGGCATCGTTAAGAAGGGCGAGTGCGGCAGTTGTACCGTGGGTACCGCAGACCTCAAGTCCCATTTCTTCAAGGATTCTTGCAACACTGTCACCCTTTTCGGGGGTGGGCGCAAGGGAAAGGTCAACTATGCCTGAGGGCACACCGAGTCGCTCGGAAGCCTGAGAAGCCACAAGCTGACCCATACGGGTTATTTTGAAGGCGGTTTTCTTGATAGTTTCAGCCACAACATCAAAAGGCTGACCCTTGCACTTTTTCAGTGCGTGGTGAACAACACCGGGACCGCTTACACCAACATTTATTACACATTCAGCCTCGCCCACGCCGTGGAAGGCGCCTGCCATAAAGGGATTGTCCTCAACGGCATTTGCAAAAACAACAAGCTTAGCACAGCCGAAGCCGCCCTTATCCGCCGTCATATCGGCAGTCTTTTTTATAATTCTGCCCATTAAAGCCACGGCATCCATATTAATGCCCGCCTTTGTGCTTGCAACGGAAACGGATGAGCAGACTCTTTCTGTTTTAGAAAGAGCTGAGGGAATTGAATTTATAAGGTTAATATCGCCGTTAGTCATACCCTTATGTACCAAAGCGGAAAAGCCGCCTATAAAGTTGACTCCGCATGTTTTTGCGGCTCTGTCAAGAGCTTCTGCAATTGGGGTGTAATCGGTTTGCTTGCAGGAAGCGGCAACAATTGAAATAGGTGTTACGGAAATACGCTTATTGACAATGGGTATTCCGAACTCCTTTTCAATATCCTCACCCACTTTTACAAGATCCTTTGCAAGACGGGTTATTTTGTTATAAATTTTTTCAGCCGTTACATAAACATCATCACTGCAGCAATCAAGAAGTGAGATGCCCATTGTGATAGTTCTCACATCAAGGTGCTGATGGTCAATCATATCAATTGTGGAAAGTATTTCCTTTTGTGTGTGCATTATATGACCCCCTTAAATTCTGTGCATGAGGTCAAAAATATCTTCACGCTGAATTCTGATTGAAAGACCCATTTCTTCACCCTTAAGGTCAAGTGCATCACTGACCTCAGCAAAGGCTACGGTGCTTTCCTTAAGGTCAACGAGCATGGTCATTGTAAAAAATCCGTCCATAACGGTCTGGCTGATATCAAGAATGTTGATTTTCTTTTCCGCAAGAAGGGTGCAGACAGATGCGATGATGCCCGTTGTATCCTTACCGATTACGGTGATAATTGCTTTCATTTTCATCAATCCTTTATGCAATAATTTTCTATTGTATATTTTATTACTAATATATGGTAAAGTCAAGAGGCGAAAAAATCCTTATAGATTTTGACGAAAAAGATTGACCTGACCCATTTAAATTGATAAAATAAAACCAAGATATTCAAAAGGAGAAATATTATGCTGAAAAAAGATACTTTTGCTCCCCGTCCGCCAATGGGCTGGAACAGCTGGGACTGCTACGGCGCCGCCGTTAATGAAGAACAGCTTTTAGGCAACGCTGAATACATCCGTGATAATCTTAAGGATTACGGCTGGGAATATGTGGTCTGCGATATACAGTGGTATGAGCCGAAGGCGGTGAGCAACTTTTATAATAACTTCACCGAGCTTTGTATGGACGAATACTCCCGACTCATCCCCGCCGAAAACCGTTTTCCCTCTTCGGCAAACGGGGTCGGCTTTAAAGCCATTGCCGATAAAATCCACGCTATGGGCTTGAAGTTCGGCATACATATTATGAGAGGTATCCCCCGTCAGGCGGTGCATCAGAACACCAAACTCAAAGGTACTGACAGAACTGCAAGGCAGATAGCTCACGGCTTTTCCCTTTGCCTTTGGAACACTGATATGTACGGCGTAAATTCCCGTGCCGAGGGTGCTCAGGAATACTATAACAGCCTTTTTGAGCTTTACGCATCCTGGGGTGTGGACTTTGTTAAGGTGGATGATATTGCAAACACCGAATTCAAGCCTCACGACCCCTACAGCGCAAGGGATGAAATTGAAATGATAAGAAAAGCCATTGATAATTGCGGCAGAGAAATTGTGCTTTCCCTTTCCCCGGGTCCGGCAGTTATCGGAGAAGCCTTTCACCTTTCACAGAATGCCAATATGTGGCGAATGACCGGTGACTTCTGGGACCATTGGGACAAGCTGAAAAATATGTTTGAGCGTTGTGAAAAATGGGCTCCCCATGTAAAAGAGGGCTGTTGGCCCGACTGCGATATGCTGCCTTTAGGCAAAATCAGCAAAACCTGTACCTGTCTCGGTGACCGTGACAGATATACCAACTTCACTCCCGACGAGCAGAAAACAATGCTCACTCTTTGGGCAATTTTCCGTTCACCCCTTATGTTAGGCGGTGAGCTGAGTGAAAACCGCTCCGAAGACCTTGAGGTTATCACTAACCGTGACATTATTGAAATCAATCAGCATTCTACCCATAACAAACAGCTTTTAAGAACAGATAAGGAAGCTGTATGGCACTGCATTGATAAAGACGGCAACAATGTTGTTGCACTTTTTAATCTCAGTGACGAAGAAAGAGAAATTTTCCTTGACCTTGCGAAATACGGTATAAGCGGAAAATACAATGCAACCGACCTTTGGTCAAAAGCGGAAAAAGAAAATATCGAAGGTGAATTGAAGGCTGAAATTCCCCCTCACTCACCTTTGATTGTGAGACTTATTGAGGTATAAGCTTTAAAAACAGACAATATCGAAAGGAGAAAGAATTATGGATACTTATCGATTGAAGGCGGATGCTAAATCAGCTTTAGAGGGAAAGTGGCAGACATTTTCTGTTTGTGTACTTATTTACTCAGCAATAAATATCTTTTTAAATGCTCAGACCCTCATATCGGAGCTTCCTGAGCTTGTGTCCTATTTATCAGACGAGGCTCTTTATGCGCCATCACTTACAACAGATATACACAAATCTTTGTTTTCTGATGTTTTACTTCCTTTTTTTAATTTATTGTACCAAGCTTTGTTATTACCCCATTTATCCTTTTCTATAAGCGTAATCGCACTTAATGTTATCGGGAACAAAGAAATTAAAGTATCCGATATATTTAACGGATTTAAAAATTACAACAATGTTCTTCTTCTTTATCTTCTTGAAGCATTGAAGGTTTTTCTTTGGTCATTACTTCTCATTATCCCCGGAATCATCAAAGAGATTTCTTATTCTATGTCACATTTCATTATGGCTGAAAGTCCTGATATGTCTCCTTCCGAAGTGTTGAAAGAATCAGAAGAGCTTATGGAAGGTCATAAATTGGATTACTTTATTTTGCAGCTCAGCTTTTTCGGTTGGATTTTGCTTTCAATTATCACTTTAGATTTTTCTTCACTTTACAGTGAGCCGTATATTTATACAACTAAGGCAAATTTCTATTATACAATCAAGAAGGAAAAATACGGAGATACCACACCTTACGGTGAAAGTGATGAGATGTATATTCAGTATCCCTACGATTATGTTACAAATCAGCCGATTCAGGAGCACGAGTCTCAGTATAATTCTGAGGCACAAACAGTTGAGCCCACTTATACATATTTGGGAAATATGAACACAAGCACTCCCTCACAAGAAACCCTTACCGAAACCGAAGATTCCGAGGAAACCCTGTAACACAGAAAAAAAGGATGATGAAAAATGCATATTCCCAAGTCAGAATCACAGCTTGTTGAAATTGAAGAGTTTTACAAGGCACTTAAAGAAAGTGAAATACAAAGCCACATTGAATATAATGTTGAGGATTGGATTTATGTACCCAACCGTTACAGCGAATACCGTTATATTCTTGGCACAAAGGGCAAGAATCCCCTTATCTGCATTGGTATAAATCCTTCAACGGCGGCACCCAATGACCTTGACAACACCCTGAAATCCGTTGAAAGGATTGCACTTCATAACGGCTATGACAGCTTTATTATGTTCAATGTTTACGCTCAGCGTGCCACAAAGCCCGACGATATGGATGCAGAGCTTAACGAGCTTCTTCACAAAGAAAATATGAAGGCTTTTGAGTATATTCTTTCCCTTTATGAAAGTGAAAAGCCTTCCGTATGGGCTGCGTGGGGCACCATTGTTGAAATGCGGCCTTACCTTAAATCCTGCCTGAGAGAAATGGTTGATATTTCAATGAAATATCAGTCAAAATGGTATTCCTCGGGGGCAATTTCAAAAAAAGGTCACCCACATCACCCGCTGTATCTGAAAAAAGACAGCGGACTTGATGAATTTGATATGGAATTATATCTGAGCAATGTGCTATAAAGATGAGAAACATTAAAAGTAGTCAGTAGTTAGTAGTCAGAAACCCCGACACTTCTGTGTCGGGGTAATATTTTATACTGAGCACGCCCATAAATTCTTTATTTGTGACTTTATTCTGTCATATTCCCAGCCCTTTTCGGAGTTTTCGTAGCTGTTCGGGTCATTCACCCATATTTTACCGTTTTCATACTTTCTCATAACAATAAAGTGACCTGTTGAGGTGAAGTCGCCCTTACCCATAACACAGATAATGGGTTTTCCCGCTTTGAGGTTATCAATGATTGTGCTTTCACTCAATGGCAGTTCTTTAACGGTAAGTCCTAATTTTTCTCCGCCCTCACTAATAAGAGTCCACAGTGAGCCGTAGCCTCTTTGATAATAGCCGTTACGGGTGGCAAATTCAACTATTTTATCGGGAGACATAGCCTTATCCCCCGTAAGATAAAACGCAACCATTGAAAGGCAGACGGGACCGCAACCGGTTATTGCAACACAGTCGCCGCTGTAATCCATATAACCCCACCTTTTATCCCACTGCATAAAAAGGGGTACTTCCTTACTGTTTCTGTATTTGGATAAATCCACCTTGCCTTTTGTACCTTGGAGTTCATTATAGGAGAAAACGAAATCCTTTGTATCGGGATTTTTTTCGTATAGCTCACGGATATTATCGGGCAGTGTGGCTAAATATGCCTTTTTGTTGCCGCCGAGGTTTGATAGGCTGTTCTGAGCGGGCAAATCCCTTTCGGTTATTCCCCTATCGGAATTTATAAAGCAGAGAATACCGACTACCGTAACCGCAAACACAATAAGCAAGGCTTTTATTTTCTTTTGCCGTGATTTCCTGATTCTTTTCATATAACCACCCTTTTTTTACTCTGTGGTTATATTGTACAACTTTTCTTCTGTCGATTTTTTAAGATTTACTTGAGAAAAGCTGAAGGTTTTCTTAAAAAATTAATTCAATTTTATTATTGACAGTATAACTTTACTGTGATATTCTATGTATAGAGCACCGATGTATTTGTGTTCTATACTTATGAAACGAGGTGAAAATATGAACATCAAAAAGGAATTGACCAAAGGCAGTTCTGCCCTGCTTGTACTTTCTGTGTTGGAAAAGGGAGATATGTACGGCTACAAGATAATCAAAGAAATTGAAATGCGCTCAGAATTTGTTTTTTCTTTGAAGGAGGGCACCCTCTACCCTATTCTTCACGCCTTTGAAAAGGACGGTTATGTTGAATCCTATTGGGAAGGAAGCGAAGGCGAACGCAGAAGAAAATACTATCATCTGACAAAAAAAGGCATCAAGGTGCTGGAAGAAAACAGACAGGAATGGGAGTCCTACTCCAAAGCAGTGGGCAAGGTTATCGGAGGCGTGGCGAATGCAACAGCATAAAATAGTTGAGGATTACCTCAAAAGTGTTATTCCCGATAAAATAGCCGACAGCACAAAAGCTGAACTGAGAGCTGAAATTGAAAGCCATATTTATGACAAGGCTGAATTTTATATGGAAATCGGCTATGATGAAGAAACGGCCTTTAAAAAGGCAATTGTGGAAATGGGCGAGGCTGAGCCTGTCCGTGAGGAGTTCAGCCAGATATATAAGGCAAAGCCCCATATATTTTTCGTCATTTCTGCTTTTTTCGCAACAGCTTCAATATGCCTTTATTACTTATTGTTGATTCTTATAATTTCAGAGTTGGAGTTTGAGGACCTGTTTTTTCTTCTGCTTTCGGCAGAAATTACACTGCTTCTGGCATTGATTTTCGCAGTGAGCACCCTAATTTCATTCCTGCGTGTTACCGATGAAAAGAAGCTGAGAAAAAATGTTACAAAGCTTGTGGCTTGTGTTCTGCTTTGTTCCGCCTTGTTCGGCACATACGGATATATTGGTTTTTATAATTTATATGAACCGGCTATGTATGCTGAAAAACCCGGCGAATATCTGCAACCCTATTTCCCCTTCCACGATACAACTGACGGCGAAGACGAATTTGCCGATATTGAAGTTTCACACTTTCCCGGAACCGATCTTGTTGAAATTTCAGCCATGGGTAGCTATTCGTCGGAGTATCCCGCTGATTATAAATTGAGATACCTTGAGTCCTACAGTCCGTTTTTAAATAAAAAGTTTTCCTTTGAAACACGGTACGCCGAAAAATTTTTCCATAACTACAAGGATTTTCCTATCGACGAAGGTGAAAAGGCTGAATTTGAGGGTGTCACATATACACCTTTCATTGACGAAGACTTTTACGGAATTGTTATTTCAGGTACCTTTCATACCTATTTTATCAGCATAACAGATATTTCAAAATACGATATGACCTTTGATGATTTCATAAAGGATGCCATAGAGCAGTACAAAGCTGTGAGAAAGGCAACAAAGGAAAAGGTTTTTCTTGATATACCCTTTGAAGAACAGCTCGAATATGTATTGTCTAATTTTTAAAAAAGGAGAAAGAAAAAATGGAAAATGAACTTAACAAATCAACCTCTCAGGCACAGCCCAATTACGGGCTGAATCCTGTATTTCCGCCACCACCGCCGCAAATGAGCTATCCCGCACCGGACAGTCCCTTGAAATGCCAGATCGAAAGCAAGCTTAAGCTTTCCTTACTTGTTCTTTCAACAATTGCTATTTCCTTTGCTGTAGGTACAATAGCCTTAAATCTTTCATATGTATTCGAAAGTCTTTATGACAGCGGTTTATACGCTCTTATAAACAACCTGGTAACATTATCTTTTAACTTTTTCATAGGCAGATATATTTATAAAAACAATGTGGGTGCCGCCGTTTTCATGGGTCTTTTATACTTTTCAGGTACAGTTGCATCAACACTGGCATCCGGTATTGTCTCTCCGGCATTTTTGTTCTCAATGGATCCTTCCGGTCAATCAATGACTGAGTCTATATTATCCGATGTCCTGAAAGCAGTTTTTTCGGTTGCGGTTGTGCTTTTATTCAACAGATTTATGGAGAAGCAAAATAATTATCAGGGTGAAGTCACAGAAAATTACCCGAAAAATCCACCATTATATATGTTTCTTCTCTACATGGTTTCCGGTTTGCTTATATCCATTCCACTGGATATAATAGGTATGTTTACTGTATTTGTCGAAACTGAAGGTTTCTATGACTCCACTATGCCAACACAGGCAATAAACAACTTTTTTCCGTTATTATCAGCATTACTCACATTTTTTCAGATTTTAATATATTACTTCATGCTGAAAAGACGCTATGGAGCTCATAACAAAACATTAGGTATGCTCTCCATATTCTATTTGTCAACAGCATTAGCTACACCCTTTTTATCCTTGTGTATCCTTGCGCAGTACCTTATATCAAGCTTTGTGACTTTAGACGAACTGGTTGTAAATCTTATTTTCAACAGTCTTTTATCCATTGTTATACTTGTCGGTAGTATAATCTTTATTATTATTCTGACAAAAAAGCTTGAGCCGAAAATCAGAAACGCATAATTATAGGGACACGGTAAGCCGTGTCCCTGCTGCATAGACAAATAGGCACATAACAAGCAAAAAAACATCCCCCAGTTTTACTGAGGGATGTAATTTTATACATTTGAATTAGTCGTTGATAGCGATAACAAC
>JAZSDP010000079.1:0-2573 GCA_045531265.1 Acutalibacteraceae bacterium
AAATGTTGACGGTGAAATCAAGGGTAATATTATTTATCCTCCCTACACTCTTGAAATAAAGGATGTTCTCGGCGGTGAACATGAAGTCGGTCTTAAGCTTTATACTCACCGTTATAACTCATTCGGACCGCTTCATCTTGTGAATCTGAATGAAAAATGGCATGGCCCGGGTGCATGGAGAAGTGAAGGAATAAATTGGAGCTACGAATATGTGCTTCGTACAACAGGAATTCTCAAAACACCCGGTATAAATTAAATTATTTTCTGTTGTTTGTACAGGTGATTTTAATGCTGAACCAACAGGCGAAGCTTATGGTAAAATGCTTATGAAAACAAATGATTCAAAGTTTGTTGCCGATAACAGTGATGATGGTATAACATTTCACGGATATGGCAAAGTTAAGGAGGAGGCAAATGGACCTATTGACTATGCTTTTGTTTCAAAAAATGTAAGAGTTGACAAATACAAAATCATTCGAAATACTGTAATGGTTATGTATCCTTCAGACCATTATCCTATTATTGTTGATGTTATATTTTGAAAATAATAAAAATAGACATTCCGTTTAATAAAATTTAAAAATCTATGGCATTTAATTTTTTATGTGATATAATTAATTAAAAGAAAATTCAGGAGATGATATGATGTTTAAAAACAAGAAAGCTTCTTCTGCGGCCGCTCCGCAGAATGCATTATCAGGAAATGAGGGTAAGTATGTATCTAAATTTGAGTATGTGTGTATTATGCTTGCCAGAATCGGCGGTATGTTCGGCACAACACTTACAGGTACTCTTGCTGCAGCCTTTCTGCACGAGCTTTATTTCGGTCCTGTTGGTGTAACCTCAGATGAAATTGCTGATATTAATGCCGTACAGACAACTCTTACATGGATACTCGGTCTTATTGCTCCCTCGTTAGCAGGTATAGTTGTTCAGAAGTGGAAAACCCGTTGGGGCAGATACCGTCAGTGGTATCTTATCTGTCTTATTCCCTTGTTTGCTCTTACCGCTTTATACTTCTATGTTCCTGAGGGCTGGACAGTTCAGCAGATGACCTTATTCCGTTACATAATTGCTTGCAGCCAGACATTCATAAATGCCTTCAACAACTGCGGTCAGTTTGTTGCTCAGGTTATATCCCCCAATCCCAAGGAAAAGAAAACAGTTGCTACTATCTGGCAGTTATCATATTATATCGGATACGGCGGAGCATATATTGCAACCTTCGTTTATGGTATTTTCAGCGACGACAAGAACAAGATGTATATGACCCTTGCACTTGTTGCTGCTATCGTTACAGCCTTCGGTAACCTTATGTGTGCATTGTTCTGTAAGGAGCGTATTGAAATTCCTTCCAAGCCCAAGGTTAAGGTTTCCAAAGCACTTTTCTCACTTTTCAAATACAGAAATTACCGCGCCTTCCAGTATATGCAGTGGGTAAACGCTTTTGCTATGCTCGGCAAAATGTCAACCTTCCTTGCAGCAATAACAGTAGGTTCATCAAAGAACCTCCTTCTTACACTTCCCACCGCTGTGGGTACTGTTGTGGGTAATCTTATCTGTACAAAGCTTTCAAAGAAGCATGAGCCGACAAAGCTTCTCAAATTCTGCGGTATCTATTCACCGGTTGCAGCAGGTATACTTTTCGGTATCTGCTTTGTTGAAGCAAAAATGGGCATCAGATTCTTCGAGGGCTGGAACAGTATATTCTTCTATGTGTTCTATTTCATTTTCGGTATCGGCATCGGTATTCAGGAGCTTTCAAAATCTCACTTTGCTGTTGAGTTCTATGATTATCTTGAATGGCAGTGCGGCGAAAGAATGGAAGCTATCCAGGGTATTGTTCCCGGTTGGGTCAACTCAGTGTGCAACTACATAAAGGACGTTTCAATCCCCTATATGATTGCATGGGCAGGCTATCTTTCATCATCAGAGGGCGACCTTGTTAAAACAATGCAGGCTCAGCCCACTTACCTTGACACCTGTCTCAAGCTTCTCGCATTCCTTCTCTTCGGTTATACCCTTGCAAATGTTCTCAAGGCCCTTATTCTTAAGTTCTTCTACAATATTGAAGGTGAAAAGAAAGAGCAGATGTACCGTGAGCTTGAAGTAATCAGAGCAGAGCGCCATAAGGAAAATGAATCAATCAGACAGACAAAGGAAGCCATTGGCGAATAATAAAACTAACTGTTGAGAAAAAATATGTTTATGAAAATTACATCTGAAAGCACACTCTCAGAGGTGCTTAACAATCCCGTCGGCTACGATATTGCCCAAAAGGTAGTTTACCGCAAAAACATAGCTGCCGACATTCTCTCGGATGCAGCCTTCTGCCAAAAGACCTTAGGTGAGCTTCTCACTGATAAAGTCACAGACGAATCGATGAAATATCTTCTTGATATTCTCAACGGTAATCCTGAAAAGGTTATATCAAAAAGTGAAACAGCCCCCGAATGGTGGAAGGAAGCTGTTATCTATCAGATTTATCCCCGTTCATTTATGGACTCAAACGGTGATGGAATCGGTGATTTGCAAGGCATAATTTCAAAGCTCGACTATCTTAAAGAGTTAGG
>JAZSDP010000008.1:0-13679 GCA_045531265.1 Acutalibacteraceae bacterium
CTGCAGGTTTGAAGGCCTGTAAGAACCCCATAAAAATAGTAAAAAACTATAAAATACTAAAAATTAAATGTTTTATACTACGAACAAACTTCGCCACTCGACGTACCGTCGTACGCCTTCGGGCAAACAAAATCAAGGCTAAAGCCTTGATTTTGCTCAGTTTATCCGTTCTTCATCTTTTTTCCTATCCCCTAAAAAAGTAGCTGTAAAAAAAACATTCGTTTTTTTACAGCTACTTTTTGAAATCATTCTGTAAATTCAGCGGGTACAATGTACTTTTTATTGCAACCTTATTCGCAATTGCGAATTGCGAATTGTGAATTGGGAATTGTGAATCAGTCCACGATTACCGTACCGTCAGCCTTTATCTGAATCTTCATACCGTCCTTAACATAAGCGAGGAACTCGTCACCAAGAGAGTCAACAACGGGCATTGAGCAATCGTCAACCCATACATCAGCCAGAACTGCACCTGCAACTGCAAGTGAGTCGATGGGGTTTGAGAAGAGCATACAAGCAGGGTTCTTCTTGAGTGCGCAAGCACAGTAAAGAACAAGACCGCCTGTTGTTGAACCGATTGTCTGAGGAAGGCAAAGAGCCTTACCCAGAAGTGATTTGCCGTAAAGCTCAGCGTTGTTCTGGTCACCGCATTTTACTTCTTTGTCACCGAACTGAAGTGCGTTCTGAAATGAAGCGAGTGTGTTGAAGCCCTGAGTTGTAACAACTGCTTCGGCTGTTACTTCACCGGGAGTAATAACTCTACCCTTGAACTGTTTCATTATTTCTTACCTCCTGTGATCATACTTAAAATTTCTGCATCTGTGTAATATCTTGAGGTTGTGTAAGTACGAAGCTTGTTTGATGAGGTAATTACGGGCATCTTCTTGCAAAGAGGATTGTTCATATACATAAGAGGACAGATGTATGAAGTAATTACGCCTGTTGCTTTAAGACGGGCTGCATATTCTGTCTTGTAGAAAGCTTCAAGAACCTTGGGAGCTGCTGTAAGAACTGTTGGGATAGTAACCTTCTTGTTGCCGTTCTTTTTAAGCTCAGCTTCAATGTTGTCTGTCCAGTCCTTGAGCTGCTGGAGTGAAAGATGAGGACAGCCCACAAAACAAAGCTTGGGAGCAGCGTCGCGGTTCTTCCAGATAACGGGATAGTTATCCTGAACTCTCTTAAGCTCTGCATCGTCAATGATATATTCCTTTGCACCGTCAGCAATAATGCTTTCGCCAAGCTCTGCTGCTTCGGGAGTAAGGTTGTCGATATGATAAAGACCAACGGCACCGTTTGAAGCTGTTGCAGCACCGAAGTCCTTGAGATATGAGCAGGCTGCATCATTGAGCTCTGTGCCGATCCACTTGTCAAGTCCCTTTACATAAGGAACATCCTCCATAACCTTCATACCGATTGCTGAGCCGAGAAGCTGAGCTTCGGGCTTCTTTGTTGTTTCAACCTTGATTACCCATGTTGCTTTTCTGCCTTCGTCTGTAAGCAGACCAAAATAAGGAACATAACCAACGATTGAGCCCATAATATCGATAATACCTGAGTTACGGTTACATCTTGCACCGAGAACTGAGTTTGCGTAAACAACTGCACTTGATTCTGCCCATGAAAGGATATCACCCTTATTGGGCTTGTTGCCTACTTCGTCCATATAGCAGGTACATGTGAATGCATCCTTATCCATAAGGCCGAGATCCTTGAGCTGTTTTTCGTAAAAATCCTGCTTGCAATACATAAACTTATTGAAGATAAGCTTCTGAAGGAAGTTTGCGGGAACATTCTTGTCAACGGGTCTGGGGTCAACCGAGAATTTCTGGCTTGATGTTACACCTGCGTCAAGAATTGTCTGCATAAGGTCATAAACAGGTGACATTACCTTCAGACCGAAGGATGTTACAAGGTGGTTGTTCTTTGATGTGATTGGCACAAGCTTTTCAGCACCGAAAGCTTCACCGTACATAATGAGGGTTTTCATAACCTTTGCCATTGTTTCACCCTTGGCGCCGTTGAGTATGGCTTCTTGCTCAGGGGTGAGGATCATTTTGTAATCCATAGTGATTTCTCCTTTTTAGTTTATAAAATAAGAGCTCAGTTATAAACTGACTTTATTCAATAAACTATTATACTCTTTCAATACATATTCGTCAATGATAATAAAATATTTTAGGTATATTTATATCAGATTTTGTCATATAAAAACTGATATAGTACCGTTGATTTGAAACAAAAAAAAGACCTCCGTCAAAGACGAAGGTCAATTTTTTGTGTTCAATTATTCTTCGATTCCGAATGCCTTGAGAAGGAAATTAATGAAACCGTCGAAAATTCTTGTGAGAGCAAGATATGCTGTCTTAATTACGTCCCAATCCATAATGTATCTCCTTTCGACTTATTGTGCTGTGGTTGTTTTCTCGTCGTCGATGTTGGGGAAATCTTCGGGGGGCCATTCGCCTGCACCGAAAAGGAACATAAGCCACTGCATTACTCTATCCATGAATGCAAGGAATTCATCCCAAACTTCTCTGAATCCATCCCAGTTCATAATGTATCTCCTTTCGAAAAGTGTAGATCATTTGTTGTTATGGGGACACTTATCCCCTTATTGTTCAAGGTTATTGTACTACTATTTTTATTTGTTGTCAACATTTTTTTTAAAAAAGTTCATATTTGTTGATTTTGTACATATAACAAATCTTTAATTTTGTTTTGCGGAAAAATAAAAAACTGATTAATAATGAAGTTGTCTTATTTTGTCGTTTTCTCTTTTTTAAAAACGATATGTAGTGGTTTGTACATTATTTACGATAATATAAAAAATGAACAACAAACAATACAGTAAAAACTGTTGAATATGTCCTTTGAAATCCGCCGTGGCAAAATGTTATAATAAAAGGAACAAAGATGAAGTAAGTGAATACATAAAAAAGCGTTTTGAAGCATGAATGGTTAAAACGCAGAATTTATTTGTGGAAAATACATCTTGTAACATCTGCCCTGTGCTTGTATAATATAATTGAAAAGAGAAAAGCCAAAGGAGGCGTGTTATATGAAGAAAAAGGTTATTACCGTCAGCCGTCAGTTCGGCTCGGGCGGTAGAAGCATCGGCAAGGAAATTGCTGAAAAATTAGGTTATGCCTATTATGACAGTGAGCTTGTGGAAAAGGTAGCCAAGGAAACAGGCTTTGACCCCTCATACATTGCTGATGCAGGTGAATATGCACCGGGAAAAAGCATACTTTCTTATGCATTTTCCTCCTCCGTTCCTCACGGCCATTCGGGTACAATGAGCGCTTCGGATTATCTATGGGCAACACAGAGCAGAATTATAACTGAGCTTGCCGAAAAGGGCAACTGTGTAATTGTGGGCAGATGTGCCGACTATATACTCAGAGACAGAGAGGATTGCCTGAATGTGTTTATCTATGCCGATAAGGATTACAGGGCAAAAAGAATTGTTGAGCTTTACGGAGAAACAGACAAAGCACCCTTAAAACGCCTTGACGATAAGGACAGCAAAAGAAGAGTTAATTATAAATACTTTACCGGCAGGGATTGGGGCGCAACGGAAAACTACCATATCTGTCTTGATTCCTCGGTTATCAGCCATAATGAATGTGTTGATATTATCTGCGATATTGCTGAAGAATGAAAGAAAAAACAAAGTCCCTTTTGTAAAAGGGACTTTGTTTTTTAGTTTAAATTAATTATACAGTTGCATCTGCATCTGCTTCGGGAGCTTCTTCTTCCTTCTGGGGGAAAAGCTGAGCAAAGAAATCTTTGATGATGTTGAGAACCTGAAGAATTGTCTCGAATACCTTTGTTAATGCGTCCATAGTTGCACCTCCTAAGTTAAATCGGATATTTCCGTAAATAAATAATAGCAAATGTTAACTGTTTTGTCAAGAGTTAACAAGGGGATAATAAAAACTAATATTTTGTTCAAATTTAATCAAAGCTTTGCAAAGTTGTATTTTTCGGAGAAGGTTTCATAGGTTTTCTTGAAGACTTCCTCATCCTTTTTTACCTTGCTGAGATATTTATGAAGGTCCATTTCACCAATTGAAGATTCAATAACAAGACCTGCAATGTTGGAGCAGTGGTCGGAAATACGCTCAAGGTTTGTCAGAAGGTCTGTGAGCACAAAACCTAATTCAATAGTGCACTCGCCCTTCTGAAGGCGCTTGATGTGGCGGGCTTTAAGGCTGTCCTTAAGGTCATCAACAACCTGCTCAAGGGGTTCAACAAGCTGAGCCTTGGTGAGGTCGTTTGAAACAAAGGAATCATAGGAAAGGGAAATGATTTCTTCGACGGCATCAACCATAACGGAAAGCTCCTTCTGGCAGTCGCCGGAGAAATTAAGCTTCTTATCGTTGATTTCCTCTGCGGATTTGAGTACATTTACAGCGTGGTCGGAAATTCTTTCAAGGTCGCCGATAATATGAAGAAGCTTTGCAGTTTCTGCACTGTCCTCATCGGAAAGCTCATAAGCAGAAACCTTTACAAGGTAGCTGCCCAGCTTATCCTCGTATTTATCTGCCTTGCTTTCATTTTTAAGAACTGCCTGAGCAACCTTATCATCATAATTTGTAAGCAGTGAAAGGGCACCGTCAATAGCGTTTTTGGAAATTTCAGCCATGGTTTCGGTGACTGTTCTGCAGCGGTCAACTGCAACGGTGGGAGTTGCAAGAAGACGTTCGTCAAGCATTTCGTATTTCTCTTTTTCTTCTGTATCCCTGATGCTCTTTACAGCCATTTTTTCAAGCACACCGAGCATAGGTGACCACATAAGCACACAGAACACCTTGAACGCAGTGTTGATGATAGCAATTCCGACCTCATTGGCTGTGTTGTCAAAGAAATCGAATTTAAAGATAGCATTTGCTCCGTAGAAAAGGGCAAGAGCAGCAATTGTACCGAAGATATTGAAATAAAGGTGTACCAGGGTGGTGCGCTTTGCATTTTTGTTGGCACCGATAGCCGAAAGCACTGCGGTAATACAGGTGCCGATAGCCATACCCATAACAATGGGAATAGCAGTGCCGAAGGTTATTGCACCTGTGGTTGAAATAGCCTGCAGAATACCTACGGAAGCCGAGGAGGACTGAATAATAGCCGTAAGAAAAGCGCCGGCAAGAACACCCAGAACGGGATTTGAGAAAATTGTGAGAATATTTGTAAATTCAGGTACTTCCTTAAGACCTGCTACAGCATCGGACATGGCAGACATACCGGTCATAAGGGTTGCAAAGCCGAGAAGGATGGATGCTGTATCCTTATTTTTCTGCTTTTTGGTGAACATAAGAAGAATGATACCGATTAAAGCCAGGACGGGAACAAAGGAGGAAGGCTTGAAGAAAGCCATAATACCGCCGCCGTCAACCGCCATAAGGGAGAGAATCCAGGCTGTGATTGTTGTACCCACGTTTGCACCCATAATTATGCCGATTGATTGGTGAAGTGTCATAATACCTGAGTTAACAAAGCCTACAACCATAACCGTTGTTGCTGAGGATGACTGAATGATTGCGGTAACAAGAGCACCGAGAACAAAACCTTTGAAGGGGTTATCTGTCATTTTGCTTAACACGGATTTAAGCTGACCGCCCGCCTTTTTTTCCAGGGAGTTGCCCATTATGTTCATACCGTAAAGGAAGAGGGCAAGACCGCCTATAAGCGATAATACATCAAATATTGTCATAACAAACCTCTCTGATTACAATAATCTTTTTTTATTTTTGGCAATATACCAAATTAATAATAACAGAAAGTTAATTGTTTTTACAACAGAAATAAGTAAAATTAATAATTTTTGTTGAAAAAGATAAAAAGAGTAAACATTATGCCGAAGCTTTATGTTGTTATGCATATTTTTTTGTAGCTACGGTGTCTTTAAAATTATACAATATTACTCTTTACTTTCTGCGGTCAAAAGAATATAATCCTTGTTGTTAAATCGGAAGGTTAAAAAGGAGATGTTATAATTGAAAAGCTTTTATCTTAAACCTAAATTCTTTTCTGTTATGAAAAAATATTCGGCTCAGCAATTTACAAAGGACCTTATTGCAGGTGTTATAGTTGCAATTATTGCACTGCCCTTATCAATTGCTTTGGCTCTGGCTTCGGGTGTTGAGCCTGCCTGCGGTATTTATACGGCAATTGCGGCGGGCTTCTGTGTTTCTCTTTTCGGCGGCAGCCGTATTCAGATTGCAGGCCCTACAGCAGCGTTTGCTTCAATTGTTGCGGGTATTGTTGCCTCTCAGGGAATGGACGGACTGTTTATTGCCACAATACTTGCGGGTATTATGCTTATTCTGATGGGTGTTTTCCGCTTTGGCTCACTTATCAAGTTTATTCCCCACACAATAACAACGGGCTTTACATCAGGTATTGCACTTACAATTTTTATCGGACAGATAAAGGATTTTCTCGGCCTTACATATGCTGACGGAGTGAAGCCTATTGAAACAATCGAAAAAATTGAAGCCAACCTTGAGGCTGTGGGTACATTTTCCTGGCAGGCACTTGTAGTAGGTGCAGTAAGCCTTGCAATACTTATAATCTACCCGAAAATTGAAAAAAGAATCCCGCCTTCACTTGTTGCCGTTTTGGTGGGTGCTCTTATGGTAGCCTTTTTGCCCGGCTTTGAGGAGGGTGTATATACAATCCGTGACCTTTATACCATTCCCTCCGGACTCCCCAAGGTGGATTTCGGCGGGATGAATTTCAGCTTTGAAAAAATATCAGCCGTTCTGCCTGATGCTTTCACAATTGCGGTTCTTGCGGCTATTGAATCCCTTCTTTCCTGTGTTGTGGCTGATGGTATGGTGAATTCCCGCCACAACTCCAACGCTGAGCTGGTGGGTCAGGGTATCGGTAATATTGCATCTGTGCTTTTCGGCGGTATTCCCGCAACGGGTGCTATTGCAAGAACGGCGGCGAACGCCAAAAACGGCGGCAGAACTCCCGTTGCCGGTATGGTGCACGCAGTTGTTCTTTTGCTTGTGCTTTTATTTCTTATGCCTTATGCGGGACTTATTCCAATGCCTACCATTGCGGCGATATTGTTTATGGTTGCGTATAATATGAGTGAATGGAAAAAGTTTGTGCGCATAGTAAAAACTGCGCCTAAAAGTGATATACTCATCCTTGTTGTGACCTTTGTTCTTACTGTTATTTTCGACCTTGTTGTTGCAATTGCCGTAGGTATGGTTCTTGCTGCAATGCTCTTTATGAAGCGTATGAGCGACGAGACCACGGTCAACGGCTGGAAGTACATAGATCCCGACACTGACAAGGACAGCATTGACCTGAGAGCAGTACCCAAGGATGTCAGGGTATACGAAATCAGCGGACCTCTTTTCTTCGGTGCGGCAGACAAGATTCCCGAAATCATCCTCAAGGATTACACACGCTGTCTTATTCTCAGAATGCGTGCTGTACCTTCTCTTGATTCAACGGCACTCAATGCCCTTGAGCTCCTTTATGAAAAATGCGAAAAGCAGGGCGTAAGACTTATCCTTTCCCATGTGAACGAACAGCCTATGCAGGCTATGAAAAAGTCCGGTTTCTATAAGGCGGTAGGAAAAGAGAATTTCTGCAGACATATTGACGAGGCACTGGCTAAAGCGGAAAGTGTCCGTTGAGGTAATCAAAGGTAAACAATATAAAAGCAACAGCTCAGGTCACTTGTAACCTGAGCTGTTGCTGCCTGTACGAATAATATTAGCGGATTGACTGAAAACACCCTTCTAACCAAATTAATTAATTCTTACAACAAGGTCGCTTTCGGGGAAACAGCAGCAAGGGTGTATAAAATTAAACTGTATATCTGCTATACGGCGTTTATCTTCACCCTCGGGTATATAAACCTTACCGCTGACAAGTTTACTTCTGCAAAAACCGCATTCACCGGTGTGGCATCTTGCAGGTACCTCTATACCTGCACGTTCAAAAGCACAAAGCACAGTTTCGTTGCTGCTTGCTTTAATTACCGATTCCTTTCCGCGGTTAATAACCGTGATGCTGAATTCTCTTGGCTCTTCTTCCGTCTTCTTACCGGAAGAAAAAACCTCAAAACGGATATATTTTCTTTCTTTTTCAAGCTTAGGAAGCTCTGCTTCAAGATATTTGTATAAGCCTCCGGGCCCGCAGACAAAAATGCTGTAATTTCCTTGGGGAGCATATTTCTTTATAATATCTGCACCCACAAAGCCTTTTTCGTAGCCTTCCTCATCGCTGTGGCTCAGTACATAAACCACATTGATTTTTTCGTTTTTCTCAGAAAGTCGGTCAAGCTCTGCTTTAAAAAGAATTTCATCTGATGTTCTGCAGCCGTACAGCAAGGTGAGATTACAATCCTCGTCGCCCTCGTCTATTGCCCTAGCAAGTGAAAGGAAAGGTGTGATACCGCTGCCACCTGCAACAGCAACTATATTTTCGGCATCTCTTAACGGGCAGTATGTCAGGTTGCCCTCGGGTGCATAAGCGATAACTTCATCGCCCACACTCCAGTTATCAAGAATATAATCGGAAACGAAGCCGTTACTGATACGCTTAACGGTAATCTGATATTCACCGTTCAATGCACTTGCAGGTGATGATGCAATTGAATATGAACGGGTAACAACAGCATTACCTATCTCAAATCTAAAGGTAAGATATTGACCCGCTTTAAAATATGCAACAGGTGCCGCTTCACTTTTAAAATAATAGCTTTTTGCAATGTCTGTATGCTCTTCAATCCTGCTGATAACAAGCCTTTGCTCTTTAGGGTGAATGCTTTTGGCAACCTTGTTTACACCAAAATCATCAGTACGGGTTGGTAAAACTGCTTGGGCACTGTCAATAAACTGCTTTCTTTCTGTTAAAAACTTTACAGTGTTCACAATATCCCTGAAGCTGCCGTTTACAGAAGATTTTTTCTTGCTCATTTATTTTACCTCCTTTTCCATACCGAGTATTGCATTCTTTGCTGCCATATCACCGGTTGTATAGCTGGGTGAATAACCCATATGCCTTGTGGTATAGCCGCCGGCAAAATAAAGTCCGGGTATACCCTTATCTATCATATCAAAAACAATTCTTTTAACTATGCCGTCTTCCTTGCTTGCTTCATATCCGTAAATAGTTCCTGCAGGAGCATCGGTATAACGGGCATAGGTCATTGGTGTTGCAATTTCAATTTCTTCTATATAATCCTTAATTTTAACACCTGTTGCTTTTTCAAAATTATCTATCATTTTTTCTGCAAAGGAAAGCTTTGTTTTGTGGTAGTCCTTAACAGAAACCCTGCTCCATTCATCTCCTGCAAAAATAGAAGTCATATAAAGAATGCTTGTGCCCTCAGGTGAACAATCATCAAAGGCTTTATTAAGGCAGACTGTTGCCTGTACATCATTTGTAGCAATGCTTTTGCTCAGCTCGTAGCATTTTCTGTTGTCGTTAGTCGGATAAATGAAATAAGTGTGGTTATTGAGACCCAGCTCCTCTGCAGAGCGGTTAAGTCCCAGAAATACCGCAAAGCCTTTTGCACCCAAGGTTTTAGCATTTACTTCTTTTTTTAGCTTCTCGGGGATATCACTTTCATCTATAAGCTTGGTATAGGCATTATAGGGTGAAGCGTTGCAGATAACTGCCTTAGCGTTTATCTGAGTACCGTCATCAAGCACAACACCTGTTGCTTTGCCGTTTTCTATATTAATTTTTTTAACACTTGTGTTGAACCATGCCTCGCCGCCGTTTTCGGTAAACGCCTCAAGCAAGGCAGTGCTTATCTGATGGCTCCTGCCTCTGGGAATAACAGCACCGTCAATAATATATGAGTGAAGCATAGTAAAATAGTGAATAACATTAAGCTCATCCGTAGGTTGACCAAGGTAGCACCAATATCCGTTAAGTATATCCCTTGTTTTTTGGCTTGCACCGAAGGCTTTCAGCACCTCATCAACAGAATAGTTTGCAGCTTTGAGAAACTCTGTATGCTCAGAAAAAATTTCTTTTATCATTGAGGGCTTGAAATCTTCAATGTTGCTTACAAAATCCAGGGTTTTTTCAATGCTCTCAATAAGGTCAAAAATCTTTGTAACCACTGCCTTGGAGCCCGGGTCGTATTCCTCAAGCTTGTTTATAAAAGCCTCCTTGCCTAAGGGCATAAGACAGTCGCACTTACCGTCAAGAGTAAGAAGCCTGTAAGCTTCATCAAGTGACACCCACTCAATTTTATCTGCTGCACCGACCTCCTGAAAAATCTTCAGCAGCGGTGATTTTCCCGTAATGGAACCGATACCGCAAAGCTCATGAAGAGATGCTTCAAATTCAAATCTGCCCCTTACAAAGCTTGTAGCAAAACCTCCGGGTAAATTATGACGCTCAATAAGCAGTGTCTTTTTTCCTTCCTTGGCAAGGCGTGCTGATGCCACAAGTCCGCCATTACCGGCACCGATAACAACTGCATCGTAGTTTTTTACCATATTCCCACTTCTTTCATAATAGTACTTGAATATAAATAAATTATACCACTCACAAAACAAAAAGCAACAGTGAAAATACTGTTGCAGATTTGTCATGGGATTGAGTTTTATTCGATAATTTGGAATTTTTTGTTCTCTGTTTATTGCTTCACTAACCTTTTCTTTAGAATTAGCAATGCAAATACAAGCACCACAGGAAATACCGTTGCTACAAGCAACCCTGTTTTAAGATTGCCACCAGCCATTTCGGAAATGCTTCCCACCATAGCAGGACTTACCATAGCACCTAAATCGCCGGCTAATGCCAAAAATGCAAACATAGCAGTACCGCCTCTCGGACATTTCTCTGAAGAAATACTGATAGACCCGGGCCACATAATGCCGACAGCCAAACCACAAAGTGCACAGCCTGCAAGTCCAAGGATTGGCAATGAAGACAAAGATGCCAACAGATAACATCCGGCACACATTGCACCACAGACAAGCATAACTTTAGTCAAGTCAAGTTTATCGCTAAATTTACCATACACTACACGGGATATACCCATAAACATAGCAAATAGGCAAGGACCTGCTAAATCACCAACAGTTTTGGATACACCGATTGCTGATTCCGTAAATGCAGATGCCCATTGAGCCATAGTTGCTTCGGATGCACCTGAACATACCATAAGTATTATCATTAACCAAAACAAAGGTAATCGAAGCAACTGACCAACACTCATACTTTTACCGTCTTCAACTAATCGTTCAATCGGGCAGTTTATAAAGTTGAATGTATTATATAGGGGCACTAATGCCCAAATAATCGTAAGTATCTTCCAATTTTCTACACCAAATACAGCGAAAAAGAGTGTAGAACCCAAAATGACACCCATTGCACCCCAACAGTAGAAAGAATGTAAAAGACTCATCATTCCGTCCTTATTCTCAAATGGGCAGGCTTCAACAATGGGGCTTACTAAAACTTCAATAAGACCACTACCAATGGCATAAAGTACTACAGAAATCAAAATGCCAACAAAAGGACTAGGTAACAGTTCTGGCAAAAACGCCATTGATACAAGTCCTACCGATGACAACACTTGGGATGCCACGACACAAGCACGATACCCAATTTTATCGGCAAATTTAGTAGCAGCAAAATCGATGAATAATTGTGTTAAATAAAACACCAATGGTATCATTGCTATTTCTTTAAGCGTTATTCCATAGGCATCCTTGAATGTTAAAAATAAGAGTGGGGTAAAGTTTGCGGATATAGCTTGCGTTACAAATCCAAGATAACAAGCTATAAGTGTTTTTTTGTAGTTCTTTTGCTTTGTCATAATGATTCCCTTCAAGTTTAATCAATAATTTCTAAACTTAATTATATCACCATAACTCATTATGGGGAAGTCATAAAAACGCTAAAGTCAAGCACTATTTACCCATATCAACACTTTGACTGGGAGAGTATCCATATCTTTTTTTGAACTGGCGACTAAAGTAGTTTACTGAATTAAAACCGCAGGCGTAACTGATTTGTTGGAGCGTTTGTGTTCTTTCACTCAATAATTGATGTGCCATTTGAAGTCGATATTGGATAAGTGCATCAATCGGCGAACATCCCATATATGTATGAAAGCATCGCCCTGCCTCACTTCGGCTGATGTCTGCAGCTTTGGCAATATCCTCAAGTGTCACCGTCTCCGCATAGTTTTCATAAATATAAGTCAGCATCTTTTGAAGGCGAATTTGATTATTAATCTGTATGCGTGTCGCTTCAAACTTTGGAAGTTCATTAAAATTGCAAGATATAAATTCAAATATACGGTTGATGTTACGCTGAACAGTCAATTCATAACACGGTATTTTCTCATTCATTTGCCTGTAAATATCTTTAATCAAGCAGTTTATCTCGCTGTGAGAACGGTTGCTATGTCTAAACACAATGAAAGGCAACGAATCGCATTGAGCAATAGGCAATATGTGTTTTTGATAAATGGTACTTGTTTCGGGAGCTATTAACGTACCGGAAAACACGATATTCGGCATTGAATCGGGAACTTCACCTGACAACTGCTTTATTCCGTGTAGCATATTTCCGTTGACAAATATACTGTCGCCTGCTTCCAGTATGATGTGCTGTTGCCCAACTTGGTAATCCAAAACACCACTTGTAGCAGTTGCTATTTCAAAGTCGGGATGCCAATGTAAAGGCCCTGCCCAATCAGGCAGAGTAACAAGCTCATCGTGAAAATAGGTGACTGGAAATTCTATAGAATTGTGTGGTATATATTCTTTCAACTGATAATCAAGGATTATAGACATGCATTTTATGCTCCTTAAAACTCTCGCGAATTTAAACTTATCGGATTAATTATACCATCCACACAAAACAAAAACAACAGTGAAAATCTTGTTGATTTTTACTTTGTGGATGGGTATAATTATCTTGATAAATAAGAGTTTTCAAAGGAGTTTAGAATGAAATTTGATATAAACAAATTAGAATGGACAAGAGAGCCTAAAGATTGTTCAATATCTGCTGACAAAATAGAAATCATTACAAACCCACACACTGATTTGTGGGAGAGAACTTATTATCATTTCAGAAACGACAACGCACCTGTATTGCAGATGCAAACTGCTGAAAAATACTTTTCATTTGTTGTTAAAACTGAGTTCCAAAGCAAACAGCGATTTGACCAGTGTGGAATTGTAATGTACCTTGATAGCGAAAACTGGCTTAAAGGTTCTATTGAATATGAAAATGAGAGATTTCAGCATTTGGGCTCTGTTGTAACAAACAACGGTTATTCTGACTGGGCAACAACTGAAATTGATGCAAATATCAAATCTATGTGGTATAGACTAAGTCGTCGTGAAGACGATTATTGCATTGAGTGTTCTGAAGATGGTGTTACATTTAAGCAGATGCGTGTATGTCACATGTGGAATGGCAATGGTACAATCCGTTTTGGCATTTATGCGTGCAGTCCTGAAGACTCATCATTCAAAGCAATATTTACAAATATGGAAATTACGGAATGTAAATGGTTGGCACATGATGGACAACAGCCGGATTATAATTAAAATCCCAATTTACAGGTAAACAAGATATGAAGAAAATTATAGTAATCGGTTGTCCGGGAAGTGGTAAGAGTACATTTTCCAAAGCATTACACAAAATTACAGGTATTTCGCTGTTTCATC
>JAZSDP010000073.1:0-4194 GCA_045531265.1 Acutalibacteraceae bacterium
CGTAGTATAAAACATTTAATTTTTAGTATTTTATAGTTTTTTACTATTTTTATGGGGTTCTTACAGGCCTTCAAACCTGCAGAACCCCCTTATTTATATAGTTTTATACGGTCTTCGCTTTTTTTACAGCCCCTTTTTTCAGAATTCAAGCTTTGCTTCAATGTATGCTGCAAGCTCGTCAATTTTAACTCTTTCCTGCTGCATTGTGTCACGGTCACGGACAGTTACACAGCCGTCCTCTGCTGATTCAAAGTCATAGGTAATGCAGAAGGGAGTACCGATTTCGTCCTGACGGCGGTAACGCTTACCGATTGAGCCTGCATCGTCAAACTCAACCATAAACTTCTTCTGAAGTGCGTGGTAAACCTCAGTGGCTTCATCGTTGAGCTTCTTTGAAAGGGGAAGCACCGCGGCCTTGATGGGTGCGAGTGCGGGGTGGAAGTGAAGCACAACTCTTGAGTCGTTCTTTTCTGCATCAACAACTTCCTCGTCATAAGCTTCTGTCATAACTGCAAGGAAGAGTCTTTCAACGCCGAGTGAGGGTTCAATAACATAAGGAATATATCTTTCGTTAGTGGTGGGGTCAAAGTAGTCGAGAGCCTTGCCTGAGGTGTTTATGTGCTGAGTCAGGTCATAGTCCGTTCTGTCAGCAACGCCCCATAATTCGCCCCAGCCGAAGGGGAAGAGGTATTCAAAGTCAGTTGTAGCCTTTGAATAGAAGCACAATTCATCTGCATCGTGGTCACGAAGACGGAGGTTTTCTTCTTTGATGTTGAGTGAATAGAGCCAGTCACGGCAGTATGCTCTCCAGTAGTCGAACCATTCAAGGTCTGTGCCGGGCTTGCAGAAGAATTCAAGCTCCATCTGTTCGAATTCACGCACACGGAAAATGAAGTTACCCGGTGTGATTTCGTTACGGAAGGATTTACCGATCTGTGCAACACCGAAGGGAATCTTTCTTCTTGTTGTTCTCTGAATATTTGCAAAGTTTACGAAAATACCCTGTGCAGTTTCGGGGCGGAGGTAAAGCTCGTTTTTGCTGTCCTCTGTTACACCCTGGAAGGTCTTGAACATAAGGTTAAACTGACGGATATCGGTGAAGTTGTGCTTGCCGCAGTTGGGGCAGGGGATATCCTTTTCGTTTATGTAGTTTGTCATTTCCTCGTTTGACCAGCCTGCAACATTTGTGCCGTCAAAATCTTCAATAAGGTTGTCTGCTCTGTGGCGGGTTTTACATTCCTTACAGTCCATAAGGGGGTCGGAGAAGCCGCCGAGGTGACCTGAAGCTACCCATGTCTGGGGATTCATAAGAATGGCTGAGTCAAGACCTACGTTGTAGGGGTTTTCCTGAACGAACTTCTTGAGCCATGCTTTTTTGATGTTGTTCTTGAGTTCAACACCCAAAGGGCCGTAGTCCCATGTGTTGGCAAGACCGCCGTATATCTCACTGCCCGCATAAACAAAGCCTCTGCCTTTGCAAAGGGCAACAAGCTTTTCCATTGATTTTTCTGTGTTTTTAAGCATTTTAATTACTCCTTTCAATTTTCTTATCCTTGGAAAAAAGATAAGCTGTTGAGAAATATTACTATTTATAATAATACTATCCTTTGTCCTTGTCAAGTTTAAAGGGAAAATATCTTGTTTTGGTTGTTTCTTTATGGTAAAATTAACAATATATCTCAGGTGCAATTCATTTTGAATTACAGTGCAGGGACCGACGTCCTCGGCGGTCCGTTTGCTATCACATCAGATTTATCAATCAGCAAGTCTCTACACGCTCATGCCGCTGTGGCACATACTTTTGCCGTGGCGGTTTTACCACTTATTTTATCAAACTTTTAAATATAGCCTTTCCGTTAGCTCCGTACGCTCGTGCCGCTCGGGCACTTCCTTTGTCCCGGGCGACAAAGGAAGCAAAGCGCCCTTTTTGGGGTGCTACGGGTATACCACGAGTATACACCGGCGTTCGTGTCCGCATACAACCCTTACGGGTTGTTCGTACGGGACAGAGATTCGCTTACTTAATTTAATTAAAGAGATATACAAAATAGTAAAGTTATTTTTAAATTAAACATTCGTTATTACTGCCGAAAATCTAACAATAAAGAGTAGTCTATGGGTTTTTGTTTTATCAAAGGCTGGTGGAAATCTATAAAATGGAATTACTTCCGTAGCGGTCAGCGAGAGTCGGAATATAAGGCAGTGAAACATCAGACGAGAAAAGCTGACGAGTTTAACAGCCTTACGGAACTGATTGACCGTAGCGGATGTGTTTATTAAGCGTATCAGTAGGAATAACTGTGGAGCACAAACACAGAGTAAAGACTAATGGGAGAAATTGCGGTTTTGCCGATAAAATAATTCTGAATAAAGATTAAACGAAAGGAAAGGACTATATCTTTAAAAGATATAAAACCTTTCTCGGCAAATTAGCCTCTTTCGGACTGATTGAACCAAAAGCGTGCTTTTGGTTACTTTTGTCACAAGCGACAAAAGTAACGCCAAGCGCAGCGTTGACGGCTAAATGTTATATTGAAACAAACATTATTATAGAACTCACAAGGTGGTGACAGTTTTAAAATGCACAAAGCCAACGATAAAACAATCCGCAAATACCTTTCTCAAAATGCACAAGGCATAAAAATAGAAACCGTTGATGTTGTTGATTCCACCAACGATGAAATGAAAAGACGGGCACTTATGGGCGAAAAGGAAATAAGCCTTCTTATTGCCGAAGCACAGACAAAAGGCAAGGGCACCCGTGGCAGGTTCTTCCATTCACCCGAGGGCACAGGCATTTATATGAGCTTTCTTTTAAGGCCTTCCTACACACCCTCAGAATGCACCCTTCTTACAACAATGGCGGCAGTGTGCACCGCCGAGGCAATAGAAAAGGTTACGGGCAGAAAAACTAACATAAAATGGGTGAATGATATATATATTGAAAACCGCAAGGCTTCGGGCATACTTACTCAATCTCACTTTTCATCTGACGGAAAAACCGTGGAATGGTCCGTTGTTGGTATAGGCATAAATATAACCGAGCCTGAAGGCGGCTTTCCCGAGGAAATCAGAACCGTTGCAGGTGCCGTGGGCGACTCCGTGCCCGACACCAAAAACCGAATTATTGCAGAAATAATCAACAGCTTTTATTATTACTACCCCCGACTCAGGGAAAAGACATTCCGCAAGGGCTACTCTGACCGTCTTTTGTGGCGTGGCGGCAAAATAAAGGTCACTCTGGGTGATAAAAGCTACGAAGCAATTCTTGTTGATATTGATGAAGACTTCCGCCTTAAGGTAAAGCTTACTGACGGCAGTGAGATAATTTTAGAAAGTGCGGATATCAGTGCACAAAAAACCTGTCAGTGATTCACTGACAGGTTTTTACTCCCTCAGTCACTTCGTGACAGCTCCCTCAAAGAGGGAGCAATTACTGCTTACTACTTATACAAATATCACCACACAAAGGGTATAAGTCTGTACTTAACCTTCATTTTATACTCCTTATATCCCTCCAGCTCTTTTTCCAAAAGCTCCTCTTCACCCTTGATCCTTTTTGCAATTATAAAAGGATAAAGGAGAAAAACGGCAAAGGAATAAACCGAGCCTAAAATAAGGGGCATTGATAAAAACAGAAGCAGTGTGGCAGTATACATAGGGTGTCTCACAATGCCGTAAAGACCCGTATCAACAACACTTTGGTTTTCCTGAACCTCAATTGTACGGCTGAGGTAGGTGTTCTCACGCATTACCTCGGCAAACATTATATAAGAAAGAAGAAACACAACGGAAAAAGCAATGCTTACACCACGGGGTAACATATACCACCCGAAGCGGTAGCCGAGACCGGGAAGAATAAAGCCTATAAGAAACATAAGTCCGCTGAGCTTTATAACAAGGCTCTGGTCATGCTGCTTTTCCTTTGCATCAAGCCTTTTTCTTAAAAGCTCGGGATTTTTGAGCATCATAACAATACCTGCAATGAATATGGGCACAAAGAGAACTGCCGTAAAAAGTATTCCGTTAAAAAATCCAAAGGTGCCTGCGGGAAGAAAAACAAGAAGCCCCACAAGAACTACGCCCAACAAAAATTTTGTTAATGCCTGAAAGAATAGCTTTAATGTCATAAATGTCACCACCTGTTACTTTTCCATATTTTCATTTTGTATTCTCCTTTGCGGTGCGGCAGGA
>JAZSDP010000067.1:0-50127 GCA_045531265.1 Acutalibacteraceae bacterium
GCAACACATTGCCACAGCTGTATTGATACACAGGGTCTCTGGACAGACCTTCTCCCCAAGCTTGGCTACAATATGCTCAACTCATTCTTCCACTTCGGCGAATTCAAGTCAGGCGTTGATTCAGACTATATGGAATTCCTTACAAAAACAACTGCCGACGCTATGCTTGACGCTATCAAGGATATGAAGAAGGGCACACTCACATACGCAGTCAAGGATCTTAACGATGAATATTTCAACAACAAGAACAGACCCTCAGCCGATTCAATGAACACTGATCTTAAGCGTTTCATCTTCACCCCCGATGACGCTTCTTCAAAGGGTACTGTTATTCTTAATATGGCAGCACACCCCGATACCGTAGGTCTTGCAACTGAAAGCGACCCCACAAAGGGCCACGGTCTTTCAGGCGACTATGTATACTACATCGGTGAGGTTATTAACAACGCAGGCTATGACTTTATGTTCTTCAACGGTGCTATCTGCGGTATTTATAACGGCGGTGTTGATGTTGATTGGGATCTCAGAGTTGATGCTGCAGCAAACTACGGCAGAGAAATCGGCAAAATGACTCTCGGCCTTACAATGAGCGAGGAAGAAATCAAGGCTGACGATTACCTTATGAGCCTTAATTTCACCGAAGAGCAGATTGGTGAAAGCAATTATACACCCTGGTATGAGGGTTGGACAAAGGCAGAAGAAACCGAAGTAGAGCCTATCCTCAATGTTGCAATTGATGCTGTTGAGGTTGAACTTACAAACCCTGTAATGCAGGTTGCAGGTAAGCTTGGTATTTTCAGCTACCAGGTTAAAAAGTCAGAAGGCAAATACTATATGACAACCGAAATCGGTTATATTGAAATGGGCGAAGACCTTAAGATTGCAATGGTTCCCGGTGAGCTTTGTGCAGACCTTGTTTACGGCGGCAGCTCACTTACTGCAAAGGGAAGTGTAGACGGTAAGGACTTCCCCGGTAAGACTCTTTGCGAAATCTTCGGCGACGACCTTATCGTGTTCGGCCTTGCAAACGACGCTTGCGGTTATATCGTTCCCGATAACGACTACTGCCTTGCACTTGCATTCGGTCACTATCAGGAGCTTATCTCCCTTGGTGACAAAACAGCATCAACCCTTATGGCTGCATTTGAGGACCTTGCAGCAGAGGTTGCATAAATTATAAAAAAGTTCATTGCAGACCTTCAGTTACTTGAAGGTCTGCAATTTTATGTTGCACTGCGTAAGAATTTGTGTTAGAATGGTAACAGCAATTCAAGGGAGGAAAATAAAATGAATTACAGCTTTGATTTTAAAGGAAAATCCGTACTTATAACCGGTGCCGCAAGCGGTATCGGTCTTGAAAGCACCGTTGCATTTTTGCAAAACGGTGCCGATGTTTATATGGCGGATTATAATGAAAAAGTGCTTTCAGAAAAGGCGGAAATGCTTAAAAATGAGTATCCCGAAAGCAAAATAGTCACAGTTGTGTGTGATATCACAAAAGAAGACGAGGTTCAGAAAATTCCCGCAATTATTGAAGCAGAAACGGGCAGACTCGATATCCTAGTCAACAATGCAGGTATGGCACATTCCGCTTACAGCATAAACGAAACCGAGGCTGACTGGAACAAGGTAATTACCCTTAATCTTACAAGTCAGTTTTTTATGGCACAGACTATTGCCAATGCCTTTATGATTCCGCAGAAAAGTGGCAAAATAATCAATATGTGTTCCCTTGGCGGAATTATGGGTATACCCGCAGCAACGGCTTACAGCGCAAGTAAGGGCGGTATTATGATGACCACAAAGAGCCTTGCTTGTGAATGGGCACGCTTCGGTATAACCGTGAACTGTGTATGCCCCGGATTCGTTGAAACGCCCCTTATTGCCGATAATATGGCAAATGAAAAGTGGATGGGTTATATGACTATGAGAACACCTATGCGCCGCCTTGCAAAGCCTGAGGATGTTGCAGGCGCAGTTCTGTACCTTTCATCGGATATGGCTTCTTATGTAACGGGCACATCAATAGTTATTGACGGCGGATTCAGCAGCGGCTCGTGATGGGACCGCTTGCGGTGGATGGGTTTTACAGTAAAACCACCCGTAAAGATTTTCTTCGTACGGGTGGTTATTGTTGTCTCTTCAGCAAAGACAAAAACAAAAACCGTTCCGAATTTACGGAACGGTTTTTTCTTTTGTTAATTAACTTATGCAGCGAACTGAGCAAGGATATCTTCGATAGCCTTAACGCCTTCGTCGAGTTCGATTGCAACGAATACTTCCTTAATGAAAGCAAGGAACTTACCAAGTACAACTTTGAGTGCGTCCATTTCTGCTTACCTCCGTTTAAAATTTGATGTTATTACCAACATCATTGTACATTTAGTTTATCACTATTAGTTCAGTTTGTCAATAAAATATTAATAATTTTATCAATAAATTTTTAAAAAGTAAAAGACCTGCCTTTTGGCAGGTCTTACTTTTTAAAAATTAGAGAGTTACGGGAATTTTTGCTACAACTTCGTCGATCTTTGCAGCAAGATCTTCCATACCGAGAGCTGTAAGAGCTTCTGAGAAGAAGTTGAGAAGAGTTGCAATCATAGCGTTAAGATTTGCGGGCATATCAGTTTACCTCCGTTATAAATTTGATATTGTTTCCAATATCATTGTATATTAAGTTTAGCACTATTAATTCAAAATGTCAACACCTTGTTAAAAAAATTTTCATAAAATAAGTAAATTTATACACGGTGTTGATATACACATAAATAAAACAAAACCCCACCTCAGGGGTGGGGCTTTATACGATTTAAATCATATAAATCTGAATTAATTATTCAGCAGCGGGGAAGTCATAGCCTTCTTCTTCGGAGATGAAGCCAAGGATTTCGCCAACGATGAATGTAATAGCGTCAACGAGAGCCTGATATGTGAAGCCGTCTGCAAAGATTTCCTTAATCTTATCGAACATTTTAGTATCCTCCTTTTAAGATTTTTTTTGTTAATTAGAATAAATTAATTATTCAGCATCTGTGCCAAGAATTTCGCTGAGTTCGGGGAATTCACCCTTAACGATAGCGAGAACGAATGCGATGATCATGTTTACGAGATCTGTAAACTTGATGCCTTCCCATGATACGTTTTCAAACATTATAGGTTACCTCCTTTATTATTCCCATTTCTAGGTACTTACATTTTATTACAAAGTATTGAATTTGTCAATAGAAAATTCATAATTTGGCTGAATTTATATTAATTTTAATAAAATTATAGGCTTTTTTTGTAAAAACAGAACAGCTTGTCACTTGTAGCGGTCGACGCCCCCGTCGACCGATGAACACACGGCACCGACAAAATCAATCCCCGTCGACCGACGAACACCCAATAAACAAAAAAGAAGCACCCTGTAGGATGCTTCTTTTACGGTTATATCTTACTTATTAAAATACTTCACAGCCGCCTCGAACATACGGATATCATATTCACCGGGTACGTTCTTATAAAGTCCGTCGCCGATACGCTCGCTGTGGCCCATTTTACCGAATACACGGCCGTCGGGAGAGGTGATACCCTCAATTGCACAAAGTGAACCGTTGGGGTTGAAGTCAATATCTGAGGTAGCATTACCGTCAAGGTCAACATACTGTGTTGCAATCTGTCCGTTTGCGGCAAGCTCCTTTATAAGCTCGGGAGAAGCAAGGAATTTACCTTCACCGTGTGAAATGGGCACATTCACAATGTCGCCCACATTCATAAGGCTCAGCCAGGGTGACTTTACAGATGCAATTCTTGTATGTACAATTCTTGACTGGTGACGGCTGATGTTGTTGAATGTCAGTGTGGGACAGCTTTCATCAGTGTCAATAATCCTTCCGTAAGGAACAAGACCTAATTTGATAAGTGCCTGGAAGCCGTTGCAGATACCGCACATAAGACCGTCACGGTTGTCAAGAAGGTCTGTAACTGCCTCTTTAACTGCGGGGTTACGGAAGAATGCAGTAATAAACTTAGCTGAACCGTCTGGCTCGTCACCGCCTGAGAAGCCGCCGGGGATGAATATCATCTGAGCTTCCTTAACCTTCTTTGAGAAGCCTTCAACACTCTTAGCAACGTCTTCTGCAGTGAGGTTTCTGATTACAAAAATTTCTGCTTCGGCGCCTGCCTTTTCTACTGCACGGGCTGAATCGTATTCACAGTTGGTACCGGGGAATACGGGAATGAGCACCTTGGGCTTTGCAACCTTGTTTGCGGGGGCTATATCGCACTTACTGTCAAAGGAATAGGTGGGAATTTCACCCTTATCCTCTTTAGCCTTGGTGGGATATACACCTTCAAGTACAGCACTGTGTAACTTATAAAGCTCTGCAATTTCTGCGCTGTCATCCTGGAGGGTGATTACGGGCTCTTCAGTGGTTGTACCGATTTTCATTACGCCGGGAAGGTCAACATCTTCGCTGAGCTCTGCAACAATGAAGCCCCACATACCGAGGTGCCAATTTTCCTTAAGCTCTGCACAGGACTTGAAGCCGATGTTGTTACCGAAGGACATTTTCATAACTGCTTCACCAATGCCGCGTTCAACTGCCCACGAAGCTTTTACCTTACCTTCCTTGCAAAGGCTGTGGAAGGCTTCCCAGGTAGCTTTAAGGCTGTCTGCACTCTCGTCAGATGCACCGAAAAGGTATACGGGATTATTAGCCTCTTTGAATTCAGGGCTGATAACATCCTGCTTTTTAATGGGAGCAATAGCAAAGGAAATAAGTGTGGGGGGTACATCCTTATCAAGGAATGAGCCTGACATTGAGTCCTTACCGCCGATTGCGGCAGCTCCGAGTTCAAGCTGTGCATCAAGTGCACCTAAAAGAGCCGCAAAGGGCTTGCCCCAGCGTTCGGGCTCTGTTTTAAGCTTTTCAAAGAATTCCTGCAATGTAAGGTAAGCTTTCTTATAGTCACAGCCTGCGGCAACAAGCTTTGCAACAGAGTTATAAATTGCTGCGTGAGCACCTGTATAGGGGTCAACTGAAAGGTGATCGGGATCACAGCCCCAGCTGAATACACTTGCCTGGTCTGTTTCCTGACCGGGGAGAACGGGCAATACAGCTGCCATTGACTGTGCGGGAGTGAGCTGCTTTTTACCGCCGTAGGGCATTGTAACACTGCCTGCACCGATAGTGGAGTCAAAGCGTTCAACAAGACCTCTCTGGCTTGCAGTGCGAAGGTCTGAAGCCATTTCGCGCAAGCTGCCGAACATAGCCTTACTTAATACGGAAAGGTCCTTTTCGGTAACTGCAACATCGGTATGCTTAACGGCACCGTTTGTATCAAGGAAAGCACGGCTGAGGTCAGCAATGATATTGCCCTTCCATTTCATAACCATACGTTCTTCCTCTGTTACAACGGCTACACGGTATGCTTCAAGGTTTTCATCCTCAGCAAAAGCGATGAACTTATCCGCATCTTTAGCCTCAACAACAACTGCCATACGCTCCTGGGATTCGGAAATTGCAATTTCTGTTCCGTCAAGACCCTCATACTTTTTGCGAACTGCATCAAGGTCAATCTGAAGGCCGGGAGCAAGCTCACCGATAGCAACGGAAACGCCGCCTGCACCGAAGTCGTTACAACGCTTGATTAAGCGGGTAACCTCTGCGTTGCGGAAAAGTCTCTGAATTTTTCTTTCCTCGGGAGCATTACCCTTCTGAACCTCGGAAGCCATTGTGGTAAGAGACTTCATATTGTGGCTTTTTGATGAACCGGTAGCACCGCCGATACCGTCACGGCCCGTACGGCCGCCTAAAAGAACAATTACATCACCGGGTGCGGGGCGTTCGCGGCGTACATTATAAGCAGGGGCAGCAGCAACAACTGCACCGCATTCAAGGCGCTTTGCAACAAAGCCCTCGTGATACATTTCTGCAACATGACCTGTTGCAAGACCTATCTGATTACCGTAGGAGGAGTAGCCTGCGGCGGCAGTCTGACAGATTTTACGCTGAGGAAGCTTGCCGGGCATTGTTTCGGCAATGTTTTTTCTCGGGTTACCTGCACCTGTAACGCGCATTGCCTGATGAACATAGGCACGGCCTGAAAGGGGGTCACGGATACAACCGCCGATACAGGTTGCGGCACCGCCGAAGGGCTCAATTTCTGTGGGGTGGTTGTGAGTTTCGTTCTTGAACATAAGAAGCCAGTCCTGATCCTCGCCGTTAACTGTTGCAGTTACATGGATTGAACAAGCATTGATTTCTTCACTTTCGTCAAGCTCGGGAAGAAGACCGCGCTTTTTAAGTGTCTTAGTACCGATAGTGGCAATATCCATAAGAGTCTGAGGGCGAGCGGCTGCCTTTTCTTCACCGTAAACCTCAACTCTTGCGGCAAGGTAACGCTCGTAAGCCTCCTGTACTGCAGGGTCGCTGATGCGTACGTTATCAATGTGAGTGGAGAAGGTAGTGTGACGGCAATGGTCTGACCAATATGTATCAACAACACGGATTTCTGTAATTGTGGGGTCTCTGTGCTCTGTGTCTCTGAAATATGCCTGCAGGAACTTAAGGTCATCAAGATCCATAGCAAGACCCTTTTCATCAAGAAGAGCGGCAAGAGCAGCTTCGTCCATTGCGATAAAGCCGGTAACAGTAGCAACTGTTTCGGGTGCGGCATAGGTAGCGGCAAGAGTTTCGGGCTTTTCGAGTGCTGCTTCACGGCTTTCAACTGCATTGATTACATGATGCTTGAAGGAAGCGATGTCAGCTTCTGTAAGTGCACCGTAAAGGGCATAAACCTTTGCAGTGCGGATAAGGGGACGCTCACCCTGAGAGATAATCTGGATACACTGGGCGGCGGAGTCTGCTCTCTGGTCAAACTGACCGGGAAGAGCCTCTACTGCAAAAACATAAGCCTCGGGAATGTCCACACTGTCGGATACATTGTCGAGCTGAGGCTCGGAGAAAACTGTTTTTACAGCATAGTCAAATAATTCTTCTGTAATATTTTCTGCATCATAGCGGTTGAAAAGGCGGATATTCTCCAAATTTTCAATGCCGAGCAGATGTTTTGCTTCACTGAGAAGACCTTTAGCCTCATTTTCAAGGCCTGCCTTTTTTTCCACAAATATACGATAAACCATATAATTTTTTCCTCCGGTATAGTTTATTTTAAAGCCTGAAGAGCCTTCTGTCCGATGTCGGATCTGCGGTAAGCACCTTCAAACTTCACACCGTCAGAAAGACGGTAAGCTTCCTTTATAGCCTCGGGAAGAGAAGATGCAACTGCAGTTGTGCCTGTTACACGGCCGCCCCAGGTAAGGAGCTTTCCGTTTTCTTTTTTTGCACCTGCCACAAAGGTAGCCTTGAGGGCTTCGTCTGTGAAGGTCATTTCATAACCCTTTTTGTAAGAGGTTGGATAGCCCTGGGAAGCAAGGATAACACAGCAGGCGTGCTTATCGGAGAACTTAACCTCTGTTTCAGTGAGTGTACCCTCTGTTGTAGCCTTCATAACTGTAAGAAGGTCGCTTTCAAGAAGGGGGAGAACTACCTGAGTTTCAGGGTCGCCGAAACGGCAGTTATATTCAATAACCTTGGGACCGTTGGGTGTGAGCATAAGACCGAAGTAAAGGCAGCCCTTGAAGGTGCGTCCTTCAGCGTTCATAGCATTGATAGTGGGAAGGAAAATAGTTGCCATACATTCATCGGCTATCTCTTTTGTATAATAGGGGTTGGGAGCTACAGTACCCATACCGCCTGTGTTAAGGCCTGTATCATTATCGCCGATACGCTTGTGGTCCATTGAAGACACCATAGGCTTTACAACCTTGCCGTCAGTAAACGCAAGAACAGACACCTCAGGGCCTGTAAGGAATTCTTCAATAACCACGCGTGAGCCTGACTTGCCGAAAATACCGCCTTCCATCATATCGCGTACGGCTGTTTTGGCTTCGTCACGGGTCTGGGCAATGATAACACCCTTGCCCAGAGCAAGACCGTCTGCCTTGATAACGGTGGGAACGGGAGCAGTTTCAAGGTAAGAAAGTGCGGCTTCCATATCTTCAAATACTTCATATGCGGCAGTGGGAATGCTGTACTTTTTCATTAAGTTTTTCGCGAACACCTTACTGCCTTCAATGATTGCCGCATTTGCCCGGGGGCCGAAGCAGGGGATACCCTTTTCCTCAAGGGCGTCAACACAGCCAAGCACAAGGGGGTCGTCGGGTGCTACAACGGCATAATCAATTTTATTTTCTGCGGCGAAAGCTACAATTTTATCAATTTCGGTAGCACTGATTTCTACACAGGTAGCATCGGCCGCAATACCGCCGTTGCCGGGAAGAGCAAAAATTTCTGTAACATCTTTATTTTCTTTGATTTTTTTTATGATGGCGTGTTCTCTGCCGCCGCCACCTACAACCATTATTTTCATAGGAGAACTCCTTATATTTTAGTATATAGGATACTTAGCACAAAGCTCCTGTACTTCCTTTGTGATTCTTTCCTTACTGTTTTCAAAGTCAACAATAACTTCCTTAATCCACTTAGCAATAAGAAGCATTTCATCTTCCTTGAAGCCTCTTGTAGTGATTGCGGCTGTGCCGATACGAAGACCGCTTGTAACAAAGGGACTTGCGGGGTCGTTGGGAATGGTGTTCTTGTTGGCTGTGATGTGAACCTCGTCAAGGCGTTTTTCAAGCTCTTTGCCTGAAATACCGAACTTACGAAGGTCAAGAAGCATAAGGTGATTATCCGTACCGCCGGATACAATGTCGATTCCCTCTTTTATAAGAGCTTTACAAAGAACGGCGGCATTTTTCACAACCTGCTCACCGTATGCCTTGAAGTCATCGGAAAGAGCTTCACCCAAAGCTACAGCCTTAGCTGCAATAACGTGCATAAGAGGGCCGCCCTGAGTGCCGGGGAAAACGGATTTATCAATCTGCTTTGCAAGCTCCTCCTTGCAAAGAATCATACCGCCTCTGGGGCCGCGGAGGGTTTTGTGGGTTGTTGTTGTAACAACATCTGCATAGGGCACGGGTGAGGGATGAACACCTGCGGCAACAAGGCCTGCAATGTGTGCCATATCAACCATAAGGTATGCGCCTACCTCATCTGCAATTTCTCTGCAGCGCTTGAAGTCGATAATTCTTGAATAGGCACTGGCACCAACAACAATAAGCTTCGGCTTACATTCAAGGGCGATTTCTCTCATTTTGTTGTAGTCAATAACCTCTGTTTCATCGTCAACGCCGTAGGGAACAATGTTCCAGTACTTACCTGAAATGTTAACGGGTGAGCCGTGGGAAAGGTGACCGCCCTGAGAAAGATTCATACCCATTACGGTGTCGCCGGGATTAGTGAGAGCGAAGAAAACGGCAAGGTTAGCGTTTGCTCCTGAATGGGGCTGAACATTTGCGTGCTCAGCACCGAAGAGCTTTTTTGCTCTTTCTCTTGCGATTTCTTCAACCTCGTCAACGCAGTGGCAACCGCCGTAGTAACGCTTACCGGGGTAGCCCTCTGCATATTTGTTTGTAAGAACACTGCCTGCGGCAAGAAGAACTGCCTTTGAAACAATGTTTTCTGAAGCAATAAGCTCAATAAAGGTTTGCTGTCTTGTCATTTCCTTGTTGCAGGAAGCAAAAACCTCTGAGTCATAATTCTGGAGTTCATCAAAGTAATTAAGCATCTTAAGCTCCTTTAAATTTTATTTGATTAATGATGGAAGAGACGCATCTTTGTAAATGCCATTACCATATTATATTTGTCTGCACATTCAATAACTGCATCGTCTCTTATGGAGCCGCCGGGCTCTGCAATGTAGCTTACGCCGCTGCGGTATGCTCTTTCAATGTTGTCTGAGAAGGGGAAGAATGCATCTGAGCCAAGGGCAATGCCTGTGTATGAGCTGAGGTGTGCATCCATTTCTTCTTTTGTAAATGGCTCAGGCTGAGTGGTGAAATATTTCTGCCAGTTGCCGTCAGCACAAACATCCTCTTCGTTTTTGTTGATGTAGCCGTCAATAACATTGTCTCTGTCAGCTCTGCCGAGAGTGGGAAGGAAGGGAAGGTTAAGCACCTTGTCTGCCTGACGCAGAAGCCATGTATCAGCCTTTGTACCTGCAAGGCGTGTGCAGTGAATTCTTGACTGCTGACCTGCACCTACACCGATTGCCTGACCGTCTACTGCATAGCATACAGAGTTTGACTGTGTATATTTAAGTGTGATAAGAGCAACTATAAGGTCACGCTTTGCACTTTCGGGAAGCTCCTTATTTTTTGTTACGATATCTGAAAGAAGAGCTTCGTTAATTTCAAAGTTGTTTCTGCCCTGCTGGAAGGTGATGCCGTAAACCTGCTTGGTTTCAATTTCAGCGGGAACGTAGTCAGCATCAATTTTAACAACATTGTAATTGCCGTTTCTCTTTAATTTGAGAATAGCGAGAGCTTCATCTGTGTAACCGGGAGCGATAACGCCGTCGGAGATTTCTCTTTTAATGAGCTTTGCTGTTGTTGCATCGCAAACGTCGGAAAGTGCAACCCAGTCACCGAAGGAGCACATTCTGTCTGTACCTCTTGCACGGGCATAAGCGCAGGCAAGGGGGCTTTCGTCAAGACCTTCCACATCGTCAACGAAGCAGGCTCTCTTGAGCTTTTCGGGAAGAATTGTTCCGCAAGCGGCGGAGGTGGGGCTTACATGCTTGAAGGATGCTGCACAGGGAAGACCTGTTGCTTCCTTTAATTCCTTAACAAGCTGCCAGGAATTGAAAGCATCAAGGAAGTTGATGTAACCGGGGCGACCGCTTAAAATTTCAATGGGAAGGTCACTTCCGTCGTGCATATATATTTTTGCGGGCTTCTGATTGGGGTTACAGCCATATTTAAGTTCAAATTCTTTCATTGTTATAACTCCTTATTGACTCTTATTTATTCTTATTAACTACTCTTGTTTCGCTTTCTCCGGTTTCAATGTCAATATATCTTACGAAAAGAGAAACCTTATTGTCTTCATTGAGATTAGTCCATATAAGGTCTGTAAGCTCATCAATACTTACATCGGGAAGCTCAAGAGTTTTGGGCTCACCTTCAAATGAGGGCAGGGGATTGCCGTCGCAGTTGTAGGTGTGGATAAACTTAGCCTTACCGCAAAGGGGATTTGAATAAGCATATGTAAATCTTTCGCAGGAGGAATCGTCGCCCTCTGCACTTTTGAGAATTGACATTGCATAGTTCATACCTTCTTTTTCAAGACGGATGATACCTGAAATTCTCGGAGTGAAGTTGGGAGCATCGTCCTCGAACTCTCTTGTACGAAGGGCCTGCTCAAAGGTCATCTGCTTATCCATAAGCTCGTAAATTGTGTCGGTCTGGTCACCGTTTGTAACGATGGTTTTGTTCCCGAGCACTCTTACGGGGTAGTAAATGATAAGGTGGGGGTCTGTCATTTTGCTTTCGTCAAAAGCCTTGGTGCGCATTGCATCGCCTTCAAGCACGAAAACACGGTTACGGCTGTTTTCGCTTCTGCCCATAATGAAGTAAGCAGTTACAGCCTTTTTTCCGTCGGCACTTTTGCCGATTATGATACCTCTGCCGTGATAGGCGAGGGAGTTAAGCTCGTCTTTTATTGTTGAAACTTTCATTTCTTAATCTCCTATAAATACGATATTGTTTTCTACTGTGAGTCTGTCCTGACAGAAAAGGCTTACAGCTTCGGGAAGAATTTTCCATTCAGCCTCGGTCATAACTCTTTTCTGCAATTCTTCAGGTGTGTCACCAGCTTTGACTTCAACTGCCTTCTGAAGTATGATTTCACCGCCGTCGGGAATCTCATTTACAAAATGCACGGTAGCACCCGTTACCTTCACGCCGTATTCAAGCGCCTTTTCGTGAACGTGAAGTCCGTAAAAGCCTTTACCGCAGAAGGAGGGGATAAGGGAAGGATGAACATTTATTATTCTGTGCTCGAAGGTTTTTGTGAAGTCAGAAGAAAGAATACTCATAAAGCCTGCAAGAACAATAAGGTCAATTTCGTGCTCTCTCAAAAGAGCAATAATTTTTTGCTCAAACATTTCCTGGCTGCCGCATTCCTTTTTAAGAATAACCGCAGAAGGGATACCGTTCATTTTTGCTCTTTCAAGGGCATAAGCTGTTTTATTGTTGGAAACAACAAGACTTATTTCGCCATTTTTAATAATACCGTTTTTCTGTGCATCAATAAGAGCCTGAAGGTTTGTTCCGCCGCCGGATACAAGAACTGCGATTCTCTTTTTCATTACAGAATCACCTTCTCATCGCCTACAATAATCTCACCGATAACATAAGCGTCGATACCGTTTTCCTTAAGAACAGAGATTGAAAGCTCTACTTCATCCTTGGGAACAACAATGCTCATACCAACACCCATATTGTAGGTGTTATACATATCACGTTCGGGAATGTTGCCCCATTTTGCAATTACATCAAAAATGGGAAGCACCTTAACGGCAGACTTGTCAATTTTTGCACAAAGTCCGTCGGGAATTGAACGGGGGATGTTTTCGTAGAAGCCGCCGCCTGTAATATGGGAAATACCCTTTACCTTTACCTTTTCAAGAAGGGCAAGAACAGGCTTTACATAAATCTTTGTGGGAACAAGCAAAGCCTCTGCAATGCTCTTACCGTCCAACTCTTCACGGGGAACATAAAGCTCGGGATTGTTGTTGTCAATATCAAAAACCTTACGGCATAAGCTGAAGCCGTTGGAGTGTATACCCGTTGAAGGAAGAGCGATAACCACATCGCCTGCAGCCATTTTGCTGTTGTCAATCATCTTGGGCTTATCAACAACGCCTACTGCAAAGCCTGCAAGGTCGTAATCCTCCTCGGGCATAAGACCGGGATGCTCAGCAGTTTCACCGCCGATAAGTGCTGCACCTGACTGAACACAGCCTTCAGCAACACCGCTTACGATTTCTGCAATCTTTTCCGGAACGTTTTTTCCGCAGGCAATATAGTCAAGGAAAAATAAAGGCTTTGCACCAACACAGATAATATCGTTAACACACATAGCAACTGCATCAATGCCGATTGTGTCGTGCTTATCCATAAGAATAGCCAATTTAACTTTTGTGCCGCAACCGTCTGTACCCGAAACGGAAATAGGATGCTCCATACCTGCAATTGAGCTCAGGTCAAAGCATCCGCCGAAACCGCCTACATCGTCCACTGAGCCTTCGTTACGGGTTCTTGCAACGTGCTTTTTCATAAGCTCCACCGATTTGTAACCGGCGGTAATATCTACGCCTGCAGCAGCATAGCTGGCAGAAAAAGAGTTTTTATGATCCATAGTACATTCTCCTGTATTGTTTTTATTCTTTGCCGTTCCAGCAGTAAGTGCAAAGGCAGTCTGCCGGAAGACCTATTGCCTCGATAAGTCCCTCAAGGCTCTGATACCCGAGAGATGCGAAGCCTAATTTTTCGCATATATTCTTTAAAAGTGCCTGGCCTCTTTCGGTGGAAGCATCTGCATATTCGTCAATATGCTTTTCGCCTTCTTCACCTTCTAATTCAAGAATAGTTCTTCTTGCTATAAGGTCGCGGTCTGATGTGTTTCTTGAGAAATTGAGGTATTTGCAGCCGTACATAATAGGTGGACAGGCTGACCTCATATGTACTTCTTTGGCACCGTTTGAATAAAGGAAGTCAACTGTTCCCTGAAGCTGTGTGCCTCTTACAATGCTGTCGTCAACAAAAAGAAGGCTTTTATCCTTGATAAGCTCGTGTACGGGAATCATCTTCATCTTTGCAACCTTGCTTCTCTCATTCTGGTTTGTAGGCATAAAGCTTCTGGGCCAGGTGGGAGTATATTTGATGAAGGGCCTTGCAAAGGGAATATCGCTTTCGTTGGCGTAGCCTATGGCGTGAGGTGTACCTGAATCGGGAACACCTGAAACGAAGTCGATACCTTCACACTTACTGTGCTTCTTATCTTCCCTTGCCATAATTTCACCGTTGCGTGTTCTCATAACCTCAACGTTTACACCCTCGTATCTTGAATTGGGGTAGCCGTAATATGTCCAGAGGAAAGAGCAGATACGCATCTTTTTCTGCGGTGCGGAAAGCACTTTGATTTCATCTGCACTGATTTCAACGATTTCGGCAGGACCGAGCTCCCTTACGGTTTCATAGTCAAGCTTTTCAAAAGCAAAGGACTCGAATGAAACACAGTGTCCGTCATTATCCTTACCGATAACGATAGGAAGTCTGCCGACCTTATCTCTTGCGGCAATTATTTTACCGTCAGACTTGAGAATAAGAAGAGAAAGCGATCCGTCAATTTTTTCCTGAGCAAAGCGAATGCCCTCTTCAAAGCTCTCCTTCTGATTTATAAGGGCAGCTATAAGCTCAATTGAGTTTATTCTGCCGCCGGTCATTGCTGTGAAGTGTCCGCCTGTGTTTGTGAAGAATTCATTTATAAGCTCTTCGGCGTTATTGATAATGCCGATTGTTGCAATGGCATAAACACCTAAGTTAGAGCGAATGATAATAGGCTGAGGGTCACTGTCGCTTATGCAGCCGATGCAGGCATTACCCTGCATTTCATCGGTTATACCTGCAAATTTTGTTCTGAAGGGTGAGTTTTCGATGTTGTGGATATCACGCTGAAAGCCTACGCTTTCGTTTACCGCTGCCATACCGCCTCTGCGTGTGCCAAGGTGTGAGTGGTAGTCAACGCCGAAAAACACATCGAGAACAACATCTCTTTTTGATGTTGCGCCGAAAAATCCTCCCATAAATTTTTACCTCCTGTAGGAAAGGGTTACAGATTACATCCGTCACCCTTGTGGGGTGACGGTGTCTGAACTCAATAGGGCTTATCGGATTTTCTTATGCGAAGAAAAGCTCTGAAAGTGTCATAGGATCGATATACTTACCGTCCTTATAAACACGCATATTACCTGATGCGATTTCGTCAATAAGCATTACATTGCCTTCGGGATCGTAGCCGAATTCAAATTTGATATCGTAAAGAACAAGACCCTTTTCCTTAAGGACGTCAGCAACGATCTGAGTAATCTTCTGAGTCATTTCTTTAATGTCGTCATACTGCTTGTCGGTCATAACGCCGAGAGCAACAAGAGCATCCTTGATTACGAGGGGGTCGCCCTTTTCGTCGTTTTTGAATGTCATTTCAACATAAGCGGGGAGGTCTGTGCCTTCTTCAATATAATCACCGTAACGGCGGATGAAGCTGCCTACAGCTTTATGACGGCAGATAACCTCAAGACCGTGACCGAATACCTTTGCAGGAAGAACTTCCATTGTGGTATCTTCAAGGTTTGCGTTTACATAGTGGGTTTTGATGCCTGCTGCATTAACCTTTTCAAAGAAATAAATTGACATACGAAGGTTAACATCACCAACACCGTCAATTGTAAGGCCTACTGCATTTTCACCGGGATCAAAAACGCCGTCTTTACCTGTGCAGTCATCCTTGAATTTAAGAAGGCAGTTGCCGTTCTCGAGCTTGTAAACGTCCTTTGTTTTACCTGTGTAAATCTTTTCCATTGTTTTATTCCTCCGTTAAATAAATTTTGGTTTATATTTTAATTTTTATAAGCAGTCGGATTTAACCCACTTGTGCTTATTACTTACTACTTGCTACTCTATATCCGTCTGAATTCAGAGCTACAGCCTTTCAGCTGTTAAACTGCTTTTCGGCAGCAGCATTCTTTTCAAGAACTTTTTTTGTGTCAGCAAGTCTTTTTGCAACAAGCTTTTCGTGAAGAGTATCATCGCTTACTGCAAGAATCTCAATAGACAACAAGGCGGCATTGACTGCACCGTCAATTGCAACTGTGGCTACGGGGATACCTGAGGGCATCTGTACAGTTGACAAAAGGGCGTCAATACCGTCAAGATATTTTGATTTCATAGGAATGCCGATAACGGGCAGAACGGTATTTGCCGCAATTGCACCTGCAAGGTGAGCAGCCATACCGGCAGCGGCGATAATACAGCCGAAACCGTTTTTCTTTGCATTTTCTGAAAATTCTTTAGCTTCTGCGGGGGTGCGGTGAGCAGAGAAAATATGAAGCTCAAAGGGTACACCGAATTCCTTCAAGGTATCGGCTGCCTTTGAAACAACAGGCAAATCGCTGTCACTGCCCATGATAATCGCAACTTTTTTCATTGACTTTCAACCTCCTGAGAACTGCTGTAAATAAAAAAGGGCACACTTACTTAAGGTTCAAACACCCTTGTAAGTTAGCCCAGACGGTCGACTGTTATTTCCTTCCCCGATCCGTGTGGTGAGCTCCACTGAACCGTCAGTTTCAAGGGAATGTATACCATATAAATACAGCATAATTTTTACTATCCGATTATAGCACACAACGTAGTCAATGTCAATGAAAAAAGGAGTTTAAAAACCTTTTTGTTAATAAAAACAAATCTGTTCTGCAACAGCTGATTTCAGTTGTATGTTTTGTTGTTTCATTGGCTCTGAGAAAGCTTCATAGCACTCAGGGGATCGGCATTTTTGCCGTCCTTGAACACTTCAAAATGCAGGTGGCTATCCTGCAGACTTTCGCAAGGCACAGTTCCTAATTTGCCAACAGTGTCGCCTTTTTCAATTTCCGTATCCACGGTGACTGTTGTACCCTGCTCAAGTCCGCAGTAGCGGGCGGTGAAATCTCCGTGGTCAATCTCTAAAATATAGCCAAAAGACGGGTCTGAGATTACCTTTGTAACTCTGCCATTACCAACAGATTTCACCTCTGTGCCCTCATCAGCGGCAAAATCAATACCCTTATGAACACGCCAATCACCCATAGTTTCATCGAAAACGGGAACGGTAGGGGAGTAGCCCTTCAGCACCTCGCTTGTAAGGGGTAAGATGTATGAGCTGTTGGAAATTACCGCCTTTGTAACCTCAGCGGTGGTATGCTCAGTTGTGTTGTTACGGCCTGACCAGGCTAAAGAGGTTTCCTGCTCCTCGGTGGTTGTTGCTTTTGTTGTTGTTACCTTTGATGTTTCCTTTTCTGCCTTTGCGGTAATATCTATAGAGGGCACTGTTGTAACAGGTGCGGATATTGGGGGGCTTGTTGTGAAAATATCCTTAATCATATTTGTTGATGTTCTGTACACAAGAGCGATTGCAAAAATCACAAGACAAAAGCTGACGGCGGCGGTGATATAAAAGCCTTTACCCGAGTTCAGACTGATTTTTGTTTTCTTTTTGTTATCCATAGTTTACCACCTTTTCGGTTTGATGTTTGACTACATTGTTGGCTGAAAAAAGGTGGGATATACTGTGAAAACAGAGGTGAAAAAATTTTTTCTGAAAATATAGAACAAATGTTTGCATTTTTTGGTTTTATATGCTATAATGATTTTGCAATCGAACATTTATTCGGATTTCAATCACATAAGACTGTTTTTAAGGAGCTGAAAAAATATGCGTGAACTCAGCGAAAATCAATACAGAATTCTTGAATATCTCAAGGAGCGTGCCGCCTACGGTGCAATCCCCTCCGTAAGGGAAATCTGTCAGGCAGTGGGCCTTCGTTCAACCTCATCGGTGCAGAATAATCTTGATGCTCTTGAGGAAAAGGGCTACATTGAGCGTGACCCTATGCTTAAGCGTTCAATCCGTATTGTAGGTCAGGCGGAAAATGTGCGCCACGTACCTCTTTTAGGTGTTGTAACGGCAGGTCTCCCCATTCTTGCCGTTGAAAATGTTGAATCCTACCTTCCTTTTACCGGAGGACACATTTCTTCTGATAAGGATATGTTCGCCCTTCGTGTAAGAGGTGAAAGTATGCTTAATGCGGGAATTTATGACGGCGATATCCTTTTTGTTGAAAGAACACCCTCTGCCCGTAACGGTGAGATTGTTGTTGCCCTTGTGGGCGATGAGGCTACGGTAAAAACCTTCTACAAGGAAAACGGTCATTTCCGTCTTCAGCCTGAAAATGACGATTTTGAGCCAATCATTGTTGACGAGGTTGCCATTCTCGGCAAGGTTGTTGCAATGATGAGATACTTCTGATATTTAAACACATTCTCTGAAAGTGTATCATTGACTCATATGTCTTGACAATTATTAATAAATGGTGTACAATGTAAATACAAAATTAACAAAGGAGATGATTTTATGATGTACATAATCGCGTTTTTATCGGATATTATTTATTTTATGCAGAGCTTTTTTGAAAAAATTTTCGGGGCTGAAAAAGAATAAAATACGGGCGGCACTTCAAAAATGAAGTGCCGCTGATTTTTTTATTCCATTTCAAAAGTACCGGTATAAAGCTGATAATACTTTCCTCCCTTTGCAATGAGCTCGTCGTGATTGCCTTCTTCAATAATTTCACCGTTTTCAAGAACAACAATGTCCTGAGAGTTTCTTACGGTGGAAAGCCGGTGGGCAATTACAAAAACAGTTCTGTTTTCCATAAGCTTATCCATACCGATTTCAATAAGTCTTTCCGTTCTTGTGTCAACGGAGGAGGTTGCCTCATCCAGAATAAGCAGAGGACTTTTGGCAATTGCGGCACGGGCAATGTTTATAAGCTGTGCCTGACCCTGTGAAATGTTGGCGGCATCGGCTTTGATTTCCGTGTCATATCCGTCGGGAAGCTTTTCAATAAAGGAGTGAGCGTTCGCAAGCTTTGCCGCCGCAATCATCTCTTCCTCCGTTGCATCAAGCTTACCGTAAAGTATATTATCCCTGATAGTGCCCTGGAAGAGCTTTGTATCCTGAAGAACCATTGCCATTGAACGGCGCAGATCATCCTTTTTAATATCCTTTATGTAAATGCCGTCATAGGTGATTTCACCGCGGTCAATTTCATAAAAGCGGTTGATAAGGTTTGTGATGGTTGTTTTACCTGCACCCGTTGAGCCGACAAAAGCAACCTTCTGTCCGCTTTTTGCATTTACTGAAATGTCCTTAAGCACATCCGTTCCTTCAACATAAGCGAAGGTGATATCCTTAACCTCAATATTACCCTTTACGGGAACATAATCGTTGCCCTTTTCGGTGGGTACCTTCCAGGCGTAGTTGCCGTTTTCGTCTTCTGTCTCCTCATATTCGCCCATAGCGTTTTTAATAAGACGGACAAGTGTAGTTTTGCCTTCGTCAGTTTCTGATGGTGTATCAAGAATTTCAAAAACGCGCTCTGCACCTGCAAGGGCAGATACAAGTGAGCTGTAGCAGGAAGCAAGAGATGCAATGGGTGAAGCATAGCCCTGGGATTTTTCAAGGTAGGTAACAAGTGCGCCTATGGACATTTTGCCTTTGATAACAAGGAAAGCACCGAGGAAAACAACAATGGTGTAATTGATTTTTGTTATCATTGACATAAGCGGACTCATAAAGCCGCCGATGATGTTTGCCTTTACACCGATTTTACGGTAATTGTCATTAAGCTCACTGAACTGTGCCTTGGTTGTTTTCTCCTGAGAGAAAAGCTTAACGGCCTTTATGCCCTTGATGTATTCTTCAATATATCCGTTACATTCACCTATAGCCTTCTGTTGCTTTTTGAAAAGTGGAGAGCACTTGCCTGTGATTACAATAACAACCACAAACATAAGTACAATTGCAACGGTAATTGTGAGGGTGAGCCAGGGCGAATAGTAAATCATAATTCCTATGGTTACAATTGCCTGGATTGTTGAAGAAATAAGGGTGGGGAAATAGTTGCTTACAAGGTCGCTTACACGGCTGATATCGTTAGTGAAGCGGCTCATAATTTCGCCGGTTTTTCTTTTATCAAAGAACTCAAGGGGAAGAGTCTGAAGGTGATTGAAAAGGTCACGGCGCATATTTGCAAGAGTTCTTGAAGAAACGTGAAGCATAATTCTCTGGTATGCCACACTGCAAAGGGCAGAAACAACATAAAATACTGCCATAACAATAAGCCACTTTGTAATTTCTTTTCCTGCAGCCTCGGCTCCGATTTCTTTTATGTTGGTAAGAGTATCAATAATAGGAGCCATAAATATGGATGCGAATGCACCCACGGCAGAGGTGAGCATAACAAGAATTGCAGTAACTATAAGCAGAGACTTATACCTTGCAATATATCCGAAAAGACGCCTTGTTGCAGCCTTTATATCTTTAGGCTTACTTTTCTTTTTCTTTTCTTCCTTGGCTTCTCTTTCTTTTCTTTCTTCCTCGGTTTCATTTTCGGGGATTTTCTTTTCTTTGCTTTTCTTGCCGAATTTTTTCGACTTTTTAGATTTTTTATCTTCTTTATCTTCTTTATTTTCGTTCTTTTCTGTAACGGCTTCCTGATTTTCAGCTTCAGCGGTCTGATGAAGCTCTTCTTTTGTTTCATTGTTTACGGAGTTACTCATTGTGCCAACACTCCTTCCTGCTGTGAAACAAAGATTTCCTTATATATTTCACTGCTGTTTACAAGCTCGTCGTGGGTACCGACGGAGTCAATTCTGCCGTTGTCAATAACAACAATGCGGTCAGCATCCATAATTGAGGTAATGCGCTGTGCAATGATGATTTTGGTAATGCCGCTGTATTTTTCTGACCGGAGAGCCATTCTGATTTTTGCATCCGTTGCGGTGTCAACTGCACTTGTTGAGTCATCAAGGATGATGATTTTCGGCTTTCTTATAAGGGCTCTGGCTATGCAGATGCGCTGTCTCTGACCGCCGGAAACGGTGTTGCCGCCCTGGCCGAGCTCCGTATCGTAACCTTTTTCAAAGCCTTCAATAAATTCGTGTGCCTGTGCATCCTTTGCGGCGGCTATAAGCTCGTCTTCGGTAGCATCGGGTTTGCCCCAAAGAAGGTTTTCCCTGATGGTGCCTGAGAAAAGGATGTTCTGCTGCAGCACAACTGAAACCTCAGAACGAAGATTGTCAAAGGTGTAATTTTTAACATTTTCACCGCCTACAAGAACTTCACCCTCAAGTGGATCATAAAGGCGTGGTATAAGCTGAATGAGTGTGGATTTTGATGAACCCGTTGAGCCGATAATACCCACGGTTTCACCTGCATTTATTTTAAGATTAATGTCATCAAGAATATTCTTGACAGCATCCTTACTGTATTTGAAGCAAACATTTCTGAATTCAATTTCACCGTTTTCTACCTTGAGCTCAGGGTTACTGTTCTTATCGGAAACGGTGGGTTCTTCTGCAAAAATTTCACCTATTCTGCCAATGGAAGCTCTAGCCATAATCATACTTACGAAAACAAGAAGTACTGTCATAACAGAAGCGAGAACCTGAGTTATATAGCTGATGAAGGCAGAAAGCTCACCTATGGTAAGACCGGTTTTACCTTCAATAATAAGATGGCTGCCGCGCCAGAGTGAAAAAACCATACAGCCGTAAATAATAAGCATAATGGCAGGTGTTATGTAAAGCACAAGCTTCTGTGCACGGACATTCATTTCCATAACTGTTGTGTTTACTTTATTGAATTTTTCTCTTTCGTGGTCCTCACGCACAAAGGATTTTACAACTCTTATACCGTTGATGTTGCCTCTGAGGGTGCCGTTGAATTCGTCCGTTGCCTTAAGCATCTTTTTGAAAACGGGCACGGCAAGATAACCAAGAATCACAAGAACCGCAAGCATTGCAGGCAGTGCAAAAACAAAAACAGAGGAAAGCTGACGGCTTATTGAAAGGGATTCAATAAGAGCGCTTACAAGAAGAATGGGGCCTTTGATAAACTGCACAATTGTGTTTTTGTAAACATTCTGCACCTGAGAAACGTCGGTTGTCATTCTTGTGATAAGTGATGAAACCTTAAGTCTGTCAATATTTTCAAAGGAAAGGTCCTGAGTTTTGTTAAAAAGCTCACGCCTTAAGTTAGCACCGAAGCCCATGCTTGCAATTGCCGAGCATCTTGAAGAAATATAGCCTACAACAAGAATTGCGGAGCACAGAGCAAGCATTTGAAAAAGCTTTGAGGAAAGCTCGCCCCATATAAGAGACTGGTCATAATTGGGGTCCTTGAGCTGCTGAACAATATCAAGAACATTACCCATAATACGGGGGATTTTAAGCTCAGCCCATACATCAAGGTAAATCAGAAAGGGACAGATAAGAGTAAGAACCCGATATCCCTTTGTAAAGCTCCAGAAGCGCTTAAGGGCGGCTCTGGTATGCTCTTTTTTTACTTTTAAAGGATTTTTCTCCAAAAAAAGACCTCCTTTGTTTTAAATTGTATGGGCGGATATAATCCGCCCTGTTGTTTTACATTGGTATAAGAGCCTTTGTCAAGGCAAAATAAATTATAAGTGAAATTGTATCAACCAAGGTTGTAATCAGAGGACCTGCCATTAAAGCAGGGTCGAGCTTTAAAAGCTTGGCTACAATGGGCAGGGTACAGCCAATGGTTTTTGAAACCACAACAACTGCCGCAACGGAAAGGGAAACTACAAGAATAACGCTGTTTGTAACATCGTCACCTGTCATAAGCCTTACAAGAAGCATCCTGCCGAAGTTAGCAGCTGCAAGGGTAATGCCGACCATAAGGGAAACTCTGATTTCCTTCCACAGGACCTTGAAGTAGTCTTTGATTTTAACCTCGCCAAGGGCAAGACCGCGGATGATAAGGGTTGAAACCTGATTGCCTGAGTTACCGCCGGTACCCATAAGCATAGGTATGCAGGCAGTAAGCCCTGCAATTGTTGCAAGCTGATTTTCAAAGCCTTCAATAATCTGACCCGTGAAGGTGGATGCAATCATAAGAACCAGAAGCCAGCCGATACGGTTTTTTGCAAGGGAGAAAACTCCCGTTTTAAGGTATTCATCCTCTGAAGGAGTAAGAAGGGCCATCTTTTCCATATCTTCCGTAGCCTCTTCGTCAATAATGTCAACGATATCGTCGATGGTAATGATACCTACAAGGCGGTCCTCCTTATCCGTTACAGGAACGGACAGAAGGTCATATTTTTTGGCAACGGCGGCAACCTCCTCCTGGTCGTCCATAGTGCGCACAAAAATGAGCTGCTCGTCGTCACTCATAATGTCTGTGATAAGGGTATCCTCGTCGTTCAAAAGAAGACGGCGAAGGGGAATTGTACCCACAAGATGTCGCTTATCGTCAATAACATAGCAGGTGTAAATTGTTTCCTTGTCAACACCTGTTCTGCGGATGCTTTTTATTGCCTCCGCAACGGTAAGGCGGTCGTGAAGCTCAACCATTTCAATGGTCATCACGCTGCCTGCCGAGTTTTCGGGGTACTTGAGGAAACGGTTGATGATTTCTCTTGTTTCCTTATCCGTGTTAGCAAGCACACGGCGGACGATGTTTGCCGGTACCTCTTCAAGGAAGTCAACGGCATCGTCAACATAAAGGTCGTCCATAAGCCGTTCAATTTCACTGTCGGTTATGGACTGCACAATAACAGTCTGGCTGTCAGTTTCAAGGTAGGAAAAAACGTCTGCGGAGATATCCTTCGGCAGAATGCGGAAAATTTTAACGGCTAACTTATCGTCGTCCATATCCATAATGAATTCCGCAATGTCGGCATAAGCCATATCCGAAAGCTCTTCGCGGAGCTCTTTCAGCTTATTTTTGGCAAGGAGCTTATAAAGCCCGCCAAATTCATTTTCATTCATTTTGTTCACCGACTTTCTTTAGTGCAGAGCCGTCAGTGAATTGGCAGGGTCTGCACTGAGTGATATTAAATTGCACGCGTTAGGTTTACTATCGCCGTCCATTGTGCGACCCACCTCCTGAATAATAATTCGGGCATTTTACCCGTATTTTATATTGTACCTTTTTGAAGGAGCAATGTCAACAGAAATATAAAAATAAAAAATAAAAACACCGAACCCCGCAGACGGTCAGAGTCTGTGGGGTTCGGCACTTTCATTAAGGAGAACAGAACTAAAGTTGGGACGCTCTGTTTGTTGGTAAGTTTTTCTCGCCTTCCCTGAAAGGGAAGGTGGCAGCCCACCGGGCTGACGGATGGGTCATTTATTTCCCCTTCAGCTTGCATCACCGATTGCACGGAAGAAGCCCGTGATTTTTTCGATGATGTTTTTGAAGAAGGCAATAATATTGTTAAGAATATTCTCAAAGATATTGTCGCTGTCACCTTCGGTAAGGTCGCCGAGATTGCCTAAAATATCATCAATGTTGCCGCTGTCGTCTGATGATTCTCTTTTATCAATAAATTCAACGTTAAGGTCAAAGTCGGGCATTGTGAAGGTGACATATCTGCCTTCATACACTGCATCCTCAAGAACAACCTCGTTACCGTCTGCATCGGTAAACTTCCAGCCGCCAAGGTTTTCTACGGCAATGTTTGCATCGAGCTTTACTTCATCGCCGAACCACTCTCTCGCGTTACCGCCCATAACAAGATTGCCTCTGTTGAGATTATGAATAAGCTTTATATTATCAGTTCTGTTAATATCCTCAATTATGAAGGGGTCATTTTCAACAGGGTTGTAAACTATCTTAATCTCGTGGGTACCTGATTTTTCGGGTGCAATCTTAACCCTATAGCCCATGCTTACATTTTCAGCCGCAAGCTCACCGTCAATATAATAGGTGAAGGTGCCCTTGGGTGCAGGGTCATTATAGTTTTTCTTGGCAAGATAATAGTAACGGATGTTAGCGTTTTCTTCGTCAAGCTCTGATTTTAAACTGAGCTCAAGAACAGCAGGCTCAATTGTGATAACGAACTGATAGTATGTTGACTTATAGCTGCTGTTATCTTCATGGCTTGGATAAATACGAACATTATAGGTGTGTGTGCCCAGGAGAATTATTTCATCCTTTTCGTGCTCGGGGAATGCGACGAATGCAACATCAGCGCCCGTAAGGAGTGAACGGTCCTTAATCAGGCTTTGAATAGGAACCTTGCCAAGGGTTGTACCGTAAGGCATTGTAAACTCGGGAACGGTAACTTCTTCACCGTTTTTGTCAACGAGCTTATATGAGCCTTTGGTAACGGTGACTGACATTTTTCCTTCTGATGCAATATAGTTTTCTGTATCGTCAGGGGTGAAGACTACAGTTTTTGTCTTTTCACCAACTGTACCAACTGCACTGTCAGGAGCTTTGAAGGAGAATTTGCCTGCTACTTCTGTATCTGTTCCCTTAATAACAGCTTTAGCACCTGTAATGGGGAGATCACCATTTTTAAGAGAAGCGGAATACTCAACTGTGACCGGATCAATTGCAATAATTTCAGTTTCCTGCATTGTACCGATACAGTTTACTCTAATCATTGCTTCAACCTTATTGTAACTACTGCCACCTGGAAAATTAGCTTTATATTCACCAGTTGAATTAACTATGGTGCTGCCGCTTGACCATTTCCAAGCTTTGTTGATAATCTCATTTGTGTACGGATTTTTCATCTGTCCGCCGGAAAGCGTTGATGTGGAAAGCTTTGCGCCCTGTTCGACATCAGTTGCGACTATCGGGTCATTTATTTCATCAACAAACACGGGTGTTGTTTTGTTTACAACATAAGTAACATCTCTGCTTCCGGTCACTTCAAACCCTACATATGAGTTTGTATCTTCAGGAGTAAACTTGATATTAGCTCTGCTTGTTTTGCTCCAAGCAGTAGGAGCAAAATCAACATCAATAAATTCCCATTTGCCGGGAATAACTGTACCTGTTTCGGTACCGTCACTTGTTACAAGTGCGTTTTCACTATTAAGAGTAATACCGTCACTCAATTTCTGTCCAAAGAAAATTTCACCGCTTGTTGTGGGCCACACAACAACATTATCAGCTGTCAATGCAACTGCTTCGGCACTTGCATAAAACGGCACAACTGACAAAAGCATCATAAGTGCCATCAAGATTGATAGTAATTTTTTAGTTTTCATATTTTCGTTTCCTTTCTGAAATTTATATTGTCGGGTCGCTGTGGGCATCGACCCCTACAAAATCTGATTTTCATTAAGTGGTAGGGGGCGACGCCCACGGCGCCCCGCTTCTTATTTCATTTTCGCTCACCCTTGTGAGCCGCGGTGCATAATCTCACCCCTTTCTTAAATGTAAAATTAAAGTGGTTTTTGAGTTTTTTTAACACATTTATTTTAAAATGTAAACAAATCATATCACAAATATTTATTGTTGTCAATAATATATATTCAGAATAAGTATTGATTTGTATATATATTATGTGATATTATTTTCACAGAATAATAAAATCAGGTGAATTTATGAGTCAACAACAGGATAATTTTAAAAGAGGAACTGCGGAAATGCTTGTTCTTCACCTTTTGCAGGGCGGAGATTTATACGGCTATGAAATAACAAAAGCCTTCAAGGAAAAAAGCGGCGGCAATTACACAATGATTGAGGCGGCTTTGTATGTTGTTTTATACCGCCTTGTTAATGCCGGGTATATTTCCGACTATGAAAAGCTTGTGGGTGCAAGAAGGCGAAGAAGGTATTATCACCTTGAAGATAAGGGCAGAGAATACTATAAGGAAATTCTGCAGGAATATCTTACGGTTACAAAATCAATTGCACAAATTCTTGATATGGAGTGTGAGTTCAGTGATAACGCAGAAGGAAATTAACAGATACATAAAGGATATAAAAAAAGAACTGCTTTACAATAGCAAGCAGTCAAGGGAGTTTCTTGCAGGGCTCAGGCAGAATGTCTGCGACTTTGCGGCTGAAAACGAAAACGCTGAAATTGCGGCGGTAAAAGAGCAGTTCGGCAAGCCCGAGGAGATTGCCGCAACCTTTTTTGAGCAGTACGGCAAAGAGGATATAAAAAAGAAGGTAAATATCCGCAGGGTGGTTATAGTTGCGGTTGTAGTGGCACTGTTGATTTTTGCTTTTTCAGTCATCATATCGTTAATTGAAGGCAGTAACGCAAAAGTCGACCGCATTATTGAAGGTTCGGCTGTGGAAGTCAACCAAACACAAAACACAGATGCACTAAACTGAAAGCACCAACAGGGAGTGAAGGCAAATGATAACTCAGAAAGAAATTAACAGATATATAAAGGACATAAAAAAAGAACTGCTTTACAGTAGTAAGCAGTCAAGGGAGTTTCTTGCAGGGCTCAGGCAGAATGTCTGCGACTTTGCGGCAGAAAACGAAAACGCTGATATGGAAACGGTGAAGGAGCAGTTCGGCACACCCGAGGAAATTGCAAAGGTTCATATAAGTGAGCTTGCCCCTGTGCAGATTAAAAATAAAGTTAATATACGCAAGGTGGTTATTGCTGTGACTATTGCAGTAATAATTTTATTATCATTCTTTATTATAGGAACTTTAATTAATTTTTACGGAGATGGCCATGGTTCAATTTCTGTTACGTTAGAAGAAGAAACAACAATATATTTAGATTAAAAACCGTCAACCAACCACAAAACACAGAGGCACTAAACTAAAGCACTAACAGGGAGTGAAGGCAAATGATAACTCAGAAAGAAATTAACAGATATATAAAGGACATAAAAAAAGAACTGCTTTACAATAGCAAGCAGTCAAGGGAATTTCTTGCAGGGCTCAGGCAGAATGTCTGCGACTTTGCGGCGGAAAACCAAAACGCCGATATGGCGGAAATCACCGAGCAGTTCGGCAAGCCCGAGGAGATTGCCGCAACCTTTTTTGAGCAGTACGATAAAAATGAAATTAAGCATAAGGTTAATGTGAGAAGGGTGATTGTTGCGGCTGTTGTGACAGTGGTGTTGATGGTTGCAGTGACAATGGTTGCCGTTATCATTGACAGCAACAAATCAAATGGAGTATATACCTATATTGGAAATGCACAAGAAATAACAGAAAGCTTACAGATGCACTAAACTGAAAGCATTAACAGGGAGCGAAAAGCTTAATTAAAAGATATAACAAAACAGCTACCAAAGGAGAAATCCTGAGGTAGCTGTTAAATTTTTACTCCAGCTCAAACGCTCCCGTATAAAGCTGATAATACTTGCCTTTTTTAGCAATCAGATCATCGTGGGTGCCTCTTTCAATAATAACACCGTTTTCAAGCACCATTATAACATCGGAGTTCATAACCGTTGAAAGGCGGTGAGCAATAACAAATACCGTTCTGCCCTTCATCAGTGCATCCATACCCTTCTGCACAAGGGCCTCCGTTCTTGTGTCAATTGAAGATGTTGCCTCGTCAAGAATCATAACAGGTGGGTCGGCAACGGCGGCTCTTGCAATTGAAATCAGCTGACGCTGACCCTGGGAAAGGTTTGCACCGTTTGATGTAAGGGGGGTGTCGTAGCCCTGAGGCAGACGGGAAATGAAGGAATGGGCGTTTGCTTTTTTTGCCGCCTCAATAATCTGCTCGTCGGTGGCGTCAAGGTTGCCGTAACGGATGTTCTCCTTTACCGTACCGGTGAAAAGATTGGTGTCCTGAAGAACAATGCCCAGAGAACGGCGAAGGTCACTCTTTCTGATTTTATTGATATTTATGCCGTCATAACGGATTTTGCCGTCAGCAAGGTCGTAAAAGCGGTTGATGAGGTTTGTTATTGTGGTTTTACCTGCACCGGTGGCACCTACAAAGGCAACCTTCTGACCGGGCTCGGCATAAAGACTTATGTTGTGCAGCACAATTTTTTCTTCATTATAGCCGAAGTCAACATCGTAAAAACGGACTTCACCTTCAAGCTTTGTATAGGTTGTAGTGCCGTCCTCGTGGGGATGCTTCCACGCCCACAGACCCGTGTGCTCGGGTGTTTCAGTGATATCACCTTTTTCGTTGTATTTAGCATTTACCAATGTAACATAGCCCTCATCCTTTTCGCTTTCGGTGTCAATTACCTCAAAGATACGCTTTGCACCTGCCATTGCCATAACAACGGAGTTGAGCTGCTGAGAAATCTGATTTACGGGCATAGTGAAGGATTTTGAATAGCCGAGGAAGGTTGCAACTGAGCCTGCCGTAAGGGCAAAGATGCTCATAAATCCTTTTTCGGGGAAGGCACCCTGAGCTGTAAGCACAGCTAATATACAGCCGATAACAGCAAGGATTATATATTGCAGATGGCTGAGATTGTTGTTTATGGGTCCGAGCATATTGACGAATTTATTTGCGGAATACGCATTTTGAAAAAGCTCCTCATTTTTTTCGTCAAATTCACTTTTTGTTTTTTCCTCGTGGCAGAAAACCTTAACAACCTTCTGACCCGTTATCATCTCTTCAATAAAGCCGTTAACATCACCCATAGATTTCTGCTGTTTTACGAAGAACTTACCGCTGTTGCCTGCAACCTTGCCCGTTACGGTAATCATACCGAAAATGCAGATTATAACAACAACGAGAAGGGGAATGCTTTCAATAAGCATTGCAACAAAGGTGGAAACGATTGTTACAATTGAGGAAATCACCTGAGGCACCGTCTGTGAAATCATCTGACGGAGGGTGTCAATATCGTTGGTGTAACGGCTCATAATATCGCCGTGACTGTTTGTGTCAAAATATTTGATGGGTAAGGTCTGCATATGGGCGAACATTTCATCACGGACATTTTTCAGCACCGCCTGAGACACAACAACCATAATACGGTTATAGGTAAAGGTGGAAAGAATACCGAGAAGGAAAATTGCCGCCATTTTGAAAAGCATAGATATAAAGGGACCGAAATCCGTTGAGCCGCTTGAAAGCATCGGGGTGATATAATCATCAATTATTGAACCGATGAAGCGAGAGGAAAAGATACTTGCAAGGCTGGAAAGGAATATGCAAAGAACAACCACTGCCATAAGTATTTTCTGCTTTGTGCCAAGGTAAGAGAATATTCTTTTTATTACCTTGAAATCCATTTTTTCACCCTTCATTCTTACGGGGGTTCCGCCGTGGCGGTTCATAGGCATTTTGGGTGGCATTTTTGGCTGAGGATTACTCATTTTCCTTTCCTCCCTTCTGCTGTGAATAATAAACATCACGGTAGATTTCATTATCTCTGAGAAGCTCCTCGTGAGTACCGAAGCCTGAAATTGCACCGTCATCAAGAACGATTATTTTATCTGCACCTTCAATTGAGGAAATTCTCTGTGCAATAATAATTTTTGTGGTTTCGGGAATATATTCTGCGAAGGCCTTTCTTATCATAGCGTCGGTTTTTGTGTCAACGGCGCTTGTTGAGTCGTCAAGAATGAGAATTTTCGGCCTTTGGAGAAGAGAACGGGCAATGCAGATTCTCTGCTTCTGACCGCCTGATACATTGGTACCGCCCTGCTCAATAAAGGTGTCATAGCCCTCGGGCATTTCAGTGATAAAGCCGTGAGCCTGAGCGGATTTGCAGGCTTCAATCATCTCTTCGTCCGTTGCATTCTCCTTGCCCCAACGCAGATTATCCTTAACCGTACCTGAGAAAAGAACATTCTTCTGCAGTACCATGGCAACCTCACGGCGAAGGGACTCGATATCATATTCTCTTACATCGATTCCGCCAACCTTAAGTGAGCCCGTTGTAACATCGTAAAGGCGGGGAATAAGCTGAACGAGTGAGGTTTTTGAACTGCCCGTTGAGCCGATAATGCCAACGGTTTCACCGCTTTCTATTCTTATATTCACATTTTTAAGGCAGAGCTTTTCCTCTGAGCCTGAATAGCTGAAGCCCACATCCTGAAATTCAATGCTTCCGTCGGGTACTTCATAAAGGGGATTTTCGGGATTATGGAGGGAGCTTTTTTCCTCAAGGACCTCACATACTCTTTCGCCCGATGCCCTTGACATTGTCAGCATTACGAAAATCATTGAAAGCATCATAAGGTTCATAAGAATCTGCATAGTGTAATTGATAAGGGAGAAAAGGTCACCCGTTGTCATTTCCGTTGCTCCGCTTTTAACAATAAGATTTGCACCGAACCAGGCAATCAGAATCATACAGAGATAGGAGCTGAACTGCATTACGGGGGCGTTGAAGGCTATAATGCCTTCCGCCTTTTTTGTATCCCTATATATGGTGTCGGAAACATGGTTGAATTTCTTCTTTTCCTCGTCTTCCCTTACAAAGGATTTTACAACTCTTATTCCGTGAAGATTTTCGTTAACAACATTATTAAGCTTATCAAAGGTTTTGAACACCCTTTTAAAAATCGGGTGAGCCTTGGAAACGATAAATCCGAGGGCGAGAGCAAGAAGTGGGATAACACAGACAAAAACCATAGCTATTCTGCTGTTGATTGAAAGAGCCATACCCAGAGAAAAAAGAAGCATGGCCGGGGAACGCACGGCAATACGGATAATCATCTGATAGGAGTTCTGCAGATTTGTAACATCCGTAGTAAGCCTTGTAACAAGACCTGAGGTTGAGAATTTATCAAGATTTGCAAAGGAAAAATTCTGTATGTTATAGAACATATCGTGGCGAAGATTTTTTGCAAAGCCTGATGAAGCCTTAGCGGCAAAAACTCCTCCCAGAACACCTGCCGCAAGTCCGAAAGAACACAGAACAACAAGAATCAGACCGATTTTAACAACATAGGCTGTATCGGTTTTGTAAATTCCGTTATCAATAAGCTTACCCATAAGCATAGGGATAAGCACTTCCATTATAACCTCAAGGGACATAAATAAGGGTGTCAGCAGCGTGGGAAGCTTATATTCCCTTATGCTTTTACTCAGTCGCTTTATCATCGCTTATATCATTCCTTTCCATATTTGAGTTGATTTTCTCAAGCACGGTGAAAAAAGTCTCAAGCTCTTCTTTGCTTATTCCTTCCTTCATTGCGGTTTCAAAACGTTCAGAAGCTTCGTTGACAACACTATGTATTTCAAGTGCTTTCCGTGTAAGGACAATTTTTTTCAGTCTTGCATCGTTGGGAACGCTTTCTCTTTTTATAAGGTCGTTTTTCTCCATCAGAGAGAGAATGGCACTTGCCGTTGAACGGCGGATATTGAATTCCTGCTCAAAGTCCTTCTGAAAAATATCACGGTGTTGGTTGTTGGCAAAATAACCTACCGCCCAACCGTGAGTGCCTGTCATTTTGTCTACATAGCTTTTAGTGGCGTCTGAATCCATATACCTTTTTATTATTCTTGAGGTTTTGTGAATTTCAAAACCCAGCCTTCTGTTTTCCACTGATACACCTCCATTGTAAGGGAACTAACTGTTAGGTATCGAACATTTTTTATTATAATTAACAAAGCTGAAAAAGTCAACAGAGGAGACTTGTTTTTTTAAAATATCATTTTATTAATACTATTAATTAATTTTAAGTTAATTTTATGTTCTTTGGCTTACTATATAAACTTGCCTTGGTATAATTGTGATTTTTTACCTGAAATCAAGATATTTTACACAATTACAACAATATTTTTTTGTGCATTTTCATAATTTTTAATTATTTCGTCATTGATTTGGTGCATAATATATGGTATATTACTTAACACTGTTAAATAATGGACGTATTGGGAGGTAAGGCATATATGAACAGCGATATTCTTGCCGCAGAAATGCTGAAAACCTTTGAAGACATAAATACGGAAAATATACTTGACCGACTTAAGCTTTCTTTAAAAGGTGAAAATGCAATAATTATGCTTCTTAATGATTGCGGAGGCAAGGCCACTCCGGGTAAGCTTTCTGAAAGGACGGCTTTCACTGCCGCAAGGCTTTCTGCAATAATAAAATCCCTTGAAGGCAAGGGACTTATTGAAAGGCTCAGTAATGACTATGATAAAAGAAGCACCTATGTTGCCCTGACTGCAGACGGATATGAACATTATATGCGTATGAGGGCAGAAATAATAAGTAACGCTCTGACTATAATAGAACAGCTGGGTGAAAATGATGTAAACGAGTTTCTCAGGATTATTAAAAGACTCGTAGATATTGTAAATACCCACATAGAATGAGGTGATTAAACTGAAACTCTTTAAAAAAGCAGAAAAATTTCTGAGCATATTCCTTGTGGCTCTTGTAATATGTCTTACCGTGGCTCCTGTATCGGGTGCGGTAACCTACCCTCAGGGGGTTACAAAAGAAAAGGCAGAAAGCGCTATCACCAAAACCGATACACTTATAGGTGCAATGCTCAGGCAGACTCAGAACACAACCTTAAGTAATCTTCTGATGCCTCAGATATGCTCTGACAGTACATTGTCAATGCTGACGGTGGAGGTATACAAGATGATGGAAGAGAACGGCGAAACTCTTTCAAAGCTTGGACTTGATATAACCCCTGCGGCGGTTTCAGCTTATCTTGTAAATTACCCCTCTGTTGCCCAGACTCTTGCTGCCGCGCCCTCATGGGCTCAGGTCAATCTTGACTCTGCCGTATGGGGTGTTAAAACCAAAGAGCAGATGGCAGACGCTGCTGCGGCAATTTTCGGCCCTATGAATGAGCTTCTTTATACTATTCTTTGCGGCGGTAAGTACAGCCTCAATGCTCTCATAGGTATAGAAGGTGACTTCGGTTATCAGAATGCAATTGTTCCCATGCTCACTAACTTCGGCTGCACAAGCTACACTGCACCCGAAACCTTTTATGCCGATGCAGCAGCAGACCGCTATTCAATGGTAAGGCACATAGTTCTTGACCTTATGGGCTTTTTAGAAGGTGTGCTTGACGCTCCCTGTGCAAGATTGACGGAAATCCTTCCCGGTATTGCCCATTTCATCAATAACGGCGGAATGGATAATGCAATCCAGAGCCTTATAAATCCCCTTAAGGTGCAGGTTCTTAATATTTCAATCCTTGATGTTCAGTCCCTTCTTGAATCTCAGGAGGGTGAAGAAGGCGGGATGAGCCTTGATATAAACCTCGGAAGTCTTTTGAATGTTTCCGATTTTAAAATGGCAGAGCTCGACCTTAATGAACTTGCTTCCTGCGGTACTGTTTCAGGCGATAAGGTGATTTCAGATAAGGGTGCAGCCTTTGTTGTTGTTTTAAGGTGGCTTCTTGATACACTGAGACTCAATCAGACAACCCTGCCCTCAATGCTCGGTGAAAATTCAAGTGAGGAGCTTGTTACCATACTTAACTCACTGCTTTCAAAATCGGCAGATGAGCTTATAACTGTTATAATTGACCTTTTCAATCAGACCACGGCTGTTGTGAATGACTATCAGTGGACCTTCAACGATAATCCTCAGACCCCTGTAAGCTATACTGCAAATTTAGGTCAGGATAAGTATCAGCGTGTGCTTGACGGCATTGACGAACTTATAAATGAATTTATAGCCGAATCCGGTGAACACAAAACCGTAAGGGATGCACTTGCACCCGAGATTTATTCCAATAAGCTTGTAAGTGAGCTTACTGTTTCCCTTTATTCAATGCTCACGGGCGATGATATGAAGCAGGTAACAGAGCTTCTCGGTCTTTCATTTTCACCGTCGGCTGTGGCTTCCGAGCTTACGGAAAAGAAGTTCTCTTCAGCAAGAGCTCAGCTTAATAAATATTACAGTTGGTCAGTTGTGAATAAGGAAAGCATAAACTGGGGCTTTAAGGACGGTGACAGAAACGGTTTTATTGATGCTGTTTCCGCTGTGTTCAGACCCTTTGACGAAATTCTTATTATGATGCTCTGCGGCGGCAAAATCAGCCTTTTCGGTGCTGTTGACCTTTACGGCAGCGACGGCTACAATACGGCAATTATCCCCGTGCTTGAAGCATTCGGCGTTTACAGTGACAGTATTCCCAATCTTCAGGAATACTGGGCAGCAATTCAGAACGAGGATGTTCTTAAGCCCATTGTAAGGTCACTCACATCTCTTATTGAAAGAGTTCTTGATAAGCCCGTATACACAATTACGGAAATTCTTCCCAATCTTCTTTACTTCTTCAATAACAAGGGTATTGAAATTGTGGTGGACAATCTTCTTCATCCTATAATGACCCTTATGGAAAAGCTTGGCCTTTCTCAGATGCTTGACCTTTCAAAGCTTACTGCAGAGCTGAACATTAATTCACTTATGGGCGAGCTTATGAAGGGTATGGATTTAGGTATGACTCTTCCCGAACTTGACCTTAATCAGTTCCAGGGTATGGGTACACTGACGAGTGTTCCCTCAAAGAGAACACAGCAGGGCAACAGCATTATGGTTTATGCCGTGGATTCCGACCAGACGGCAGTGCTTATAACAATTCTCAGATATTTTGTCGGTGTTATGAAGGCTCCCGGTAATGAGGACCTTATGACATCCTTTATGGGCAGCGGCTCCGATGAAAATGATATGTTTGCAACCTATTCAGGCGGAATTACTCAGCAGCTTGCTTCTATGTCAACAGACGAAACCGTTGAATGGCTTTACAAGCTCTTCTTCAGAGAAAGGGCAGTTGTTGAAGAAAAAACCGATGACTACCTTCCTACTATTATATATGTAAAAGAAAGGGAAATTCCTTGGAGTAACATATTATCCTTCTTCCTTTTTGCGGTTATAGCAGGTCTTTTCTTCGGCCTTGCAAACCGTGACAGAATAAAGATTTTCCTTGATGAACAAAAAGAGAAAAAACAGCTTAAAGCTCAGAATCAGGAGGTGTAAGCGATGCTGATACTTAAAAACATTGTAAAAGATTATGTGACGGGGGATACCACCGTCAGAGCTATGAACGACATCAGCATAAATTTCAGAGAGAGCGAGTTCGTATCCATTCTCGGCCCCTCAGGCTGCGGTAAAACAACCCTTCTCAATATTATCGGCGGTCTTGACAGATACACAAGCGGTGACCTTGTAATCAACGGTAAAAGCACATCAACCTTTACCGATGAAAACTGGGATACCTACAGAAACCACTCCATAGGTTTCATTTTCCAGAGCTACAACCTTATCCCTCATCAGACGGTGCTTTCCAACGTTGAACTTGCCCTGACTCTTTCAGGTGTTTCCAAAAAGGAAAGAAGAGAAAGAGCTATTGAAGCTCTGAAGCAGGTAGGTCTTGAAGATCATATCAACAAAAAGCCCAATCAGATGTCAGGCGGTCAGGTGCAGAGAGTTGCAATTGCCCGTGCACTTATCAATAACCCCGATATTCTTCTTGCCGACGAGCCTACCGGTGCTCTTGACAGTGAAACAAGCGTTCAGATTATGGAGCTTTTAAAGGAGATTTCCAAGGATAAGCTCATCATTATGGTTACCCATAACCCGGACCTTGCATACGAATATTCAAACAGAATAATCAAGTTCAAGGACGGCAGAATGACTGACGACTCCAATCCCTTTATACCCGAAGCTTCTGACTATATGAACGAAAAAGCCAAGGCAGAGGAAGAAAAGGCAAAGGGCAGAAAGCCCTCAATGAGCTTCAAAACAGCCTTCGGTCTTTCACTTCGTAACCTTGGCACAAAAAAGGGCAGAACAATCCTTACTGCATTTGCAGGCTCAATAGGTATTATCGGTATAGCGCTTGTTCTTGCACTTTCAACGGGTATTCAGAACTATGTTGATAAGGTGCAGAATGATACCCTTCTTGCATTCCCCATGTCCGTTGAAAAGGAATCTGTTGACCTTAACAGTATGATGACCTCCGTAACGGGTATGATGCCCACGGGTGAGCTGGACCACGACCTTGAAAATATATATGTAAACGAAATGTTTACCGAGCTTGTGAACACCTTTATTGCACAATCCTCCTCAAACAATCTGCGTTCCTTCAGAAAGTACATTGAGGATAACAAAGAGGCTTTCAATGAGCTTTGTAACGATGTTCAGTATAAGTATTCAACACCTCTCAACATTTACCGTGCAGATACGGAAAACGGTGTTGTTCAGGTTAACCCCAGCACCCTTATGGATAGCTTTGCAGGTAACGATATGATGGCTACAATGGAAGGCTTTATGGGCTCAACCTTCAGTGTGTGGATGGAGCTTATCGGCGGTAAAGAGGTTATCGGTAATCAGTACGATGTTATTTACGGCAGACTTCCCGAAAACAAAAATGAAGTTGTTCTTATTGTAGACGGTAACAATGAAATCAACGAGCTTGTGCTTTACGCCCTCGGCCTTAAGGACCAGAGCGAGTTTACATCAAACCTTATGTCTGCTTTAACCGGCGGTGAACAGTTTGAAACAACGGAAGCTGTTTACTCCTATCAGGATATATGCAATATGAAATTCAAGCTTGTTCTTAACCACGAATATATGATAAAGGATAAGAAAACCGGTCTCTGGTCTGACAGAAGAAACAATCTGGCTTATGTTAAAAAGCTTGTTGACGGCGGTATGGATATAAATATTGTAGGTATTATCCGTCCCGATGAGGATAATGTTCTTTCCGTTGGTATGGGCGGTATTGGTTATCTTACAGAGCTGATGGAATACGCTAACAGCGAAACAGAAAAATCTCAGGTTGTTCAGCAGCAGCTTAAGGATCCCAAGACTGATGTTATTACGGGTCTTAAGTTCTTTGACCTTACCGTAAACGATTTTGACCTTGCAGATATTGATATGAAGGAAATTGATATGAACTTCCTTGATATCTCACCCTTTATGAGTATGGCAACGGATATCGACCTTTCTCAGATTGATATTACGGATATGTCCTCACTTTTCAACTTCGGTGATATGACAGACCTTCAGAAAAAGCTTATGGAGGGCTATCTTGACGACGAGCAGGTTATAGCGCTCAAGCAGGCTTATATTGATACAATCAAATCCAAGGCTTCATATGAAAAAACAATGGAAACCCTCGGCTATCAGCCTGCCGATACACCCACATCAATTTATTTCTATCCCAAGAGCTTTGAAGCCAAGGATAAGCTTAATGAAATGATTGAATATTATAACGAGCAGGTAACGGCTGACGGTCATCCCGAATATGAAATTGCACCTACCGATGCTATCGGTGCACTGCTTTCCTCGGTTACCAAGGTTATTGATATTGTAACCTATGTGCTTGTTGTTTTCGTTGCAATTTCTCTGGTTGTATCTTCAATTATGATTGGTATCATCACCTATATTTCCGTTCTTGAAAGAACAAAGGAAATCGGTATTCTCCGTTCAATCGGTGCTTCCAAGGGTGACGTTTCAAGAGTGTTCAATGCGGAAACAATCACAATCGGTCTTGCAGCGGGTATAATCGGTATAATTAGTACACTTATTCTTGAAATACCCATTAACTTCCTTCTTGACTATCTTACCCATACGGGTGCGGCGGCTCAGCTTCCCTTCAAGTCCGCAATTATTCTTATCGGCATCAGTGTGTTCCTTACCTTTATTGCAGGTCTTGTACCCTCATCACTTGCAGCAAAGAAGGATCCTGTTGAAGCCCTCAGAACAGACTGATAAGCTGTTTATCTAAAAGTAAAAATGCAGGTGTTTTCTGAATTCCTGCATTTTATTTTTGTAGGCATTTTCCTGTGCGGAAGTAAAAGTCTGCCTATTCTTTTGTAAAACGGCATATTTATCTAAGGGTGATTTTATGTTTGCTGTTGTAAGATTCATAGAAAAGGAAAGGTCACTGAAGGGGCTTTTTACAAAGCTGAAAGTTAAAAGTGAAAGGGTGGAGCTTCCCTTGGACGGTTGCTTTTTTATTATTACAGCCGAAAAAAGAAATAATAAAGTACCTTTAGATAAAATAATCCGTATTGCCGGAAACCTCAGAAACAGCCTGATTTTTCCCTTTGATTTTATGGGTGACGAAGCGGTTAAGCCTTATGTATCATCGTCGCTGAAAGAAAGACTGGTTTTTGAGCTTGCGTTAAAAGGTATTAGTGATTCGGAATTTGAGCCTTCTCAATGCTCCGTATGTATAGAGGATAACAGGGGGATTTATGTTCATTTATTGCACAGACTTTTGCCTCTTGCGGCAAAAATTCAGGTAGTCTGTGCTGATAGCAGGTTATACGAAGCAGAAACAGAAAGGATTTTTTATGAATACGGCTGCTCTGTTATTCTCGGCGAAAAATTTGATTCCTTTTCTCGTGAGTGTGATGTGATAATTTCTTATGATGGTGACGAAATACCTTTTCTTTTCGGAAAATATGTTTGTTCAAAGAGTATCTACACCCGCGTCCGTATAGGTCTTCCGTGGGAGTATGCTGCCTTATGCCCCGAGGGTATTGACAGGGAAATATTTGCCTCTGCCCTCTATGAAAAATGCAATGTGCCGTCCGAAATCTTTCTGCTTGACAATATATAATGTGAAGATATATACTAAAATACAAATAACCCTGATTTAAAAAGAAGGTATTAAAATGACCTATGATGAAGCGCTGGAGTTTATTTACTCCCGCCGTAAATTTCAGAAAAGCAGCGGCCCTGAAAGAATGATAAGATTGCTTGAGCTTCTGGGTAATCCCCAAAAAAAGCTCAGATTCATACATGTTGTGGGCACAAACGGAAAAGGCTCAGTTTCAACGGCACTTGCCGAGGTACTGAAAGAAAGCGGATACAAAACGGGGCTTTTCACTTCACCCTTTATTTTTGAGTTCGGCGAAAGAATAAAGGTTGACGGTGAGTTTATACCAAAAAATAAAACGGCAGAGCTTACTTATCTTATAAAAGAAAAAACTCTGCTTATGGAAAAAGAGGAATTACACCCAACGGTTTTTGAGGTTACAACGGCTTTAGGCTTGTTGTATTTCAAGGAAATGGGCTGTGATATAGTCGTTCTTGAAGCGGGCATAGGCGGAAAAAATGACAGCACCAACGTAATTGATGCTACCGAGCTTGCGGTTATTACCTCCGTTTCTCTTGACCATACGGAAATGCTCGGCAATTCAGTTGAGGAGATAGCAAAGGAAAAATGCGGCATTCTGAAAAAGGGTTGCCCTATGGTGTCATACCCCTTTGACGGCGTAGAATTCGGCTATATTCCCCAGCCCGAGGGTGTTGCGGAAGTTATAAGGCAGGAATGCCAAAAGGGAGAAAATCCCCTTTATGTGCCGAATACGGAAAAGGTAAATATAGAAGGCTGCGACCTTTGGGGAACAAGGCTGAGCTATGACGGACTTTCTCTTAATATCAGAAGCTGCGGAAAGCACCAGATAGCCAATATGCTAACGGTTGTAACTGCCGCAAGAGTTCTCAGAGAAAAGGGATATAGCATCAGTGACGAAAATATTCGTCAGGGTATTGAAGGCTTTAAAATGGCTGGAAGAACTGAAATAATTGAAGGTGAGCCAACGGTTATTCTTGACGGCGGACACAATGCGGGCTGTATGAAGGCTTTGAGAGAAACTGTCCGTAGCTTCCTTGCCGGCAGAAAAATAACACTTCTTATGTCCTTTATGAAGGATAAGGATTACGAAGAATCCATATCCGTAATAGCGCCCTTATGCGAAAATATTGTTTTCACTCAGACAGACAGCGTAAGAGGGGAGACGCCTGAGGTTCTATCTGAGATTGCGAAAAAATACTGCGGCAATGTTTATGCCGTAAGTGAGCCTGAAAAAGCCTTTAAACTCGCAAAAGAAAAAGCACAGGGCTGTGTGCTGATTGTTGCAGGGTCATTTTACCTTGTGAGCGAAGTGAAAAATAAGTTTATATAACAAAAAGAGGAATGAGCCTCGGCTCATTCCGCTTTTATATGTTTTATTCTGTAATCAGTCGGGATAGCCGTTGGGGTTTGTACTCTGCCAACGCCAGGAATCCTCGCACATTTCTTCAATTCCTCTTTCAGCTTTCCAGCCGAGTACAGCTTCAGCCCTTGAGGGGTCTGAATAGCAAGTTGCAATATCGCCGGGACGGCGGTCAACTATCTTATAGTTCACCTTTACGCCGCTTGCCTTTTCAAATGCCTTAACAACATCAAGCACACTGTAGCCCGTACCTGTGCCGAGGTTGAATATATCAAGACCGTTAGTGTTAAGCACTCTGTCAAGAGCCTTAACATGACCGAGAGCAAGGTCAACAACATGGATATAGTCTCTCACGCCCGTTCCGTCGGGTGTGTCATAATCGTTACCGAAAACGCTCAGGCACTCTCTTTTGCCGATCGCAACCTGAGTGATGAAGGGCATAAGGTTGTTGGGAATGCCGTTGGGGTCTTCACCGATTCTGCCGCTCTTATGTGCACCGATGGGGTTGAAGTAACGAAGAAGGCTTATTGACCATTCGTTATCTGATTTGAAAATATCGGAAAGGATAATTTCAATCATATACTTTGTTGTGCCGTAGGGGTTTGTTGTGCCGCCTGTGGGCATAGTTTCCTTTAAAGGAGAAATGTTGTTGCTGCCGTAAACCGTTGCAGAGGAGCTGAAAACAATTTTTTTGCAGCCGTTTTCCTTCATTACCTCGCAAAGCTTAAGGGTACCGCCGATGTTGTTATCGTAATATTCAATAGGCTTCTGACATGATTCGCCAACAGCCTTAAGACCTGCGAAATGGATAACTGCATCAATTTTTTCCGTTTTGAAAATCTTATCAAGACCTTCCTTATCGCGGATATCGCATTCATAAAAAGCAAAGCTCTTACCGCTGAGCTCAGCAATTCTGTTAAGGGATTCCCTTTTGCTGTTATAGAAATTATCAACAACAACAATATCGTAGCCGGCATTAAGAAGCTCAATACAGGTATGTGAACCGATATATCCGGCGCCGCCTGTTACAAGAATTGACATAATTGTTCACCTCGTTTATAATAGATACAATAATTATACATTCATTGAAGATAAAATGCAATAGTTTTAAGTCAGGAGATGCGATAAATGAATAATTTATCAGATATAAGCGTAATACGCTCTGTTATGGAAAGGCACGGCTTTAATTTTTCAAAGGCCCTCGGTCAGAATTTTATTATCAACCCTTCCGTCTGCCCAAAGATGGCTGAGATGTGCGGTGCCGACGAAAATACCGGTGTTATTGAAATAGGTACGGGTGTAGGTGTGCTTACGGCGGAGCTTTGTAAAAGGGCAAAAAAGGTTGTGGCAATTGAGCTTGATACAAGACTTCTGCCCGTACTCAGTGAGACTCTTTCCGAATACGACAACTTTGAAGTGGTTAATGCCGACGTTATGAAGGTTGACCTTCACGCACTTATAAAGGAAAAATTCGACGGTATGAGGGTGGTTGTATGTGCTAATCTTCCTTATTATATAACAAGCCCCGTAATAACAATGCTGCTTGAAAATAACCTTCCAATTGAAGCGGTGACAGTTATGATTCAGAAGGAAGCGGCTGACCGACTCTGCACTCCTGTAGGCTCAAGGGAATCCGGTGCCATTACCGTGTGCACAAATTATTACTCCGTGCCAAAGCAGCTTTTCAATGTTTCCCGAGGCTCCTTTATGCCTGCCCCAAATGTTGACAGTACCGTTATAAGGCTTGATATCCGTAAGGAGCCTGCCGTTAAGGTCAGCGATGAAAAGAAGTTTTTCCGTATAGTAAAAGCTGCCTTTGCCCAAAGAAGAAAAACCGTTGTTAATTCCGTAAGCTCATCTTTAGGCATTCCTAAGGCGCAGATAATTTTCGCCCTTGAAAATACAGGTCTTGACGCCAACATAAGAGCGGAAAAGCTTTCAATGGATGACTTTGCAAACATTTGCGAAAGCTTATAAATAGGAATTATTATACTGTATAAGCACTGAATATTCAAAAAAACACAATAAAAACGGTAAAGCAAAACGCCTTTACAGCAAAATTTATGCTGTAAAGGTGTTTTCTTACCTATGTGGAAAAATCGGTTAAAAACGTTAAAAACCTTTAGTTTTCCACATTTAAATTCTTTTTCAGAAGTAACATCTATTGAAAATGTTAAGTTTTCAACTTTACTAACAGATTTTTCAACATTTTTGTTAAACATTTCTGCTGATTATTCATTATGCACCCTGAAAATGTATATACACATTATTCAGTTAACTCTTACGAAGCTTTCAGCCTCAATTGTAACGCCTGAAACGGTAACGGGTTTCTTGCCGTAGTTTACATATATCTTAGTTCCGCTGCCGAACTGAGTCATATAAACATTTTTTCTGATATTTTGGTGGTCTGTAATTCTTTCTGTTCTGAGGTCGGAAAAAGTATTTTTCATTCTTGTGTAAGCATTCTGGGCGTCGGCTACGGAGTTCATATAGTAATAGCTGTCGCTTTCTTCATCGGTGCCAAGGTCGGTTCCGTACCATTCATATGAAGGCACCGCGCCGTATTCGGCACATTTTAAAAGAGCATTTGTGCTGTTTTTGGCAGTGTTAACGGGGTAGAAGGAATAGTCCAGAATACCGTGAAGGATAGATGCAATAAGAGGAATCTCCGTAACGCCCTTGCCTTTATAAAAAGCGGTAGACGGAAGCTCCGTGATAACCTCGGCATATTTTATTGCATAAAGGTTACCTTTTTCAACCATAAGATTTTTTGTAGCGGCAACAGCACCCATCTGACCGGCTATAAGCTCTGCCGTTTCATTCCTGAGCATTGCCTCCCCCGATGAAAAATCGGAGTAAAGAATATTTGCCGCATCTGAAAGACAAAGACCTTCAAAACTGTTTTTTCTGAGTTCTGAGAGCATAGCCTTTGTTTTATCAGCTACTGTTTTTACTGCGGCGAGTTCATAGCCGTCTTTACTCAGCACAGCCTTTGTAAACTGTGAAGGGTCGGAGGAAAGCTTTACTGCATAATCGGTAAATCCGCTGTCAGCACCCGAAGAGAAAAGGTGTACATCCGTAAATACCGATACATCGGTTTTAAGTGCATAGCCGGTAAGCTCGGAAAGTCCGTTTTTAGCCAACAGTGATGCATTTTCAATATCCTTCTGTAAAGTACCGCCATCTAAAAGGCCTTTGAATCTCAGGTTGATTCTGTTTATATCCTTAGCCTGAAGGCTTTCTATAATGTCAAGGCACTGAGAATAGTCCGTAAGAGTTAAAAGCTTTTGCTTGCCCTCGGAATCCGTTACGGGTGATGTACCTATAATGCTGAGGTTGAAGGGGTAGTCGCCGTCTTTATTTATGTTGCTCGCCAGAAGGTCTGAGTTTCTTATAAGTAACTCACGGCAGGCTCCTGCAATGCCGATATAGTCTGCACTGTCTTTGGAAAGGAAGCGGTAAGAAACGCTGATAATACCCTCATACTTCTTTTCGCTCACAAGGTATGAGTCGTTTTCGTTTTCGCAAACGGGAGTGATATCAAAGCTGGGATAAACCCTGTTGAAGCCTCCCTTCTTGCCTTCGGTTTCAGCTTTGATTCTCGCAACTGTGTCTCCGTCGGTTATAACGGCGGCAATTGCGCCTGAACCATGCTTAATGCCGAAAACGGGTAATACGGAAAAGCTTTCTTCATTTTCATTCAAGGAAGGATCAGCACCGTAAATCCTTGTTTCATAGCTTTTGCCCGTAGCTTTGGCAGGGTCAACAAGTGCTCCGCAGCCGTCGGGAATAATAAGACAATCTCCCTCTGAAGAGCTGTAAAAAGCACCGAAGAAGGGCAGAAGGTTAATACTTATGATAACAGTATTTTTGTTTTCTGCCGTTTCCGTTATCTTACTGCAATCAGTAGTTACTTTTAGCATACCTCCGTCATCGGTGAATTCAACGGGAAGGGAATATCCGATTTCATTTCCGCTTTCAGTTTCGGCTGAGAAAAGGAAGGTTACTTTTAATCCTTTGTCCGTATACTCAATGCTGTTTTCCTTGTTATGAGAAGGGAATAGCTCATATTCATTCCCTGAAGAAAGCACGGTTACGGTAACAAGCCCCGTTTTTTCACCGTTGTATTTTGAGGGCAGACCTCTCCAAAGCTTTTCTGCACCTGAATCGTAAAGGCTTATGCTTTCCTTTTGTTCGTTATAGTAAAGGGTAAGCATATCGGTAGTTGAAACTTCATTCAGCTTTTCTTTCTTTGTGTTATCAAAATATATATTGTTGTTTACCTTGTCTGCCGATACGGCAACGCTTTCCTCCTTCTTTTTCATAGTGTAGGAGTCGGCTGATTTTGTCTTTCTGCCGCAGCCGAAAAGGGAAAAGCTCAGTAAAACCGTGAGCAATATACATATATATCTTCTGCTTTTTAACATCGTTTGGCTCCTTTTGAGTTTTGTGTTACCTATTATAACACAACGGAAATAAAATTTCCACAGGTTTAGAGTTAAAGCATACTTTTTCTCATCTGCAATAAAATTGCCTTTTCTCTTCTTGAAACCTGAACCTGACTCATACCCAACTGGGCGGCGGTTTTAACCTGAGTCAGCCCCTTATAGTACCGAAGCTCTATAAGTCGTCTGTCTCTTTCCTCAAGGGCAGCCACAACAGACCTAAGTGCCATTTTTTCCGTTATTTCGCCTTCGGGTGCAGGTGTGGGGATATCAAGCTGACCCGACCCTTTTTCGTCGTCTGTTGCCGTAAGGGAGATCGTGGGCATTGAAACGGTAATCAGCTCCGCGGCAGAGGAAACATCGGTGCCTAATTTTTCCGCAAGCTCGCTTACGGTTGGCTCTCTGCCGAGTTCAACTGCCATCTGCTCCCTTATTTTCATTGCGTTGCGAGATTTTTCCTTTAATGTTCTGCCGATTTTTACACTGCCGCCGTCACGGAAAATACGCCTTATTTCACCAAGGATAACGGGTACTGCGTAGGTTGAAAAGGCAAAGCCTCTTTCGGCGTCAAAGTTGTCAGCTGCCTTGATAAGCCCTACACAGCCTGCCTGAAAAAGGTCATCATATTCAACGCCTCTGCCGCGGAATTTGTTGGCACAAGCGTGAACAAGACCGTAGTTTTCATTTATAAGATTTTCCCGACTTCTTGATTCCTTCATGCCTGTACCACCTTCGGATTCAAATATTTTTGCCCCATATCCGTTTTTCCATAGTGACTGTTGTGCCCTTGCCGGGCTTTGAACTGACCCTTACCTTATCCATAAAGGACTCCATAACCGCAAAGCCGAGCCCTGCTCTTTCAGAGCCTGCCGTTGTGTATAGCGGCTCCATAGCCTTAGGCACATCTTCAATACCAACGCCTTTGTCGCGGATTTTAATTCTGATATTATTATTCTCAAAAAGGCTGACGGTTATGTAAATTTTTCCCTGCTTTTCTTTGTAGCCATGAACAATGGCATTTGTAACCGCTTCGCTGACGGCAGTTTTTATATCTGTCAGCTCCTCTACATTGGGGTCAAGGCAGGAAACAAAGGCAGAAACTGCCACACGAGAAAAACCTTCATTAATGCTTTTTGAGTCAATAACGGTCTGCATTTCGTTAAAAAGCTTCATCATACCACCTCCTTTTGTTTTATTTCGCCAAGTCTTTCAAGCCCTGCTAATTTCATAACCTTGTATGCCGAGGGCGAAAGATTCTCGACTCTTATTCTGCCGGCAACGGTTTTCATAAGCTTGTATCTGCCCATAACAAGGCCAATGCCCGATGAATCCATAAAGCTTACCCCACCGAAGTCGAGAATGAGAAGGGATGGCTTTTTATGTATTATTGCCTGGTCAATGCTTACCCTTATAAGTGATGCACTGTGGTGGTCAATTTCACCGTCAAGCATCACGCGTATTTCCTTTTGTCTGTATTCAATTTTTGCCGCCATAGTTTTTCCTCCAAAAACAAAAAATCCCTTATGATTAGAAATCATAAAGGATTAGCTTTAAATATTTTGCCGAAACAGGGCAATTTTTTAGTATTCTCTTGCAATTCTTGCAAAACGGTAATTATTCTCATATCCGAGACCTGTTGAAGAACGGTAAACGCTAAGCACAATTCCCACAGCAAGGTAAAGGCAGACCGTTGATGAGCCGCCTGCACTTATAAAGGGAAGCGTGATACCGATAACAGGCAGAAGCCTTGTACACATACCGATGTTGATGATAACCTGAGAAATAATCATAAATGCAACACCATAGCACATCATTTCGGCGGCAAAGTTACGGCTTCTTTTACCAACCTGAATAACACGGATGGCAAGAAGCACAAAAAGTGCAAGAAGAATAAACGCACCTATAAAGCCCGTCTCTTCGCATACAACGGAAAAAATCATATCGTTCTCTTTTTCGGGAAGAAGCTTACTGTGGGTAAGCTCACCCTCAAAAAGTCCCATACCGGAAAAACCGCCGTTGCGGATAGCCTTGAGTGCCTGATTCTGCTGATAGATTTCCGTTGCATATTCCTCGGGGTTGAAAAGTGCAAGGATACGGTTACGCTGAATATCGTCAAAGACCTTAAGCCATATAATCGGTGAAGCGGCGGCAATAACGAGACCGCCTGCAGGAAAGTAAAGCCAATGCACACCTGCAATATACATCATACCTATGAACATCATACCGAAAATAAGGGCTGAGCCCATATCACCGGTCTTGATAACAAGCAGAACGGGGATTGCGGCGTGGATGCATAAAAACATTACATTTTTAAAATCGGAAATATTATTTTTAACCTTACTCAGATGAACGGCGAAGGTTATAATAAAGCCGATTTTAACAATTTCCGAGGGCTGGAAGTAAAGCGAGCCGATTCTGAACCAGGAGATAGCATCGCTTCGTCCCGGGGGAGCAACACCGAAGGGGATAAGCAGAAGCATAAGCATAAGACATCCGCCTGCCACAAGGGGCCATAGCTTAAGGATTATATCGTAATCTATCAGTGAAACAATAAGTGCCGCCGTAGCGCCGAGGCAAAGGGCAAGCACCATAACCTTGGCATCTCGTGAGAAGAATGATGTTGCATCGGCGGAAAGGGTTGCGCTTGAAACCATAACCGTTCCCATAACGGAAAGTGCGAGAGTTATAAGAAGAAGCAGAATATCCGTCTGCCTGATTGCTTTTATTATATTTTTGCGGATAATTGCCATCACTTCCTTTAATTTTTGTGTCTACAGTAGATTATAATGGAAATATCAGAATTTTTCAAGTCAAAAAGGTAAGCAAAAGTTGACATATTCATTATTTGTGATAAAATGTTATAATAGGAATAAAAATAAGGGGTGAAACCGTAGTGCTGAAGTTTAATTCAAAAAGTGTAGAACAAACGGAAGACTTTGCCTGCCGTTTGGCTAAAAAAATAAACCGCGGTACGGTTATTGCCTTTTTCGGCGGACTCGGTATGGGCAAAACCGCCTTTACAAGGGGTCTTGCAAAGGGGTTAGGGAATACATCGGATGTGTCAAGCCCCACCTTTGCAATAGTAAACGACTACGGCGGAAATCCTCCTCTCGTTCATTTTGATATGTACAAGGTAAACACCTGGGAGGACCTTTATGGGAGCGGATTTTTTGACTACCTTGATATGGGTGCCGTAATTGCCGCCGAATGGAGCGAGAATATTGAGTCTGCTCTGCCCGAGAACACTGTGCGTATATATATTGAAAAAGGCGGCAGTGAAAACGAAAGAATAATAACCGTTGAAGGATTGGATATATAATGAAAATTTTAGCTGTTGACACAAGTGCGGTCTGTGCTTCCGTTGCCGTAACTGAGAACGGAAAAATCCTGAGCGAATGCAGCATCAATTCAGGTCTTACTCACTCACGCACCCTTATGCCTATGATTGACAGTGCCCTGAAAAATGCAGAAATTGACCTTTCGCAAATTGATCTTTTTGCCTGCAGTGCAGGTCCCGGCTCCTTCACGGGTGTGAGAATCGGTGTTGCGGCAATAAAGGGTCTTTGCGATGCTACAAATAAAAAATGTGTGCCTGTTTCAACTCTTGAGGCTCTTGCCTATAACCTTACGGGTATGAAGTGCACCGCTGTCAGCGTTATGGATGCAAGGTGCAATCAGGTTTACTGCGGTATTTTCCGTGTTGACGGTGACAGTGTGGAAAGGCTCACCGAGGATATGGCATTGCAGATTGACTCTTTAGGTGAAATGCTGGACGAATACGATAATGTTGTTTTCGTCGGTGACGGAGCAAGACTCTGCCACGAAAAGCTGGGATATTCCATTGCGGGAAAAGGCAATATATATCAAAGAGGAAGCAGTGTTGCATTTGCGGCAGAAAAGGATTTTACAGAAGATAAGGCAATAGACGGTGCCGCACTTATGCCATACTACCTGAGACTTCCTCAGGCTGAACGGGAATTAAAGGCTAAGCAGGCTTTAAGTAACAAATAATTTAAAAGGAGAATAAACAATGATAGCATTAGGAGCAGACCACGGAGGATACTACCTCAAGGAAGAAATCAAAAAGCACCTCGAAGAAAGGGGCATTGAATATAAGGATTTCGGCACATATTCATCCGAATCCATTGACTATGCCGCTATTGCTTTTAAAACCTGCAATGCCGTTACAAGCGGTGAATGTGAAAAGGCAATTCTCTGCTGCGGTACGGGTATCGGTATTTCAATGGCTGCAAACAAGGTAAAGGGCATCAGAGCCGCTTGCTGCAGCGATTGGTTCAGTGCAAAGTTCACCCGCCTTCACAACGATGCAAACGCACTTTGCCTCGGCGGCAGAGTTGTGGGTGCAGGCCTTGCAATTGAAATGGTTGATGTTTTCCTTGATACGGAATTTGAGGGCGGAAGACATCAGAGAAGAGTTGACCAGATTATGGCTATTCAGGACGGAATATTTGAAGAATAATATAAAAGGAGAATAATTATGTTGTATTTAAAAAGTCTTATCGCAGTTTTAACAGCCATCGCTTCGCTTATCGCAGGCTTCCTCGGTTTGGAAACCAAGCCTGAGAATAACACAGACGAAAGCTTCAGAGTCAAGAGCTATGTAATCTGTGACAGAATTCAGGATCCGTCAAGCCTTTGCAGTGAAGACTTTGAAATCATCACTGACGTTATTCTTTTCGGCGTTGCAACCTTTGACGCTAAGGGCAAGGTCAGTGTTAACAGGGAGGTGCTTGAAACCGCTCTTAAAAACCTTAAAGAGGTTGTAGGTGAAAGAGAAATCAAGTATACTCTCAACTTCCTTGGTCCGGGCAGCAAGAGCAATTCATCAGATTGGTATGAGCAGATGAAATCCGTGGGTAATGAGCACAACAAGGCTTTTCTTTGTCCCGGACTTCAGACCGATATTATCGCAGTTTTAAAAGAATATGACCTCGACGGCGTACACTTCGATTATGAATACCCCACAACAGACATTGCATGGTTCGGATATAATAACTTCCTTGTCTCTCTCGGCTCAAAGCTCGGTGACGATTACACACTGAATGTTGCCGCTTCAGACTGGTGCTTGCAGTATTCAGACCTTGCTGTCAAATTCGTTGATTCATTTGAGCTTATGATGTATGACGTATACGACGAAGAAGGTAAGCACGCAACCTATGAAACCGTTACCACACGTTCACAGTGGATAAAGGATTCAAATATTCCCCTTGAAAAGATAACCTTCGGTCTTCCCTTCTATGCAAGACCGACTGACGGTGACGGTTATTGGTACGATTATGTCAGTTATTCGGA
>JAZSDP010000001.1:0-17167 GCA_045531265.1 Acutalibacteraceae bacterium
AGACGACTATGTTTTTGACCGATGGTGTCACAGTGACACCGCAAACACAATAAAGCATATATGCCTTAATAGCTCAGTCGGTAGAGCACGCGGCTGTTAACCGCGGTGTCACAGGTTCGAGTCCTGTTTGAGGCGCCAAAATTAAGAACTACTCATTTGAGTGGTTCTTAATTTTTATGTTTCAGAGATGAATTTAAACTATGAGACCGTACTTCAAAAGACGTAACGCGGCTGTTATCTGCATCATCACCGAAGCGCTCGCAGTGCGAGATGAAGCGAGGTGAGGATGGCGTAGCGGTCAAAGTTGCTCGGCGCTCCAAGCGGATAGCAACTTTTGGGCACCGCAAGTCGTGGGTGTCACAGGTTTGAGTTACGGCTCGCTTCGCTCTCCATTACCCTTTTGTCACTTCGTGACATTTCCCTTGTCAGGGGAATCTCCTGTTTGAGGCGCTAAAATTAGGGGACGAAATGACACCCTATACAGAAACTCTTGAGAAATCAAGGGTTTCTGTTATTTTTATGCCTTAAATCTTTGTTTGCAGTTCGTGTCACCCTTTTCAGGGCTTGTTGGCCTCGAACCTATGATGAAGGTATTGCTTTTGTATATGTAGATGTGTATAATTAAATCAGGGTGGTGAGTTTATGAGAACAGAAAAAATTAATGGTGTAAAAGTTCCATATGATAAAACAACTGATGAACTTGAACAGTTGTTATTATCTTGCAATATGAGTGATTTTGTTGTTTATTGCGAAGCACTTTCTTACAAAACTGATGAAAAGTCATTTGAATTGTTAGAAAACTATATTACAGATAAAGATAAATACAAAAGACTATGTATTTTAAAAACTATATTCAGGCATCCTTGTTCAAGTAAACTAAAAAATTTTCTTGAAGAATCCATTTTATCTGATGATATATGGTTTGCGGAAAACGGATTAAAAAATGCTTATGAGCATGATTTTGATATTTCTGATGAGATAATTTTAACTGCAGTATTTAAACATTTGAAAAATCTTTACTGCACATTTTTACGCGTTTTAAAGAAAATTAAGAAAAATGATGATAATTATCTCAAGTTGATAGAGTTGTTTAATAAATCTGAAAATTGCGGACAAAAAGAAGTATTGAGTGAAATATTGTGTGAAAAATATCTTCCTGAAAAAGCAGAAGATTTATTTGATTTATTCTCAAAGGATTGTTTTTCAAAAGTAAGGTTATTAGCTGTAAAAATTGGAAGGAAATACGGTTTCAATATCGAAAACTTTAAATTTGACGATGATGGTCATGTAAGAAACGAGACAAGAAAATAAGTGTTACAGGAATGTCATTTTGTCCTGTAAACACAAAAAGAGAAAAGTCATCCGATAATGCAAATAAAAGACAAGCTTTGCAATGGATGATTACCCTTAATTATTGACAAACAAAGGAAAAATTGTTATTATCTTACTATAATCTGACGGGCCAAAATCCAAGAGCCCTCAGCTTGACAGGAGGAGAAAATTATGTCAGGCTTACAAACAGTAAAATATGATACTAAAAAGAAAAATCTTTTTCTCAGAGTTGCTGTGGGACATTTTGCAACAAGTAACTGTCACAGCAATTATTATATTGATGTTGTTTCACAGAAAACCCGTCTTTCCGAAGCCCGTGCAGTAGCACAAGAACTTTGCTCATATTATTATGCCGATACAGTAGTGGATACTATTCTTTGCCTTGACGGCACAGAGGTTATCGGTGCATGCCTTGCCGACTGCCTTTCAAAAGCTGATTTCATTAATATGAACGCACATAAATCTATTTATGTTGTAACACCTGAGGTTATAGGCGGAAATCAGTTCATTTTCCGCGATAATATCGTTCCGATGATAAAAGGTAAAAATGTAATGATACTTGCTGTATCTGTATCATCGGGTAAAACTGCTCAGACGGCAATTGAGGCTGTAAGATATTACGGCGGTATTGTGTCCGGTGTATCCGCTATTTTCTCAACGGAAAAAGAATGCGGCGGTCTGCCTGTGCGCTCAGTATTTGACCCTAATGACCTGGATGATTACAAAATTTATCCTTCATACGATTGCCCCTTGTGCAAAGCAGGAATGAAGATAGACGCCCTTATTAACAGCCACGGCTTTTCAAAGCTTTAAAATTCACTGACGATATAACCGAAAACTGATATAAAACGGTTATAAAGGATAAATTTATGAACAGAAAAATTGACGGAACATTTTTTGAATTCAGACACCACAACACCGCCGAGGGTAAATACTGGAACCCCGCACTTTTAAGCTTTACGGCTGAGCAGTGGCGCAGTAAGGTCAGGGAAATAGCCGACCTTGGTATGGAATACATAGTGGTTATGGCAACGGCACTTTATGACAGATGTTATTTCAGGTCGACCGTATTTCCTTTTGCCGAAATCGGATGTGACGACCCTATTGAGGCTGTCCTTTCTGAGGCTGATGAACGGGGAGTGAAGGTCTTTCTCGGTAACGGCTTTTACGGTGACTGGCAGAAGGCAGGTCGCAACATTAAAAGCCCTGAGGTTATTGACCGCTCTTTCCGTGCAATGGAGGAGCTGACAGCTCTCTACGGACACCACCAAAGCTTTTACGGCTGGTATTTTCCCGATGAAACCTGCATAATTCTCAATTTCTCAAAGGATTTTACCCGATATGTGAATCTTTGTTCAGCCCGTTGCCGTGAGCTTACCCCGGATAAAAAAACACTTATTGCACCTTACGGAACAAACTTAGCTTTAGCCAACGACCGTTTTGTGCACACCCTTGCTGAATTGGATGTGGATTTCATCGCCTATCAGGACGAGGTAGGTGTGAGAAAAACTAAGGTGGACAGAACGGCAAGAATTTTTGAAAAGCTCCGCAAGGCCCACGATAAGGCGGGCAGGGCACAGCTCTGGGCAGATATTGAGCTTTTTGATTTTGAGGGTGTTGTTTATAAAAGTGCACTTGTGCCCGCTACCTTTGAACGGATAAAAAAGCAACTTGAAAATGTTGCACCCTATGCGGATAAGATACTCTGTTACCAGTACCCGGGAATTATGAACGCTCCCGATACAGCCGCTTTTGCAGGGCATAAGAATTCGACATTGCTTTATAATGATTATAAAAAGTATATAAAATAAGGGACTGCAAAGCAGTCCCTTATTTTATATCTAATATTTCATCTGCACTTACCTTATAAAATTCACAGAGCTTTTTAAAATCCTCGATGGCAAGCTTAGCTCTGCGCTTTTCAATGTGGTCATATCCTTGCTGAGATTTGTTAATCACCTGACCAACCGCTTTTTGGGAAAGGTCGTTATCTATTCTCAAAGCTATCAGTTTATCAAGATAATCCATTGTTATCACCTCAGATAAATCATATACTACTCTGATTTTGAGTATTGACAACAACTCAAAGATTGAGTATAATATTGAATAAACATCAGGGTGATATTATATTGTAACCAGAAGGAGAGGATATTATGGCAAATTTATTTACATCACAAAAAAATACAGCGACCACCCCAAGAGAAGCTCTTGAAGCCAAATACAATAACAGCATTGTAAATCTTCTGCTTGTTGTTGCATTCAGCGCAATAAATGTAGTGCTTCTTGTTGTAAAATCGAACACATATTTCTTGTTTTCGGCATTTATTCCTTATTTTATTGCCGATTTGGGAATGTATTACACCGGCTCATATCCCGAGGATTATTATTATGATGTTGGTGATATGGAATTTGCGGATAAGTCATTTTTAATTATATGCGTTGCCGTTGCGGTTGCAGTAATTCTGCTTTATCTTCTCAGCTGGTTTTTCGCAAGGAAGAAAAAGGTAGGCTGGCTTATTTTTGCTTCGGTGCTGTTTTGCATTGATACTGTTGTTATGTTTTTGCTCACAGGCATAAACGCCGATATGATTATGGATATTGTTTTTCATGCCTGGGTTATTTTCAGCCTTATTAACGGAGTTGTTACATACTTCAAATTGAAGAAGCTTCCCGTGGAAGAAGTTGTGTATGAAGCCGAAGAAAATACGGCGCAAGCAAATGAATTTACAGAGGATAATTCAAGGGTACTCAGAATGGCCGATACAGATGTAAAAGCAAGAATTCTTCTTGAAGCTGAAACGGCGGGCTACCGCATTGTTTATCGCAGAGTCAAGAAAACAAACGAGCTTGTTGTAAACGGCAGAGTATACGATGAATACGAGGCGTTGGTTGAGTTCCCTCATATTCTTACAGCTACGCCAGACGGACATAAAATTGAAGTGCATTATGAAACCTCGGGTGTAATCCGTATATACTTTGACGGAAAAGAAATTGCGAAAAAACTAAGAATCATATAAAAAAATAAGGGGTGCTGTGAGCATCCCTTATTTTTTTTACTTACTGCTTATTTTTCTGAAAATCCCTTATCTCCGAAAATGTTAAAGAAAAGCTTGCTGAGGAATCTGAGGATTTTTGTAATAAGATTCATAAAGAAGCTTTCTGCTTCAGCATCCTGAGCATTTTCACCGTCCTCAGGGGCTGTTATTTTTTCGATGCACTTGTCGAATCTTTCTGCTGCTGCATCGAAATCCTCTGTAGGCATACAGGTGCTTTCAATTGCAATTGCGAGTTCGTCACGTGCGGCAATGAATTCTGCGGCGAGTTCCGGTGAGAGAGCGGAAGTGTCGTAATTTTTCCACAGATTGTATTTGTATATAACATGCTTGGAATCTCTTGCGTAGTTGAACTGAGGATATCCGGGATCGGAATAAATATCGGTGAAGCTTTCATCGGTAAGAATTCTGATAGCAAGGCGCATAATAACATCGTTGCTGGCTGTTGAAACGTGAGCCTGGTCTTTGAAATAGAAGGTGGTTTCGCAAAGGATACCCGTTGAAGCGTCAACAAGTCTTTCTTCATCAATGTGGTTGTGTGAGGGGTCTGTGCAGTATGTGCCTGCCTGAACATAGTCATTGGGAAGAGCCTTATCAACTGCAACGCTTGTTGCACCGAAGGATGTAGAATCAAGGTGGATAACACCGTCACCGTTTTCTGTTTTCCAGGAGTCAAATATTCTGTAGTCTGAGCAGTTGTAGTCAACGATATCGAAGAATTCAACACCCTTTTCCTGAAGATCGAGAATGTATCTTCTTGAATTTACCTGAGCGTTGTAGTACCAGTCTGTCTGTTCACGGATAATCGCATCCTCAGGGTCGGAAAGGTATTTCTCTCTGCAGTCGGGATAATCTCTTGAGGGAATAAGCGCCCAGATATTGGTTGAATATGCAAGGTAGTCGTTAACAAGAACATCAACAGCCTTGTCAAGAATATTGTTAAGGTCTGCGTTGGGGAAAATTCTGAGGACGATGTTGATTATGTAGCCGAGATACTCCTGATCACCTAAAAGTGAGGGAAGCATATAATCGTAAAGTGCATCGGCATCGTCAATAAAGCCGTAGTGGTAAACGTCACCGATAGTATATGCACCGTCAGCGGCAGGAACAACATAGCAAACTCTGTTTACATCTGCGGTGAAATCGAGTCCGTTGTCAAGATAATACTGCATAAGAGCATTTTCAAGTGAACCGCCCTGGCTGATGGGAACAAGGTTAACCTTATCGTGACCTGTTTCCTTCTTTGCAATCTGAATAAGCTCATAAAGACCTTCAACTGTTTTGAGCATATTACCTGTTGAAAGGAAGGAGTAGAAATAAAGGTGGTCCATACCTGCAATTTCAGCGTAAAGGTCAAGAGGAATCTGGTCGAGTGCATATTCTCTCTGTTCTTCCGGAAGACCTGCAAGGCTTGTAAGGTACTTATCAGCCTGAATGTTCTTGATGTTGTTTCCGTTTTCGTCAAGGGCAAGGTTACCTAAAAGGGCATCGCCAAGCACCTCTGCAATAGCTTCGGCGGCACGGTTTTCCTTATCCTCCTGAGAAATAAGAAGGCTTGCAAGGGGGATAAGAGCTTTTTCGAGCGCCTTGAAAACTATATCCTTTGTACCTTCCATAAAGAAGGGGCCGGAATAGGGCTGACCATCGGAATTAAGCTTTTCGTTGCCGTTTTCGTCAAGGTATCTTACCTTGGACTGGAAAAGACCGGGGATTACGATTGAGGGACAGTGCTCACAGCTGCACTTGCCTTCTGCAGTGCCGAGGTCCGCCGCTGAAACAGCAGAAACACAGCCGAAAAGCAGGGAGAGTGCGAGAAAAAGTGCGATTAATTTAGAGAAAGGTTTATTCATTTTATTTCCTCCTTTTTAAGATGTTTCCATTATAGCAAGAGAGATTTAGGATGTCAACGAAGTATACAGATTAATTTTAAATTATATATAACTTAATGAGTTTAGGATAAATCGGTTGAAAAAATTTACATTATGTGCTATAATGCACCGATTTGATTTTTAAGGTAGGTATATTATGATTTGCAATAACATTCTTGAGACGGTAGGAAACACACCGATTATCCGCCTTAACCATATGACAGGTCCCGAAGATGCACAGATTCTTGTTAAATTTGAAGGGCTCAATGTAGGCGGTTCAATAAAAACCCGTACTGCACTGAATATGATTCTTGATGCGGAAGAAAGAGGCGTTCTGAAAAAAGGAATGACAATCGTTGAACCCACAAGCGGCAACCAAGGTATAGGTATCGCTCTTGTAGGTGCAGTTAAAGGTTATAAGGTAAGAGTTATTATGCCTGACTCTGTAAGCATTGAAAGAAGAAAACTCATTTCCCAGTATGGAGCTGAGTTAAGCCTTGTTCACGATGACGGAGATATCGGTAAGTGTATCAATCTCTGCCGTGACCTAGCCTTAAGAATCCGCGACGATAACGATGATGTTTTTGTACCCTCGCAGTTCGAAAATCCTGCTAACTCAGACATTCACAGATCGGCAACCGGTGAAGAGATTCTCCGTCAGGTAGATTGCGTAATCGACGGTTTCTGTGCAGGTATAGGTACAGGCGGAACAATTACCGGTATCGGTGAAACACTAAGAAAAGCTAACAGTGAAACTGAAATCTGGGCTGTTGAACCTGAGAAGGCTGCGATTCTTTCAGGCGGCGAAATTGAAAGTCATATACAGATGGGTATTGGTGACGGACTTATTCCCGAGATTCTCAACTGCGATATTTTTGATGAGGTTTGTATTGTTACTGATGAAGAGGCTATTGAAACTGCGAAAGAGCTTGCTGCAAAAGAAGGCATTATGTGCGGTATCAGCAGCGGTACCAATGTAGCGGCTGCAAAGCGTCTTGCAAAGAAACTCGGCAAAGGAAAAACAGTTGTAACAATTCTTCCCGATACGGCGGAAAGATATTTTTCAACCTCACTTTTTGAATGATTGTAAAAAAGACCTTGTCGGCGAACACCGACAAGGTCTTTTCTGTTGACTTTGAATATAGGGTTGATGTATAATTTTAGTGTGAAAAAGGAGGTATTAATATGATTTTTGATACAATTGATAACATAAAAAACTACGAAGGGCTCGGCAGAGTTTATACGGCACTGAAGTTCCTTTCTGAAACCGACTTTTCAAAAATACCCTTAGGCAGATATGAGCTTCAAGGGGATGATATTTTCTATATGGTGCAAAGCTATGACACGGATCCCGATAAGACTGTTTCCGAGTGCCACGAGAAATATATTGACATTCAGTGTATGCTTGAGGGCGAGGAAATAATAGGTGTTGCGCCTTTGTGCTGTGAAAAGAAATTGACTGAAGCAAAGAAAGAAAACGATGTGTGGTTTTACGAGTGTAAAACAGAGCCTTTAACGCTGTTTGCAAATTCCTTTATGGTGCTTTATCCCAATGACCTCCACTGCCCCGGTGTTGCAACAAAGGGTAAAAAACAAAAATGTCATAAGGTTGTTTTTAAGGTCAAGGTATAATCTGTAATAAAAACACAGGACGGAGAAAAGCTATGGACGAAAAAAATACAAACCTTACATATAACGAAAGAATATTTAAAAAAAGCGTAATTGCACAGCAAGAGGCTCAGCAGATAGTTGAGCTTTTCAACCGCGGAGGAATGGATAAGCTTCACACTCATTTTCTTGAGGTGAAGGAGCTTATGACCTGCTTCCGCTGTGCTATTCTTGAGGTAGAGACCAAATTCCGTGTTCTTAACGAACAGCTTTCACTGCAGTATGAAAGAAATCCCATTGACAGCATAGAGTCCCGTCTCAAGTCCCCTGAAAGCATATACGAAAAAATTGAGCGTAAGAATCTGCCCGCTGATATAAAAAGCATTGAAGAGCACCTGAGTGATGTTGCAGGTGTAAGGGTGGTATGCTCTTTCGTCAGTGATGTTTATATGCTTGCCGATTGCCTTTTAAAGCAGGATGATGTTACCCTGGTGGAAATCAAGGACTATATCAAAAATCCAAAACCCAACGGCTACAGAAGTCTTCATCTTGTGGTTGAAATACCCATATTCCTCACAAACGGCAAAAAAATGATGAAGGTTGAAGTGCAGATACGCACCGTTTCAATGGATTTATGGGCAAGCCTTGAGCATAAAATTTACTATAAAAAGCAGCTCGGTGACGAAAAGGCTGTAAAGGCCGCCGAAAGGCTTTTAAGGTGTGCCGAAATGAGTGCAGAGCTTGATGACGAAATGCAGAGCATAAGAAATTATGTTGACAGCAGTGAAAAAGGGGAGTACTATAGAAGTATATAAAAAACAAAAAACGGAGGAATCTAAGCATGAAAGCATTTATTGCCGCGATAATGGCACTGATTTCAGTTTTCGGAAGTCTTCTTGGCGGCGGAGAGCTGAAGGCGGAGTTTGACAAAAAAGGTACAATCCTCGGCTATGCCGAAACTGCTCAGGTACAAAAGGAGCTTGTGGATTTTAATGTTGACCCTGACGGTGACTTCACCGTTCTGCAGTTCAGTGACACTCACTTCAGGTCAATGGCGAACTTCAGCGACCTTTATCTTCTTAACAAAATGAAGGAGCAGATAAACAAGGAAAATCCCGACCTTGTTGTGGTTACGGGTGATATGATAAATGACGGCAACAGCGGTATGTTCAACAAGGCTTATGTTTTAAGAACCGTTGCCGAAATGTTTGAAGCAGAAAATCAGTACTGGGCTTATGTTCCCGGCAATAACGACGGGCTTAACTACGGCACCTCAGCCGATGTTACTGCATACCTACTACAGTATGAGCATTGCCTTGTTTCCGATGAAAGGGATATTTCAGGCGGTGCACAGTACAGCATTGATATTTACGATGATGATATGCTTACTCACTCTCTTGTTTTCCTTGATACTATGGATTATGACAACGAGGATGACTATTATAAATACGGCTATGTTCACGAGGACCAGGTAGAGTGGTGCAAAAGGGAAATATATTCCAAAAAGAGAGAAAACCCTGAAGTGAATGTAAGTGTATTTATGCACGAAAACACACCTGCTTTTCAGAAGGCGGCTGAAAAGGGCAGTGCATATAAAGCTATGTATGCTACAATTATGAAAATGGCCGGTAATATGGATATACCTAAAAATCAGCCTCTTGACGATGTGTTCTCCGAAAGCGGCTGCGTAGGTCTTGTATCAATAGGCCATGTTCACCCTGCAACTGCACAGTGCTCTTTCTATAATAATACATATTACAGCATTGCACCGCAGACAACTCTTGCAAGCGTTAAAATTACAATACATACCTCTGAGGATAATTTCAGGGATATGTATGATTTTGAGTCACTGTATTTATAATTAACCGTATTTTTTACATAAATAAAATATAAAGGGGCTGTTTAGGATAAAAACAGCCTCATTTTTTTCTTTTGGAATTAAATTCTTAAGTTTTTCTTGCGGTGACATTTTTCTTGTTGACAACAGTTATTACAGGGTGTATTATCAAATTGGAAGAAGATTCCAAAATAAAAGGAGGAATAATTTTATGAAGAAAACAATGAAGAAGATGACAGCTGTTATTCTTACGGTGCTTATGCTGTTTTCGGCTTTGTCCGTAACATCCTTTGCCGCGGGACTTGATTTTCTTAAAGCACCCACGGTAACCAAGGTTGCCCTTTCGGAAAAAAGCTATGCTTCCGTTTCTCTTAAGGAAATGAAAACATATTTCAAAGAACTTGAAGAAACAATAAAAAAGATTGAGGAGCAGTACGGATATAAGCTTGAGGATATTATCAAGGAGTATCCGTCTCTTGAAAATTCCTTCAAAGCACTTTTCAATTTTGAACTTGGCGGATCAGGCTTTTATTATGAGTACGATGTAACTCTTTCAAACGGAAAAACCTACACCGTTCCTGCAGAGGATGGCAGGGTTGAGGTTAACGCTTTTATTGAGCTTTATGTTGATGCCTATGTTTCAAAGGATGAATACCTTAAGGCAGCCAATAAGGGTGCAAAAACCATAAAGCTTGATTACGAGGCTCAGGTATACAGTAACATTCTTCAGGATTATACCAAGGAAGGCGACTATAAAGCACAGGAAAAAATCAGCGTTGTTTCCTCTGTTGTTAAAAGCATAAGCCCCGTTTCAGGATTCCCGACGAAGATATACGAATATGCTGATTTTATTGACCTTGACGGTGCAAAATTCAAAATCAAGTATGCTGACGGCACGGAAAAAACAGCAAAGGTTGTTCAGAACATTGAAATGAAGGACGGCGTTTACACCGGTGAAGTAAGCTATGAGCTTGACGGTAAGCCCCTTTATGTTATTGAAGATTATTACGATGATGACAGCACGGGCATAAAGGTATATTTCCTTGATGCCGAGTACGGTAAAAAGCTGCCTGAGGCAAAATGCCCCTTCAAGAGTGTAAAAATCAAGGATTGTGTTTATGATTTTGAAAAGGGCCTTCAGTCAATTACTTACACAATCACCCCCACAAGCGGAAAAAGCAAAACCTACACCAAGGAAATAACCGGTGAAATGAGCATTAGCCTAATGGGTGAAATTGATGCTATTGACGGATACTTTGTTTACATATCACCCATAGGTGATATTGACTATGAGGTTGAGGAAAAGGAAGAAGAGCTTAAGCTCAGAATATATGTATGCATAGGTGATGTTGAAAGTGACCCTGCAGAATTTGATATTCCTTATTCCGATTCAATAAGCCTTGTTATAAAGGTTGTTGAAAAGATATCCGAAATTATGGATTATCTGAGCAATATTATTGATATTGTGATTGGTATGTTTGCTGAATGAACATCATAGCTCATATTGAAACAGACTATAACGAAAAATTCGGAATCCCCAGGCAAAGCGGACTTAACAATGCTGTAGTCGGCAGAATTGTATTCGAAAAGGAATACAGAGTCACGGAGGCGTTCAGAGGTCTTGAGGATTTTTCACATATCTGGATTCTCTGGCAGTTTTCCGAGGCTGTCAGAGACAATTGGAGCCCCACCGTAAGACCGCCACTTTTAGGCGGAAACAAAAGGATGGGTGTTTTCTCTACCCGTTCACCCTTCAGACCGAATAACATCGGGCTTTCTGCGGTGAAGCTTTTAAAAATTGAATACACTAAAAATGAAGGTCCCGTGCTCATAGTGGCAGGTGCCGACCTTATGAACGGAACGCCCATATATGATATAAAGCCCTACCTTCCTTATGCGGACAGCATTCCTGATGCGGTAGGCGGTTTTACGGAAAGCTTAGGAGAAAGAAAGCTCACTGTAGAGTTTCCCGAATGTGTAAAAGAAAAATTCCCAACGGAAAAGCTGGAAGGACTTGTATCCGTGCTTGAGGGCGACCCGAGACCCTCTTATCAGAATGACCCGGAAAGGCTTTATACCTTCACCTTTGCAGGCTATGAGGTGTCCTTTAAGGTTGATGAGGGCGTGCTGACGGTGGTTGATTTAGGGTCTAGGGCCTAGGGCATAGGGATTAGTAATAAATAGCAGGTAGTTAGTAATTAGCTGAAGCTGTCGAGTTTTCATCGACCGCTTCAGTTTTATATTTATATTAACTACTAACTACTTGTTACTTACTACTTACTACTAACTACTAACTACTAACTACTCACCCCATACCTCACACCCGAATATACTGATAAGGTAAAGGGGTGGATTTTTTTGCTTTTTAAGGTTGCGTTGCTGATTTTTCTGCCGTTATTGGGCACGACTGTAGGCTCAGCCGGTGTGTTTTTTATGCGTGAATCAAAGGGAAAATCCGAAAAAGTACTTTCAGGCTTTGCCGGGGGAGTTATGACAGCGGCTTCCGTCTGGAGCCTGATAATTCCTTCTGTTGAAAGCAGCTCACATATGGGGCGGTTTGCTTTTCTGCCTGCACTTTCAGGCATTATCTGTGCTGTCATCGGTTTTATTTTTATTGACAGAAGGCTCACCAAATTGAAGCTCAGGCAAAAAGAGACGAGGGGAGTGCTCGGCTCGGATTTTTTTATGACCTTTTTTGCTGTTACGGTGCACAATTTTCCTGAGGGTCTTGCCGTGGGGCTTATGTGTGCTCCCTTGCTTTCGGGCGAAAATGATGCTCTTGCAGCGGCCTTTGCCTTTTCTCTTGCAATCGCCTTGCAGAATATACCCGAGGGCGCAATTATATCCCTTCCCTTTCACGGTGAGGGTAAAAGCAAAAAGGAAGCCTTTCTGTGGGGTGCACTCTCAGGTACTGTTGAGCCTTTGGGTGCGGCGGTTACTCTTGCAGTTACAAGATGTGTTTCGGCGGCACTGCCCTTCCTTTTCGGCTTTGCGGCAGGTGCAATGCTTTTTGTTGTGGGTGATGAGCTTATTGAAAAGCGGGAAAGGGCAGAGGATTACCCTTTAAGCGGAATATCCTTCTGCACCGGCTTTTGCATAATGATGGTGATGGATGTTGCGTTGGGGTGACGAACAGAATAAAATGTAAATAAACTATTGCAATTATTACAAAAAGCAATTATAATATTAATGTTATTATAATTGGAGGTATAAAACAATGAAGAAAATAATTTCAGTTATCCTTTGTGCACTTATGCTTATGTCTGTTGCGGCACCTATGGCTTTTGCTACAGATGTTGTGACTGATACACCTGTTGTATTTATAAGAGGTGCTTCAAGAAATCTTTATTCAAGCGACACCTCAGATGCTGAGGAAACTCAGATTTTCCCTCTTAATGTGGACCTTGGTGCAGTTGTTAAAGAGGCACTTATGCCTTGCCTTGAGGAGCTTGCCGCAGGTATGCTTACAGGTAACTTTGATGCTTACTGCGATGAGCTTTACAATGCAGTAGCTCCTCTTTATGAGGATGTTATACTTGATAAGAACGGCGAAGCCTCTGACGGCTCGGGCGACGGCAAAAATGTATATCAGTTCGGTTGCCCCGTGCAGAGCAGTAACTTCGGTCTCTGGGATTATGATTTCGGCTTCGATATGAGACTTTCTCCTCTTGATATTGCTGAAGATCTTAAGATTTACATTGACAGAGTAAAGGCTGCAACAGGTAAAGAAAAGGTAGCAATTGTCGGCCGTTGCTTCGGCGGTAATGTTATTTCCGCTTATCTTGCAATGTATCCCGACCACGCAGCAGCAAATGTTGAATCTGTTGTTATGTATATTTCCTCGACTGTAGGCATTGAGCTTATCGGCAGACTTTTCGCAGGTGAAATTGAGCTTGATGCAGATAATCTTGACCGCTTCGTTGAATATGCCGTAAACGACCTTGGATTTATTGAAGATAAGGACCTTCAGTCTCTTATTGTTGCTTTTGTTGATATTATAAATTATGCAAAGGCTCTCGGTCTTGGTACTGATGCTCTTCAGTTTATTATTGACAGCGTAAAGGATAATCTTGTTCCTCGCCTTGCACTTGCCTGCTACGGAAGCTTCCCTTCATACTGGTCAATGGTAACTCCCGATATGTATGAAAAGGCAAGAGATAATGTTTTTGCAGGCAAGGAAGACGAATATGCAGGTATGATCAAAAAGCTTGACAATTATCACTATAATGTTCAGCTTACATACGAGGATGTTATGAATGACCTTCAGGAAAAGGGCGTTGAAATGACCGTTGTTGCAAAGTATGATGTTCCCGTTGTACCCCTTTATAAGGGTGCTGAAGCTCAGGGCGACTTCGTTGCCGAAACAACAGATATTTCCTTCGGTGCAACCTGCGCTGCTATGGAAAAGGTTCTCACACAAAGCTATGTTGATTCTCTTTCCGATAAGAGATACCTTTCTCCCGATATGAAGGTTGATGCGTCAACCTGTCTTTATCCCGAAAAAACATGGTTCCTTAAGGATATTTTCCACACGGATTTCCCTGACTGTGCAAACCGCCTTATCGGTGAAATCGTAAATTCAAAGGGTAAGCTCACAGTTTTTGATAACCCTGAGTATCCTCAGTACCTTGTTTACGATTCAGAAACCGATACTATGGCACCTGTTGACGGACTTGATCCCGAGCTTCCCGAAGAGGGCTCAAACGAAGAACGCTTCTCAATATTTATCCGTTTCTTCACCGCAATACTCAACTTCTTTAAAAAGCTTTTCACAGGTGAATTTTCCTTTGACGGACTTTTTGACTGATATAGTATAAATAGCATAAGGAGCTGTAATCCTCAGGGATTGCAGCTCTGCTTTATTTTTAACAGTTAAACAGAAAATTTTTTTGTGCTGTATTTGTTAAAAAATATTGAATAAAAGATAAATATGTATTATAATAATATAAAGTTGATTAACAAAACTAAGGAGGAACGCAAAAATGAAAAAAATAATTGCAATCATTCTCACTGTTATTATGCTTATGGCTGTTGCAGTGCCCGGTATGAGCGCTTTTGCAGCCGATAAGGTGGTTACCGTTTATCTTGAGGGCTACGGCTCCGGGCTTTTTGACGAAAACGGCAACAGGGTTTTCCCCACAGACTATGATATTATGGGCAACCTTACCGCAGTTCTTGAGGATCTTCTCAAGGACCTGGGTGCAGGTATGCTTTTCGGTAACTATGATGCTTACTGCGACAGGCTTTATAATGCACTTGCTCCTGCTTTTGCGGAAATGAAGCTTGACAGCAACGGCGAATGTACCGACGAAAACGGAAATGCCTATTACGGCAGAGGCTTTGACCCCACAACAAGCTATGAGCGCGCAAATACAAATATCAGCGGCTACTGCTACCGCTTTGACTATGACTGGCGACTTTCCGTTGAATATAATGCCGAGCTTCTTGAGCAGTATGTTCTGAATGTAATGAGCCGCGAAAATGCACAGAAGGTAAATCTTGTGGGCCGTTGCCTTGGCGGTAACATTGTTTCCGCTTTTCTTGAAAACGCTTCCGAGGAAACACTTTCAAAGGTCAACAAGGCTGTGCTTTACATTCCTTCAACCCTCGGCGTCGATTTTATAAGTGCGCTTTTCTCGGGTAAGATAGTTCTTCATCCCGATGCAGTTGACAACTATGTTAAATATTCCCTTGCAGGCAACGATATTATCGGTGAAGGTCAGGATGACAGCCTTATTCAGGCTCTTATTACAATTGTTGAGTTTGTAAATGAGATTTATGTTCTCGGCTTCGGTATGGATGTTGTTGAGGGCATTGTGGAGGCTGTCAAGGAAAATGCTCTTGCAAGAATTCTCCGCGACTCCTACGGCTCCTTCCCCTCCTTCTGGGCAATGGTATGTGCTGAGGATGTTGAGGATGCGATAGCACTTGTTTATAACACTCCCGAGCTTCAGCAGGAATATGCAGGTATGATTGAGAAAATCAGATCCTACCATCAGAACGTTCAGCTCAATGCAAAAGAAACTACCCTTGAGTGTATGGAAAAGGGTATTGATGTTATGATTATTTCAAAATATAACTTCGCCAACTTCCCTCTTTCCGATAACGCTCTTTTACAGTCCGACAGCACAGCTTCAACAACAGCCACCTCCTTCGGTGCCGTAACCTCAAACTTCGGAGAAACTCTTTCAAAGTCATACCTGAATTCTATGAGTGAAGCAGACAGAAAATATCTTTCAAAGGATAATATGATTGATGCTTCAAAGTGCCTCATTCCCGAAAAAACATGGTTCTTCAAGAACCTTTACCACGATGTATTCCCGCCCTCAGTTGACAAGGTTATTGACACCTTCCTCAAGGCTGAGAATATGACAATCAATACATATGAGGAATATCCGCAGTTTATAAAGTATGACGAGGCAACAGATACTTTTTCTCCTGTTGAAGGGCTTGACGACGGAGATATTATTGAAAGAGGAACAGTTGAAACCAAGCTTTCCGCGTTTATGAGATTCATCACTCTTATTGTGAATTTCTTCCGTAAGCTTTTCAGCGGTGAGCTTGACCTTGGAAATCTTTTAGGATAACAAAAGAGAAAAACGGCTGATTACTCAGCCGTTTTTTATGCATCTTTAGTGTAATTCGTGACGAAGTCACCACATCGAAAAGGCTCCCCTGAAAGGGGAGCTGGATTTTTGCGAAGCAAAAAGACTGAGGGGTTATCCTTTTGTGATTTTTGTTTCAATAAATCTTTCAGTCGCGAACGCTGCGCTTGGCGTTACTTTTGTCGCTTGTGACAAAAGTAACCAAAAGCACGCTTTTGGTTCAATCAGTCCGAAAGAGGCTAATTTGCCGAGAAAGGTTTTATATTCTTTAAAGATATAGTCCTTTCCCTTCGTTTAATCTTTCCTCAGATATATTTTATCGGCAAAACCGCAATTTCTCCCATTAGTCTTAACTCTGTGTCTGTGCTCCACAGTTATTCCTACTGATACGCTCAATAAACACATCCGCTACGGTCAACAAATTCCGTAAGACTGTTAAACTCGTCAGCTTTTCTCGTCTGCTGTTTCACTGCCGTATATTCCGACTCTCGCTGACCGCTACGGGAATAATTCCATTCTATAGATTTCCACCAGCCTTTGATATACTGACGATACTTTTCGGAATTATTCCCTAAGCAGTGTCTATAAAGTAATGTATAAGCGGTTTATAATCAAATTAAGTAAGCGAATCTCTGTCCCGTACGAACAACCCGTAAGGGTTGTATGCGGAGACGAATGTTGGTGTATGCTCGTGGTATATCCGTAGTACCCCAAAAAGGGCGCTTTGCTCAGGGTGAAGAATATAAATCCGAATCCGCCTGAAAGAGTGAATTTTCACTTCCTTTCCGGCGCTTCGGTATTGAAAGGCGTCAGCCTATCGGCTACCTCATCATCCAAAAAGAAAGCAAAAATTCGCACTTTCAG
>JAZSDP010000042.1:0-4362 GCA_045531265.1 Acutalibacteraceae bacterium
GAAATATAGATCGCCCGGTTTTAAATCGGACATACTCCGCGGAAATTTCCTGCCTCAGGGGCAGCCACCTCCCGCATCATCGCATATCTTAGTTGGTATGTGAAGGCAGAGTTATACCCAAACCCACATTCACATGCTTGACTATGATACCACACACTTTGGTAAATGTCAACGATTTTTTGAAAAAAAGTTTGTGAAAAATGCAAGAATTTTTTACCTCTTTTTCGAACACTAATCCTTGTGTTTTCAGCCGTTTTCGGTACTAAATATAGAGCACACACCCGAAGGTGTGTGCTAAGAATTCTGAATTCGGAATGCGGGATTCGGAATTGCGGGGAAGGTTTAACAGACCGAAGTTGACATTCCGCCGAATTTACACTTATATATAATAGTATAGGGAAATGGTGAAAAATTACACCTGCAACCCTCAGTTGCTAAATTTTAAAGTGCCATTGATAGACTTTTTTACCCCCTTGTGCTAAGATAAAAGCAGAAAGGAGGTCGAAGACAATGAACTCAATGGGCGAAAGAATATACGAACTCAGAAAGCAGAACAATATGTCACAAGGTGACCTTGCAGACGAACTTGATACATCACGGCAGACAATATCCAAATGGGAAAACAATATGAGCACTCCTGAACTCGATAAAATCCTACGCCTTTGCGAAGTTTTTTCCGTAAGCTCGGATTACATTTTAAGAGGTGTTGTTGAAGAAACGGAAAATTCAAAGGAAGAAAGAAATCAAACCGTTATAAAGGAACAGACGGTTATAATTGAAAAGAAAGCTGACATCAGAACAATTTTTGCATCAGGGCTTCTGATTAATGCAATGTTTTTTCTGTTTATTTACCCTAAACTATTTTATATTCCTCTTTTTTTCGGTGCAGTGGCGGCTATACTTCTATTATGTAAGAAACACGCCGTTTATTATTCACTCTGGCTTGTATTCATATGTGTAAATATATTCTGTTCTCTGGGCACAGCCGGAGGTATGGATATAATTTTTGACTCAGCCTTCTACACTTCGGAATATACATACCTTCTCGTAATTTCATATTTATTATGGATATCGCTTTTTATCCTCATAGCTTTGGGTATCAGAATAATAAAAAACAAAAGAAAGGAGCAAAATGTATGAAAAAATTAACAACTATAACAACAGTAATTATCTGTATTATTATTGTATTCACATCATCCGCAGTTTCATATGCGGTAAATACCGAAAGCGAAAGCTACAAAACCCTTCTTGAACACGGTCTTTCGGAAGACTATATCAATAATCTTACGGATACAATGATTGATAAAATGGCAGAAACAATAAAAAAAGAAAGCGACCCTGAATATGTGAGCGATTACGATTTGCTTGTTTCCGTCGGTATACCCGAAGAGTTCATAAGCGACCTTACGGAATCAGCCTTGAAGCAAATCAAATCGGCCTTGGGTGACAGCAAGGTATCAACCCTTGACTATCAATCTGAATCCGCAATCAGCAACAGCAACAGCGATTTGCCCGTAAAAACGCTTTCTGTTCAGCTTACCGACAAAAGCGGCAAATCTGTTGTTGGCGAAACAGTATGTATTTATTGGGAGTGGCCGATTAACAAGCCACTGATAAGAACAGAAGATTTTATTACTGTGAGCTGGAATAAAGACACATTTTGCTATAATGCTGACAGCTTTTACGCAGAGGATTACAGAAGAAATGACCTAAACGACAAATGGACAGTTTCTGACAGTTATACAGAACTCTCTCGTATATCCCTCAACAGTCTTGGTCATTGGACAAAGCTTTACACGACAAAAAACCAAGTCGGCGGATTTATCATCTTTTCTCTTCTCCCTACACATCCGATAAACTCCGAAACTGACTATGACAGAGATGTGGATATAGTTTATACCCACGAGACAAAAATAACCTTAACCGTAGTATTGTGTATCATCTTCATTTTACTTGTTCTGTCAGCAGTGTGGATTATAACCGAAATAAGAAAGCGCAGAAAATAATTTTCAAGGGGTGTACCCATTTACTTTACTACTTACTCCTTGCTACTATCCCCTAACTCCTAGCCCCTAGGCCCTAAAAAATCCCTCCGAAGCTTCGGAGGGATTTTTGATTGAGAGATTACTCAGCGTCGGGAGCGTAGAGATCCTTGAGCTTGAGAAGGTGTGCGTATCTTTCCTTAGCAACCTTTTCACTCTTCTGGAAGAGTGCTTCAGCTCTGTCGGGGAATTCACGCATAAGTCTTGTATAACGGGCTTCATTCTTGATGAATGCCTGATAATCTGCGCTGGGTTCCTTGCAGTCAAGAGTGAAGGGATTCTTGCCTTCTGCCTTGAGAGCAGGATTGTAACGGAAGATGTTCCAGTAGCCGCATTCAACTGCCTTCTTCATTTCAGCCTGGCAATTTACCATACCGCCCTTGATTGAGTGCATTTCGCAGGGTGAGTAGCCGATGATGAGTGAGGGACCGGGATATGCTTCTGCTTCCTGAATAGCCTTGAGGGTCTGAGCCATATTAGCACCCATAGCGATCTGAGCAACATATACATAGCCGTAGCTCATAGCAATTTCGGAAAGGCTCTTCTTGTTGATTTCCTTACCTGCTGCTGCGAACTGTGCAACCTGACCGATGTTGGAAGCCTTTGAAGCCTGACCGCCGGTGTTGGAGTAAACTTCTGTATCGAATACGAATACATTTACATCTTCACCTGAAGCAAGTACATGGTCAAGACCGCCGTAACCGATATCGTATGCCCAACCGTCGCCGCCGAAGATCCATACGGACTTCTTGGAGAGGTATTCGCTGTTATCAAGAACATCCTTGCAAAGGTCACAGGTTGCACCTGCTGCTTCAATAGCTGCTGTGAGAGCCTTAGCTGCTGCTGCATTCTTTTCACCGTCAGCGAGAGTTGCAAGATATTCTTCACCTGCTGCCTTAACCTCTGCCTTGCAAGCATCGGAAGCTACCATACCCTTAACGTCTTCGATAAGTCTGTCTCTGATAGCCTTCTGGCCGTAGTACATACCAAGGCCGTGCTCGGCATTATCTTCAAACAGTGAGTTTGCCCAAGCAGGACCGTGACCGTCCTTGTTAACGGTGTAGGGTGATGTTGCTGCGGGGCCGCCCCAGATTGATGAACAGCCTGTTGCGTTTGAAATATACATTCTGTCACCGAAGAGCTGAGTTACAAGACGGGCATAAGCTGTTTCTGCACAACCTGCACATGAGCCGGAGAACTCAAGCAGAGGCTTCTTATACTGGCTGGAAACAACATTGAGAACTGCAGTTGTTTCGGGCTTTTCTGTAACATTTGCTACGCAGTAGTCAAATACAAGCTGTTCGGGAAGCTGTGATTCCTTGGAAACCATCTTAAGGGAGTTTGTCTTACAAACGCCGATACATACGCCGCAACCCATACAGTCCATGGGAGATACAGCAAGTGTATACTTGTAGTTTGTTTTGATGATGGGCTTTTCAGCAACCTTCATGTTTGCGGGAGCTGCTGCAATTTCCTCTTCTGTAAGAGCGAAGGGACGGATTGTAGCGTGGGGACAAACATAAGCACACTGGTTACACTTAGCGCAGGATGCGGGATCCCATTCGGGAACGAGAACGGCAACGCCTCTCTTTTCGTAAGCGGATGCGCCGTGCTCGAAGGTACCGTCAGCGTGATCGTAGAATGCTGAAACGGGAAGTGAGTAGCCGTCCATAACGCCAACGGGCTTAAGGATGGTGTCTACCATCTTAACAAGCTTTTCTGCGCCTTCTGACTTAGCTGCTACTGTGTCATCTGCTGCATCAGCCCATGCTGCGGGAACCTCTACCTTATGGAAAGCAGTTGCACCTGCATCGATAGCGTTGTGGTTAGCGTCAACAATATCCTGACCCTTCTTTGAGTAGGACTTTGTTGCAGCATCCTTCATATACTGAATTGCTTCTGCTGAGGGCATAACATTTGCAAGAGCAAAGAAAGCTGACTGAAGAACAGTGTTTGTTCTCTTACCCATACCAACCTTTTCTGCAAGGTCGATAGCGTTAACGGTGTAAAGCTGAATGTTGTTCTTTGCAATGTATCTCTTAGCTTCTGCATTGAGATGATTTTCGAGTTCTTCGTCACTCCACTGGCAGTTGATGAGGTATACACCGCCGGGCTTAACGTCATTAACCATCTTGAAGCCCTTATCAACATATGAGGGGTTGTGACATGCTACGAAGTCAGCCTTGTTGATATAGTAGGGGCTCTTGATAGGCTTGTCGCCGAAACGAAGGTGAGAAATTGTGATACCGCCGGTCTTCTTTGAGTCATACTGGAAGTATGCCTGAACATACTTGTCTGTATGGTCACCGATGATTTTGAT
>JAZSDP010000089.1:0-4279 GCA_045531265.1 Acutalibacteraceae bacterium
CGATGAAGTCAAGGCAAAGGCAACTGAAATGCTCGCCGCCGCAGAGAAGAAGAACACAAAGAGAGCCGAAGCAACCGCAGAGAACAGGTCTGCAAATGCCGCACTTGCCGCTGAAATCGTGGCAGTTATGGCTGACGGTACAGAGTATTCCGCCGCTGAACTGCTCCCCCTCATCTCCGCCGCTCACCCCGAAGTTACAAAGAACAAAATCGCTTCCGTAATGGCGGTAGCCAAAGAGGACGGACTTATCGAAATCAATCCCGAATACAAAGAGGGCGGCAAAGGCAGAAAGAAGAACGGTTACAAGAAGCTCACGGCGGCAACAGAGGAAGCCGAAACAGAGTAAGCCTATGGGAGCGGTAGGAATACCGCTCCCCTCCCCTGTTCATTTTTTATTCATAATTTCTCACCGTTATAACGGTACACAAATGTTACGAAATTGTGAACAAAGTGTGAATTAGTTAAAAGAAAAAATTTTCAAGAATTTTTCAAAAACCCCTTGACAAACTTCAAAAGTTATGGTATAATATAATTGTTCCAAAGGGAACAGAAAGGAATGATTACTTATGGCAGAACATTTTATGACTGGTATCACAAAAGAGGGAAGTGTAATTATCATTACACTGAATGACCGTCCTAATCCTATCAAGTATAACTGCAATACTGGTGAACTCACTTCATTCACTGGTAGAACAGTAAAACACTTTCCGCAGTCCTGTACAATCGGCAATGTAAGTGAGGGTGAGCGGTGGGCTATCGCTACTGTTCACGACCGAATTGAGTGCGGTCTGAGTGCTGAATTTCGCAGATTGGAACAGTATATTGCAGTCCTTGACCTTATTCAAAATCCGTACAGACTTCCTAATGAATGTCCGCAGGGATATGTTAAGTGGGTAAGGGATAACGGCAAATACATTTCAGTCGATACGCTTTCCGAATTTCAGAATGAACAGGCTGTCAACAAAATGACTAAAGAGGACAGAGAGGTCTATGAAAAACTCCGTACTGGTTTCAGTATCAATGACAGACTTATTGTATGGTGGTTAAATGAAGAAAACACTCTGCTCCGTCAGAAATTCCGTCAGATGTTCAAAGCAACAATCAAGTGTTTTACTTGGAATATGTATGATGATTTATCATCTTGGTACAATTTCTTCATCAACAGAAGAAACGGTAAGCAGGTATGGGGCGAAAACTGGATTGAACAACTTGACGGTAACAGAGATTTCCGCTATAATATGCACACTTGCGAAGAACAGAGAGACAAAGCAAGAAATGACAAAATCCTTGCTAATGAGGAAAAAATCCGCAGTATTACGGAAATTCCGCACGATGATTTTGTTATCATTGTACCGTCAACAATGGACGATTTCACCAAAGAGGGACAAATGCAGAATAACTGTGTAGGTTCTTACTATCACGACAGCATTGCCGCAGGCGACAACCTTATTTACTTTATCCGTAAAAAAGGAAGTCCAAACCGTTCATATATTACAAATCGTTATAACATTTGTTGCCGCAGAACAGTTGAAACAAGAATGATAAACAACAGAGACAACAACGACAGCAAAGCAATCAAATTGATTCAAATTATTGACGAAAAGATTACCGAACTGCTCAAAGCAAAGGAATAAAAATGACTGGCGGTCAGAAATGACCGCCACATTTTGTTCATAATTTATTCACATTTATTCACCGTTATAACGGACGATATTTATTACAGAAATATGAATTAGTTAAATAAAAAACTTTTCAAAAAAGGCTTGACAAATGCCGCCGAATGTGATATAATATAGGTGTACTAAAGGTACAGAAAGGAATGAAGTAAATGAGTACAAAAATCTATTTTGACCTTGACGGTACTGTTTACAATCTGTATGGTGTTCTCAACTGGTTAGAGAGATTGAGAAGTGAAGATGTAACAGTCTATTCACAAGGTAGCAGAATGTTCGATGATGAACTTTACAAAATCGCCGCAACTCTTATGCGTTATGGTGTCCGCTTTGGTGTTATCACTTGGGGAAGTATGACAGCAACCCCCGAATTTGAAGTGCAGACAGAGGAAACGAAAAGACGGTGGACAAAAGAAAATTTACCGTTTTGTGAGAGTTTCGTTTATCAGCAGTACGGCACACCAAAACAGCAAGCCATTAAAAACCGTACACAAAATGACATTTTAATAGACGATAATTCAGATGTTATTAAGGTATGGGAGAACGGCAAAAACAGAACAGCATACAAGGTGACTGACGAAAAAAGTGTGACTGACATTCTGAAAGAAATTTTAACAAAATTCGAGGGGTAACAGAGAGGGGAGCAATCCCCTCTTTGTTCATAATTTGTTCACAAATTCTTACCGTTATAACGGGAGGAAATTATTACAAAGTTAAATGAAAAAATTTTTACAAGCCCCTTGACAAATCAATCAAGATGTGATATAATATAGGTGTACCAAAGGTACAGAAAGGAATGGTGCTTATGGCATACAATTTTAATGAGTGCAAAAAGGGCAACCCTGTCAAGGATAAGGCAAGAGAAATTGTGCTTGCTGACCTTATCGAGTTTCTCCACAACCGCTACGGTGAGGACACCTTGACACAAGTTGACGGCAATATGCTTGCTGTTGCTGTCGGTAACAGAACGCTTGCTGACGGCACTGACGGCGAAGTGTGCGTGACTGTTGAGGTTGTCGCAAAGGATTATGACGTAAGAGTTGTGGAAAGTTCTGGTAAGGTTTTCCAGCCTTATGAACGACTTATCGAGGGCGACGAATACGAAAAGAAAGTCCGTGAACGTGAGGAAAAGGCGGCAGAAAACAAGAGGAAAAAAGAGGAAAAGGCGGCAAAGGATAAGGCGGCAAGAGAAGCACGAAAGGCGGCAAAGGAAAATAAATAAACAAAAGGCGGCGGAGAAATCCGCCGTCATTTTTTGTTCATAATTTATTACCGTTATAACGGAAGATATTGATTACAGAATTGTGAATTTGTTAAAAGAAAAAATTTTCAAAAAGGTATTGACAAATTGACAAAGTTGTGGTATAATATAGGTGTACCGTAGAGGTACAGAAAGGAATGATGTGCATTGTATAAAATCAAAAATCTTTTCGGTAGTGTTGCAAGTTTAATGACTTCAAAGCGTGAAAAAATTATCGTGCTTGACGTTGAGGGTTATTCTACTTGCCGTCCGTATAATGTCGGTTATATAGTTGCTGACTTATACGGCAATGTGTACCGTAAGCGTTCATTCGCCCTGCTCCCTTGCATTTGGGAAAATATCGTTTCAATGGTCAACAGTCGCTCCGCTGAGGAAATGACAAAAAAGAACGTTGAGGAAATCTTAAAAGACATTGAACTCCCTAAACACAAAAGAAAATATCAACCCATATCCCCCGAAAAATTCGCTGACATTTTCACCGCTGACGTTCAAAATTTTAAGGTCAAAAGACTTTTCGCCTATAACGTCAATTTCGATAAAGGCAGTATTAAACGGCTTTTAGGTGTTGAAAAGTTTATGGCTCTCAATCTTGAATACTGCGATATTATCAGCGGTATCGTTTACACAAGACTTTTAACAAAACAGTATGTTGAATTTTGCAAGGCTCACGGCTTTATCACCGAAAAAGGAAACGTAATGACAAAGGCAGAAATCGTGATAAAATATTTAACTGGTAATCTTGACTATGAAGAAGAACATACTGGACTTGCTGACGTAATGGACGAATACTTAATTCTTTTAACTGCTCTATCTGCTCACAAAAAAATTGACTGGAAACCGTGTGTAGCGTGGAGATTGTTAAAAAATTTTGCAGACGAAAAGGGTATCGCTTTAACGGGGTAAAGTGAGGCGGCGAAAGCCGCTTCACATTTTGTTCACATTTATTCACCGTTATAACGGAAGAAACTTATTACAAAACTATGAATAAATTAAATGAAAAAAATTTTTGAAAACCCCTTGACAAATTCAAAATTCTATGGTATAATATAGGTACAGTAAAGGTAAGGAACACCGATACTGAATATTAAATAGGTCAAGGACAGACCGAAAAACCAGAAAGGAAAATACTATGACTACAAAGGAAATGCTTACTTCTGTTATCAATGGCACTATCAATGACGAGGTTAAGGCAAAGGCAAGGGAGATGCTTGCAAGTGCCGAGAAGAAGAACGGCAAGCGTGCTGAGCAGTCTGCTGAGAACCGTTCTGCTAATCTTGCTATCGCCGAGGTCATCAAGTCCAAGATGAAGAAGAACACCACTTATGCCGCAAGTGAGATTGTCACT
>JAZSDP010000054.1:0-2957 GCA_045531265.1 Acutalibacteraceae bacterium
TGTAAGGTTTGGATTTACAAAGGCGAGGTTCTTGCTGAGGCTAAAAAGCCTAAGTCTCAGGAAGGAGGAAGAAAATAATGTTAACACCTAAGAGAGTTAAACATAGAAAGCAGTTCAGAGGAAGAATGACAGGTAAGGCTCTTCGCGGTAACACTGTTACTTACGGTGAGTTCGGTCTTCAGTCACTCGAACCCTGCTGGATTACAAGCAATCAGATCGAGGCAGCCCGTGTTGCTATGACTCGTTATATTAAGCGTGGTGGTAAGGTTTGGATCAAGATTTTCCCCGACAAGCCCATCACAGAAAAGCCTGCTGAAACCCGTATGGGTAGCGGTAAGGGTTCACCTGAGTACTGGGTAGCAGTTGTTAAGCCCGGCAGAGTGATGTTTGAAATTGGCGGCGTTGCGGAAGAAACAGCTCGCGAGGCTCTTCGTCTTGCTATGCACAAGCTTCCCGTAAAGTGCAAAATCGTTGCGCGCGAAACACAGGAAACGGAGGGTGACAACGAATGAAAATCAAAGAAATTCGTGATTTAACTACCGAAGAATTACAGCTCAAAGTTACAGAGCTTAAGAAGGAACTCTTTTCGCTGAGATTTTCTCTTGCGACAAATAACCTTGAAAACCCCATGAAGATATCCGCAATCAAGAAGGATATTGCAAAGGTTCTCACAGTTATCCGCGAGAAAGAATTAAAGGGCGAAGAGTAAGGCATAGGAAGGAGGAAATTTAAATGGCTGAAAGAAATTATCGTAAGGTAAGAATCGGCAGAGTCGTAAGCGACAAGATGGACAAGACAATCGTTGTTGCAATCGAAGACAGTGTAAAACATCCTCTCTATGGCAAGGTTGTTAAAAGAACTGTAAAAATTAAAGCTCATGATGAGGAAAACACCTGTGGTATCGGTGATCGTGTTAAGGTTATGGAAACACGTCCTTTGAGCCGCGACAAGAGATGGAGACTGGCAGAAATTATCGAGAAGGCTAAATAATTCTTCTCTAAAACAAGAAGGAGTGAAAAAACATGATACAACAGCAGACTCTGCTTAAGGTTGCTGACAATACAGGTGCAAAAGAACTTATGTGCATCCGTGTATTGGGCGGTTCCCTTAGAAGATATGGCAACATTGGTGATGTAATAGTTGCTTCTGTTAAGAAAGCAGCTCCCGGCGGTATGGTTAAGAAGGGTGATGTTGTAAAGGCTGTTATCGTACGCAGCGTTAAGGGCGTAAGAAGAGCTGACGGAACATACATCAAGTTTGATGAAAATGCCGCTGTTATCATTAAAGAAGATAAGAACCCCAGAGGAACACGTATTTTTGGACCGGTTGCAAGAGAACTTCGTGATCACGAATACATGAAGATACTTTCTCTCGCTCCCGAAGTACTCTGATTGGGAGGTGCGCTTAATGAAATTCAATCACATTAAAAAGAATGACCAGGTTATCGTAGTTTCCGGTAACGAAAAGGGTAAAAAAGGTAAGGTTCTCAGCGTAGACCATGAAAATGGTAGAGTAATCGTTGAGGGTGTAAACATGGCTACAAAGCACAAGAAGCCTCGCAGACAGGGCGAAGCAGGCGGTATTATAAAGCAGGAAGCTGCGCTTAATATCAGCAATGTAATGCACATCTGCAAGAAGTGCGGCAAGCCTACCAGAATCGGTTACACAGTTCTTGAAAAAGGCGGCAAGGTTCGCGTTTGCAAGAAGTGTAACGAGAATTTTGATGATTAATTGAAAGGAGGAAAGTGCAATGTCAACAATGAAAACTCTTTACACAAATGAAGTTGCTCCCGCTCTTCTGAAGAAATTCGGTTACAAGAGCACAATGCAAATTCCCAAGATTGATAAAATTGTTATCAACATCGGACTTGGCGAAGCTAAAGACAACCCCAAGGTTATCGATGCAGCGTTAAATGACCTTGCAATCATCACAGGTCAGAAGCCCGTTGTTACAAAGGCAAAGAAGTCAATCGCAAACTTTAAGCTCAGACAGGGTATGAACATCGGCGTCAAGGTTACACTCCGTGGCGAAAAGATGTACGAGTTTATAGACAGACTCTTTAACGTAGCACTTCCCCGCGTTAGAGACTTCAGAGGAATTAATCCCAATGCTTTCGACGGCAGAGGTAACTATTCCCTGGGTATCAAAGAACAGCTTATATTCCCTGAAATCGAATATGATAAAATCGATAAAATCAGAGGTATGGACGTTATATTTGTTACTACAGCAAAAACTGACGAAGAGGGCCGCGAACTCTTAACTCTTATGGGTGCGCCCTTTACCAGAAGCTAAGGGGAGGTATTGAAAAATGGCTAAAAAGGCAATGGTTTTAAAACAGCAGAAAACACCTAAGTTTAGCACAAGAGCCTACAACAGATGTAAAATCTGCGGAAGACCTCATGCATATCTCAGAAAGTACGGAATCTGCCGTATCTGCTTCAGAGAACTTGCGTACAAGGGTCAGATTCCCGGTGTTAAGAAGGCAAGCTGGTAATTATTAAGCTTTGGAAAAGGAGGTTTACTCATGCAAATCACAGATCCTATTGCTGATATGCTTACAAGAATCCGTAATGCTAACTCAGCGAAGCATGAAACAGTTGATGTTCCCGTTTCCAACATGAAGAAGGCTATTGCAGACATTCTTCTTGAGGAAGGTTACATCAAAAGCTATGAGATCATAGATGACGGAAAGCAGGGCATGATTCACATTACCCTCAAGTACGGCGCAAATAAAGAAAAGGTTATTTCAGGTCTTCAGAGAGTTTCTAAGCCCGGCCTCAGAGTTTACGCAGGTCGCGATGAACTTCCCAGAGTCCTTAAAGGCCTTGGTATTGCAATTGTATCCACATCAAAGGGTATCATGACAGACAAAAAGGCAAGAGCCGAAAAAATCGGCGGCGAAGTGCTTGCATTTGTTTGGTAATAATTTTTGAATTTAGGTGGTGAAAAAATGTCT
>JAZSDP010000078.1:0-106093 GCA_045531265.1 Acutalibacteraceae bacterium
GTTTTTATTGGCTCTTTTCCGCTTAAACATTACGAAAAACTCCCGAAATACGCGAGTATTACGGGAGTTTTATCATTTCCTTTAAACGAAAAATATCTCAATAAAAACTGCTTAGCACCTTAAAATTCAGATAGTTTTGATGCAGAACAAGGCGAAAAGCGCAGAAGTCCTTGCCGGATTTCGAGCATTTTTAACACAGTTATGCTCAAAAATAGCGAATTTTAAGGCTTAACATCCTTATGAAGTGCCGCCCTTCTGCGGCTTTTTGTTTTATTATTTTATCAGCCATTTATAATCCTGTCGGCAATCAATTATATAATCAATAAATACGGTATTATCTCTTATCTGATAAATGATAAGATACCAATTTTCTACAAACATTTTATGATATTTGTTTTTAGGAATATAATCTTCATCAAAAAAAGGATATCTCTCCGGCATTTTTTCCAATGATCTCATTCTTTCAATAATGAGATTTTTTGTTTTGATTGCACTTTCTTTATTAACATTTGCAATAAACGAAATATGAATTGCGAGCTGTTGTTTAGCCTTTTCGGAAATAATAACATCATATTTCATCTGTTATTCTCCTATCATATCATTTAAAAAAATGTCAAGCTCATCGATGCTGCAGCCTTTTCTTCCTGCAAGTCTGTCTTCTTCTACACTGATAAGATTTTCACGAAGTGCAAGCATTTTTTCTCTTCGGAAAAATGATTCAATATCCATTACTACTAAATCACCTTCTCCGTTTTTTGTAAGATAAATAGGTTCTTTACTTTCACGGCAAAGATTTGCTATTTCGTTATAGTTTTGCCTTATATTTGCAGAAGGTCTGATATTCATAGTATCATCTCCTTATAGTTATATTATAACTAAATTATATATAAAAAATACTATATTGTCAATATAAGAAATAATATAAAAATCTAATATGTCTCCGTGAGCGTCGACCGCTACAAATATGGCGGCAAACTCGGCGGAAAGATTTTATCTGTTTAATAAAATATCCCACGCAATTGAGAATTGAGTCTTCGGTCGCCGTGGACGTCGACCGCTACAAAAATAGCGGTAAACTCGTCGGGAAGTTTTATCTGTTTAATTAAACATCCCCCGCGATTGAAAATTGAGAATCGAGAATTGAAAATTGTCCTTACTGCTTTTTCCCTTTGCAAACCTCCGCCATACAGCAAACCTCACACTTCGGACGTCTTGCAACACAGACGGCTCTGCCGTGAAGCACGGCACGGTGGCAGAAGTCGTTGCTTTTTTCAGGTGGCAAAACTTTTTTCAGCTCCAACTCAACCTTTTTCGGGTCTTTTGTAGCAACAAGACCTAAAAGATTTGTGATTCTTATAAGGTGAGTATCCGCCACAACGGCAGGCTTGCCGTAAACATCGCCCACAATAAGGTTTGCCGTTTTTCTGCCCACACCGGGAAGGCGTGTCAGCTCCTCAATTGTATCGGGCACCCTGCCGCCGAATTCGTCCCGCAGCATAATTGCAATACCCTTTATGTCCTTAGCCTTTGCACGGTAAAAGCCGCAGGAATGGATGATATTTTCTATGTCTTCAATTTCGGCTTCACAGTAGCTTTCAAGAGTCGGGTATTTTTTAAAAAGTGCGGGAGTTACAAGGTTTACTCTCGCATCTGTGCATTGTGCCGAAAGCCTTGTTGCAATAAGAAGCTCAAGAGGATCAGACGCCGTAAGAGAGCAGATTGCCTCAGGGTATTCCTTTTCCAGAGCCTCAACACAAAAAAGAGCTCTTTGTTTTTTAGTCATATTTTACATCCTTTCTTATTCTGAGCTGCGGGATTATTTAACCTGAAAGCTCAATTGAGCCGTAGGGGCGCTCCCTCTGCCGGCGGAGCCGACACCTCTTTTTTTAAAAAGAGGCGGCACGACCTTGTCGTGACGGAGGGAGCGTCTGCCTCACTGCTACCTCCAACCTGACTACTGACTACTTTAAATTTCTTCTCCAATGGAAAAGGTACTGCTGAGCGATGCCTTCAACACCAATTGTGCATTCGGGAAGACCGTTTTCGTACATCTCTTCCATTATCCTTTTTACCCACACATCAACGGGAAAAGCTTCCATTCTGCCGAAGCCGTAAAGAAGGGTACATTCTGCAACCTTTGCACCTACGCCCTTAATTTTCATAAGCTCCTGACGGGCTTGTTCAATAGGCATTTTTTCTATTTCAGTAAGTGAAATTTCGCCACAAGTCAGCTTCTGTGCCGCATCAAGGATATATTTACTGCGAAAGCCTGCCCGAATCGGTGCAAGGTCGTCAACGGTAAGACCCGAAAGCCTTTCGTAGGTGGGGAAGGTATAGTCACCGCTTTCAGTTTTTTCACCGAAAAATTCACAGAGCCTTGAAATTATGCCCGTTATACGGGGAATATTGTTGTTCTGCGAAATTATAAAGGAGCAGAGAGCCTCCCAGGAGTCCTGACGGAGAATTCTTATGCCGTAATATTCCTTCGTGGCTTCACTTATATATCTGTCCTCGCTGATTTTTTCGCAAAGTGCGGCATAATCTCTGTCAAGGTCGAAATAAGGAGCCCATAGGTTTTTAAAGGTTTCCTCATCGGTGTTACGGAAAATGATTTCCTTTTCGTTCTGATAAATATCAACGCTTTTATTTTTCACCGTACCGTGAAAGCTGCCGTCAGCATTTTCTGTCCAGCGGAATGCCTGACCGCAGAAAAGGCAGAGCTTTATGTTAAGACAGCTTATGTCTTTTAAAATAATGTCACTGTTTTTAATCTCGTATCTCATTTATAAATCCTCTTATTTTGTCAAAAAGGCGGTATATAGCCTTTTTTTATTTTTAGTATAACATAACATTTTTTTATTGAAAGAGGAAAATTACCCCTTTTTGAGTCCGTTTTTCGGTACTTTGCTGTTTTTTCTTTTATAAAATACTTGAAAGTAAAAATATAATATGCTACAATATAAGGTGTGATATTATTTAATAGTATAATTATATTTAAGTCTATTTATTTTATATATTTATATATTATTATACATCTGCTTAAAAATCAAGAAGAATTTTTCGGATTTAAGAATTCATTCAATTCGGAAATAATTCCGGATTCCGAATTCCGAATTCCGAATTTGTAAATGTTACAAAGGAGGTAAATTATGGATTCATTCAAAGAAGTATGGGAAATAGTAAGAGACGAAATCAAATGTCTTGTTACGGAAGTTGCATACAACGTATGGCTCAGTCCGTTAGAATTTGTGGACTTTAAAAATGATAAGGTATACCTTTCAATCAGTGATTTCAAAAAGAAAATTATTCAGGATAAATTTGCTCATATCGTACCTCTTGCCTTTGAAAATATTTTAGGATTTCCCGTTGAAATTGAATATGTTGTTCCAAACGACCTTATAAAGGAAGAGGTTCCTCAGAGCATTTCAAATGAATATGATTACACCTTTGATAATTTCATCATCGGTCCTTCAAATAAGTTTGCACACGCCGCAGCCTTAAATGTTGCAGCAAAGCCCGGCAAGGCATATAATCCCCTTTTCATTTACGGTCACTCGGGTCTTGGAAAAACCCACCTGTTGATGGCCATTATGAACGAAATCAAAAGTAACAACCCCAAGGCAAACATAATTTATACAAGCGGTGAGCTTTTCACCAACGAGCTTGTTTACTACATCGGTAACCACAACACCCACGCCTTCCACGAAAAATACAGAAACTGCGATGTTCTTTTAGTTGACGACATTCAGTTTATTGCAAAGGGTGAAACAACTCAGGAGGAATTCTTCCATACCTTTAACGCCCTTAATTCAAACGGCAGTCAGATTGTTCTTACCTCAGACCGTCCCCCGAAGGAAATGATGATTCTTGAGGAAAGACTGAGAACCCGTTTTGAAATGGGTCTTATTGCAGATATTCAGCCCCCCACCCTTGAAACAAGAATGGCAATTGTAAAAAAGAAGGCTGAGGACCTGAACCTTAATCTCAGCGATGAAATTATAAAATATGTTGCCGAAAACATAAAGAAAAATATCCGTCAGCTTGAGGGTATTGTAAAGAAAATCAAGGCATATGAAGAGGTAGAGTCAACAAAGCCCACCGTGGCAGTTGCCAAAAAGGCTATAAGCGATATTATTAACGATAATCAGCCCTTACCCGTAACGGTTGAAAATATCATTACCGAGGTTTCTCGCACCTTTGACGTTACCCCCGCCGATATCCGCTCAGACAAGAGAAATTCAAACATTTCCCTTGCAAGGCAGGTTGCAATTTATATTGTTGCTGAGGTAACGGGTCTTTCACTTAAAGCAATAGGTAATGAGTTCGGCAATAAACACCACTCAACAATTATTTATGCACTTAAGGAAATCAAATTAAAGCTTGAAAAGGATGTTGCACTGAAAAACACCGTTGAAGAAATCATCAAAAATATCGGTGAACAATAACGACTTTTTTCAACACTTTATTTAACATTCCACATAAAGTTTTCAACTTTATCCACATTGATAAAAAGTGTGTGTTGAAAAGATAAAATTCTCAACATTTTATTAAACAGTAACAAAAGGTCTGAAAATGGCTTAAAATCTCACTTTTCTTTACTTTTCCGCAGTTTCAACACCATCTACTACTACTACTATAATTAATAATTTGTTTATTCGTTAAAACGGAGGTTTTTTTATGAAAATCATTTGTGACAGCGCAGAGCTTTCAAAGGTCTGTATGAATATCCAGAGAACTGTTTCAAGTAAATCGACCATACCCGCACTTGAAGGTATTCTTATTGAATCAGGTGAAGGCAAGGTAAAGCTTACAGGCTACGATCTTGAGGTAGGCTCAGTTGTGCTGCTTAATGCAGAAACAACGGACAGCGGCAGAGTTGTTCTTAATGCAAAGAACCTTTGCGATATTTTAAGAATGGTACCCGAGGATGTTGTTTCAATTGAATGGGACGACAGAAACATCTGTAAAATTAAAAGCGGTGAAACGGAATATTCAATTATCGGCTCCTCTGCAGATGAATATCCCGAGCTTCCTTCACTTTCAAAGTTTTCACCCGTTAAAATAAAGCAGTCCATTCTTAAGGATATGATAAGAAAGACCATTTTCTCCGTTTCAACAGGTGAAAGAAATCCCGTTCATACCGGCGTTAAGTTTGAAATTACTCAGGGAAGAATTGTTCTTGTTGCCGTTGACGGTGCAAGACTTGCCGTAAGACGCGAGGATGTTGACTACAACGCAGAGGAAAACGGCGAGCTTTCCTTTGTTGTTCCCGCAAAGACTCTTAATGAAATCACAAAGCTTTCAGGTGATGATGAAGGTGAAATTGAGATAAGAGTCGGCGACAGACATATCATTTTCAAAATAAACGAATACGAAATTGTTTCACGCCTTCTTGAGGGTAATTTTCTTAACTATAAATCAGCAATTCCCATGACATACGCAACAAGAATTATTGTTCCTACAAGAAATCTTATTGAATGTATTGAAAGAACATCACTTATTATTACGGATAAATCAAGCCCCGTACGCTGTGTTGTTGAAAACGGAATTATGAAGTTTTCATCGGTTACTGCCATAGGTACGGCTAACGATAAAATGGTTGCTGATATTGAAGGCGGTAACATTGAAATAGGCTTTAATAACAGATTTGTTCTTGACTGCCTCAAGGCCTGCGATGTTGATGAAATCAAAATTGAAATGTCAAGCGCAAATCAGCCCATTACCTTCGCACCCTTAGAGGGAGATAGCTTCTTCTTCCTTGTTCTGCCCGTGCGTATATGAGTAGTCAGTAATAAGTAAATAAGTAGGGAGCGACACCCCCGTCGCTCCGCAATACTACATTTAAAGAGTTGATAAATTATGAAAATTAAAGTTACGGTGAAGCAGCCGCCGAAAAAAGAAGAAAAAATTGTAAAAATAACAACAGAAAACATCCGTCTTGACAATGCACTCAAATATGCTTCGGCTGTCGGTACCGGCGGTCAGGCAAAATGGGTTATACAGGATGAGCTTGTTAAGGTCAACGGTGAAATCTGCACCTCAAGGGGTAAAAAGCTTTATGAGGGCGACACTTTTGAGTTTGAGAGAGTTGTTTACAGAATTGAAAAACAGTTTTAACAATTATCAATTCACAATTCACAATTCTCAATTGCGGGGAAAGTTTTATAAAAGAACAACCCGTTATTCCGCCAAATTTATGTTTTTATTGATTTTTTAATACAGAATTTAAATGAAAAATATAATATAAATCAAATAATTTTTTATTGTAATAAAATAAAAGTTTCGGATTTTCAATTTGTTCAATTTGATTATAATTGCGAATTGAGAATTGCAAAGAGGATTGTTATGAATGTTAATCACATTGAAGTGAAAAACTTCCGCAATATAGAATATGCCTACCTTGACCCTTGTGAAGGGATAAACATAATTTACGGCGAAAATGCTCAGGGAAAAACCAATCTTCTTGAAAGTATATGGCTTTTTACCGGCTGCCGTTCCTTCAGAGGCTCAAAGGACAGTGAGCTTATCGGCTTCAATAAAAATAAGGCTAACCTTTATCTGGACTTTTATGCAGGTGAAAGGGAGCAGAGCGCTTCACTTGAAATCTCAGAAGGAAGAAAATTTATCCTTAACGGCATTAAAATGAAAAGCTCATCTCAGATTATGGGTGAATTTTTAAGTGTTGTTTTTTCTCCCGATCATCTTTCTCTTGTAAAGGAAGGTCCATATGAAAGAAGGCGCTTTCTTGATATTGCCATAAGTCAGTTAAAGCCGAAATACGGCGTAACTCTTTCACAGTACAACAAAGCAATTGCACAGAGAAATATTTTACTTAAAGATATTCAGTACCATTCCGAGCTTTATGATACCCTTGATGTATGGGAAGACAGAATTGCTTTTTTTGCTTCGGAAATCATAAGGCAGAGAATAGGCTATATAAATAAGCTGTCCGAATACACAGATGAAATTTATTCGGGACTTTCCTCGGGCAGAGAAAAGCTGAAAATATCATATGATCAGCAGACCGTGGTTTACGGTGAAAGCAAGCAGGAATTATATGATAATATGAAAAATCAGCTTTATCAGTCAAGAAAAAATGATCTTGTGACAGGCTTTACCTCAGTAGGTCCTCACAGAGACGACCTTTCAATTCTTATTGACTCCCTGCCTGCCCGCTCCTACGGCTCTCAGGGACAGCAGAGGTCTGCGGCACTTTCTCTCAAACTCGGAGAAGCGGCAGTTATAAGAAATTTTTCAGGTGAACAGCCGGTTGCACTTCTGGACGATGTTATGAGTGAGCTTGACACGGGCAGACAGAACTATATCCTTAACCATATAAAGGACTGGCAGGTATTCATCACCTGCTGTGACCCGACTACGGTGCAGAATCTGAAGTTCGGTAAGAGTTTTCAGGTGCAGGGCGGAGCGTGTATATGAATTCGCAATTCGCAATGCCCGATTCTCAATTGCGGGGAGAGTTTTATAAAAGAATAACCCGTTATTCCGCCAAATTTATATTGTTCGGAAATTTATTACATTTAAGTTAATAAAAAAAATTGATATGCTTCGGATTTAAGAATCCGTTTAATTTGGAATTTAATTCCGAATTCCGAATTCCGAATTCCGAATTTTTCCGGAGGAAATTATGTATCTCCATCTCGGTCAGAACACAGTAATAACCCACGATGAAATAATAGGTATTTTTGACCTTGACAGCACCACTGTTGCAAAAAAGACAAGGGATTACCTTGCTATAGCGCAGAAGGAAGGCAGAATCAGGGAGGTTTCCTATGAGCTTCCCAAAAGCTTCATTGTGTGCCGTGAAAAGGACGGCAGAAATATTGTTTACCTTTCGCAGATATCAACTTCAACTCTTCTTAAGAGAACGGAAGAAGGATACTGATTCAATTCTCAATTTCCAATTCTCAATTCGCAATTGAGGGGAAGTTGTGAAGCAACAGGAAAAACGAAACCGCCGAGTTTACAAAAATGGATATTGTAACAAATAATATATCCGCAGCAAAATTATAGTCTTATTTAATTTTATTTTTAAAAAATCTTCGTAACAGCAATTCTTTAATTTGCAAAATAATTGAGAATTGAGAATTGCGAATTGAATATTTAACTTGTAAAAAATGAAACGGAGGTATCAGCCATGGATGAAAATCAGGTTCAGGCTAATGCTGAAAATCAGGAAATTATAAACACAGAGGAATCTATTGAAACCATGAACACTGTTGTAACGGAGGAATATACCGCCGATGCGATTCAGGTTCTTGAAGGTCTTGAGGCTGTAAGAAAAAGACCCGGTATGTATATCGGTTCAACAGGCCCCAGAGGTCTTCATCACCTTGTTTATGAAATCGTAGATAACTCAATTGACGAGGCTCTTGCAGGCTACTGTACCCACATTGAGGTTGAAATTCTCCCCGGTGATGTTATTACCGTAAGAGATAACGGCCGTGGTATTCCCGTCGGTATCAATGAACAGCAGGGTCTTCCTGCAGTTACCGTTGTTCTTACAGTGCTTCACGCAGGCGGTAAGTTCGGCGGCAGCGGTTATAAGGTATCAGGCGGTTTGCACGGTGTTGGTTCATCTGTTGTTAACGCCCTTTCCGAATGGATGGAGGTTGAGGTTTCACAGAACGGTCACATACACCATCAGCGCTTTGAAAGAGGTAACATCTGCACTGACCTTACTGTAATCGGTGATACAAATGAAACGGGTACATTCATCCGCTTCAAGCCCGACTCACTCATTTTCCAGGAAACAACAGTATACGATTATGAAACACTTAAAACTCACCTTCGTGAATCCGCTTTCCTTAATGCAGGTCTTTCAATCACTCTTACAGATAAGCGTGACGAGGAAAATATAGTAGAGGATGTTTTCTGCTATCAGGGCGGTCTCGGCTCATTTGTTGAGCATATAGGCGAAAGCTACGGTCTTACACCCGTACACGAAAAGGTTATTCATTTTTCTGCAGTTGACGGTGACAGAAGTGCGGAAATCGCTCTTATGTATAACGACGGCTATAAGGAGAGAATTTTCTCTTATGCCAACAATGTTAACACTGTTGACGGCGGTACCCACGAAACAGGCTTTAAAACTGCCCTTACAAAGGTGTTCAATGAATACGGCAAGAAATACGGCTATATCAAGGACGCTGATACAAAGCTCACAGGTGAAGACTGCCGTGAAGGTCTTGTTGCAGTAATTTCCGTTAAGCTCACCGAGGCTCAGTTTGAAGGACAGACCAAGGGAAAATTAGGTAATACGGAAATCACAAAGCTTGTTTCAACTACGGTTTATAACAAGCTCACAGACTATTTTGAAGAAAATCCTGCCGTTGCAAAGGCTATTGTTTCAAAATCTCTTGATGCTTCAAGGGCAAGAGAAGCCGCAAGACGCGCAAGAGAAGCCGCAAGAAGAAAGTCACCCCTTGAATCTAACTCTCTTCCCGGTAAGCTTGCCGACTGCACGGAAAAGGACCCCACAAAAACAGAAATTTACATCGTAGAGGGTGACTCTGCGGGCGGCTCTGCAAAGGAAGGCAGAGACAGAACAATTCAGGCAATTCTTCCTCTTTGGGGTAAAATGCTCAACGTTGAAAAGTCAAGACCCGATAAGGTTATTTCCAACGAGAAGCTTCTTCCCGTTGTAACGGCTCTGGGTGCAGGCTTCAATGAGGATTTTGATGTAAACAAGCTCCGTTACCACAAGGTTGTTATTATGGCCGATGCCGACGTTGACGGTGCTCACATCAGAACCCTGCTTCTCACCTTCTTCTTCCGTTATATGAGACCCCTTATTGACGGCGGCTTTGTTTACATTGCACAGCCCCCTCTTTATAAGCTCTCTAAGGGCAAAAAGCACGAATATGCTTATTCCGACGAGGAAAGAGACAGAAAGATGGCTGAAATGCCCGGCGCAGACATTCAGCGCTACAAGGGTCTTGGTGAAATGGACCCTGAACAGCTCTGGGAAACCACAATGAATCCGGAAAACAGAATTATGCTGCGTGTTACTCTTGAAGATGCAATTCAGGCCGATGAAACCTTCTCAATCCTTATGGGTGACCAGGTTGAGCCCCGCCGTGACTTCATCACAAAGAACGCAAGATATGTTCAGAATCTGGACGTTTAATTCAATTCACAATTCTCAATTCGCAATTGCGGGGAAAGTGTAATAAAAAAATAGCTTCTTCCCGCAGAATTAAGCTGTGATTTCGATGTTGAGTTTTAATATGCCTTAAACGGCGGAGAATGCTTTGCTTTTGAATATTACTGAAACGGATATTATTCGGAGCGAAGCGACCCTTAATTTTGCATTTTGCACTTTGCATTTTGCATTTGATTCTTAAGCACAGCTAATAAATATAAGGACTTGATATAAAAAAATGACACCATACGGAATTGTTTATAAGGAAAACCCCCACGCCTTCGGGGAGAGTGTGAAGGTGTGGCAAAAAAAATTCGGTGTTCTGACAAAAAAGAATATATTCAAAATGTTTATGATAATGCTCACAGAAATTATCATAACCTCTGCCATTATGGTTTTAATGAAGGCTGATCCCTTTTTCATTGCGGCAACACCTGTTTTCGGTGCGGTTATGTCAGTGATTGCATATTTCAGTATAGTTAAAAACAGCGTTATAAAGCAGACGGTAAGAGCAAATTTCCGCCCCGACGATGCAAGAAAGCAGCTTGTGCTTTTTGAAGACAGACTGGAATACACAACCCCCTTCGGCAAGGGCAGCTATTATTATGACGAGATACTCTGTGCCCACGAGAAAAACGGTGTGCTGACGGTTATTATTGACACAAATGCACTTCCTGTTTCAATTTTCAGGCACGGTATTGAAAAGGGTGAATACGAAAAGCTCACCTTTATTTTAAGGGGCTGTCTCGGTGAAAAATACGAATATGAAGGAGGAAATTTCTGATGAAGCATTTTTCTCTTGAATATTACCTTACACCCGAGGACTTTAAGATTTACAAAAAGCTGGCCAGAAAAAGCGTAATTGCTTCAAAATTAAAAAACCTGATTTTTGCAATTATTCTTATTGCTGTTTTTTCGGGCTTTGTAATTGTCGATTCGGATTTTGTTTCCGTTCCCATGTATTTAATGATTTTTGCAATTTCCGTAACGGCTTATCTGACGGTCAGCACGGGAGAGACAAAGGAAATGGAGGAAAAATCCCTTCTTCTTAAAAAGAAGATGTATGTTGACTTTTACTCCGACCATTTTGTGGTGAATACTCACCCCGACGAATTTTCAAAAAGCTACTCGGAAAAGCATTACGGCTTTGACAAGGTTATGTCCGCCGTAGAAACGGAAGGTTATTTCTATTTTACCTTCACAACCAACAATATTTTAATTATCCCAAAAAGAGCCCTCACAGGGGAGCAGTACGGGATGATAAAGAATCTGATTGAGAATTTGTTTGCTGACAAATACAGGATGATATAAATAGTAAGAAATAAGAAAATGACCCCTCAGTCACAACCTGCGGTTGCGACAGCTTTCGCTCCGCGAACGGGCACCCTTTTGTCAGCTTGCGCTGACATTTCCCCTAACAGGGGAATTCCCTTTCAGGGAAGCCACTATAAAGCCTTCCCTGAAAGGGAAGGTGGCGGCTCTGCCGTCGGATGGGTCTTTTATTGACAAACTCAAAATATTTTCAGAGGTGATAACAATTGGATGAAAAAATATTTTCATATAAAGATGATTACCCCTGCATTTATGAAGGAATGAATTTCTATCTCTCGCAATATTCCGTCAAAAACAAAAAGAATTATCTGATTTGTTTTGTTTCTACAATCTGTATTTCATTTGCTATTAATATTTTTGAAATGACAAACAGCAATGACGATTTTTACAAAGGATATCTTTTATTCTTTACTTTTTTGTGCGGCTGTCTTTCTGTTTTGTACTTTCATCTTTATAGTAAAATACATCTTAGACAAACTGCATCAAAGCTTTTCATTACGCAGAAGGAACAAAATAAGGAAATTATTTTAAGACAGGAAGATATTCTTTTTAAAAGAGATTTTTGTTCTTCAAATTATTACTACGATGAATTTGTTGCGGTAATTGAAGGAGAAAAATCAATTTCTTTCATTGTTGCTAAGGATGCACAGCCAATTATATTTTCAAAATCAAAAGAAAATTCAGAGGCTTTTACAGTTGTCCTTAAAGAAAAATTCGGTGAAAGATATATTGATAAAACAAAGGGAGGCAGAAAAAAATGAGTTTGCTTTCCGTAACATTCTGTCTTACAAAGGAAGACCTTAAAACCATTGAAAAAGAAGTACCCAAGTTTAAAAAATTATCCCCGAAAATGCTTTTTATAATTGCACTTATCCTCGTTTTCTGCGGAATATGGATATTTCTTGATTTGGTATTTGTTTCAGCTAATTTACTTCTGATTTTTCTTATTCCTTTCATTGTTATGAATCTTTCCGCTTATTTGAAACAAAAAAATTCAGATAATAAATTGCTGAAAAGGTCAACAACATTTGAGTTGTTTGAAGACAGAATAAAAATAACCCGTAATCCGGATGAAAATTTCAAAGGAAAATATGAAAAAGAGTTTCCTTTAGATGAAGTAGCAGAATATAAAGAGTACAAGAACTTTATATTTATAGTTTTCAAAAATTATGATGCTCAGTTTTTAATGAAAAAGCATTTTAAAAAAGAAGAGCTTGAACAGATAATGTTGAAGCTGAAAAAGTAAATTTTTAAATTACTTCTATACCATGTTTAAAATTATGTATCGGGTCGCCGTGATAACCCTTCCACCGCAAGCGGTCCCCCTTCCCTTTCAGGGACGGCACTGCGATTCATACAAAATGAATATAAAACCTTAAGTTAGACCAAAATTTTGCACTTTGCACTTTGCATTTTGCATTCTATGTTGTAGGTGATAAAATGGAAAATTTAAACTATGAAAACCAAACAATAATTGATGTTGACCTTAATAAGGAAATGAGAAAGTCCTTCCTTGACTATTCAATGTCAGTTATCACTTCCCGTGCACTTCCCGATGTAAGAGACGGTCTGAAGCCTGTTCACCGCCGTATTCTTTACACTATGCACGAAAACGGACTTTATCCCGAAAAGGCATACCGTAAGTGTGCCGATACCGTAGGCTCCGTGCTCGGCTCATACCATCCCCACGGTGACGCATCGGTTTACGATGCAATGGTTCGTCTTGCACAGAAGTTCTCAACAAGATACATCCTTGTTGACGGTCACGGTAACTTCGGCTCCGTTGACGGTGACCCCCCTGCTGCTTATCGTTATACAGAAAGTAAAATGAGCAAAATCTCTATGGAGATGCTCACTGATATTGATAAGGACACCGTTGACTTTGCTCCCAACTACGATGACCGACTCAAGGAGCCCACCGTTCTGCCCTCACGCTTTCCCAATGTGCTTGTAAACGGCTCAACAGGTATCGCCGTAGGTATGGCAACAAACATTCCCCCTCACAATCTCCGTGAGGTTATTGAGGGTATGTGCTATTATATCGACAATCCCGAAGCAGAGCTTGACGAATTGATGCAGTTCATCAAGGGTCCTGACTTTCCCACGGCAGGTATTGTTATGGGCAGAGCCGGTATCAGAGCTGCATATGCAACGGGCCGCGGTAAAATCGTTGTCCGTGCAAGAACGGAAATTGTGGAAAACAAAAACGGCAGATTTTCAATTGTTGTAACAGAGCTTCCTTATCAGGTTAACAAGCGTCGTCTTATTGAAGCTATGGCAGACCTTGTTAAGGATAAGAAAATTGAAGGTATTGCCGATATCAATGACTATTCCAACCGTGAGGGTATGAGACTTGTTGTTGACCTTAAAAGGGATGCTAACCCTCAGGTTGTTTTAAATCAGCTTTTCTCATACACACAGCTTCAGATTTCTTACGGTATTATCACCCTTGCCCTTGTTAACGGTGAGCCGAAGATTCTCACCTTAAAGCAAGTGCTTGACCATTACATCAAGTTCCAGGAAGAGGTTATTGTAAGAAGAACACGCTACGACCTTAAAAAGGCTCAGGAAAGAGCCCATATTCTGGAAGGTCTTATGATTGCCCTTGACTTTATTGACGAGGTTATTGCAATTCTCCGTGCATCAAAGGACCAGGCAAGCGGTAAACAGGCACTTATTGACCGCTTTGAGCTGACAGATGTTCAGGCTGATGCCATTGTTAAAATGAGACTCGGACAGTTAACGGGTCTTGAAAGAACAAAGATTGAAGAAGAACTCGCTGCTCTTAAGGCTAAGATTGCAGAATTTATGGAAATTCTTTCTTCCGAGGGCAAGGTGCTTGAAATTATAAAAACAGAAGCTATGGCAATTGCAGATAAATTCGGCGACGAAAGAAGAACGGAAATTGCAACTGTCAGCGGTGAGGTTGATATTGAAGACCTTATTCCCGAAGAGGAATGTGTTTATACTCTTACAACCCTTGGCTATATCAAGCGTCAGCCCGTTGAGGCATATTCTCTCCAGAGACGTGGCGGCAGAGGAGTTAAGGGTATGACAAGAAGAGAAGAGGACGTTGCAGAAACAATGTTCACCTGCTCAAGCCACGACTTTATTATGTTCTTTACCACAAAGGGAAAGGTGTACCGCCTTAAGGGCTATGAAATTCCCGAAGGCAGTAAGCAGAGTAAGGGTATGAATGTTGTTAACCTCCTTCCCCTTGAAGCAGATGAAAAGATAAGCTCTATGATAAGAGTGCCCGATTTCGGCGGCGAAGAGACAAAGTATCTTTGCATGGTTACAAGAAAGGGTATTATCAAGAGAACCGACCTTGAACAGTATAAGAACCTTCGTAAGAGCGGTATTATTGCAATTAACCTTGATGAAGGCGACGAGCTTGCCTGGGTATGGCTTACCGACGGTAACGATGATATTCTTGTTGCAACAAGAGGCGGTATGAGCATCCGCTTTAACGAAAACGATTGCCGCCCCATTGGCAGAACTGCAAGAGGTGTTAAGGCAATTGAGCTTAAAGAGGACGACGAGGTTGTGGGAATGTGCGTTATTTCCGAAGGTCAGGACAGCACAAAGAAAATTCTCACCGTTTCCGAAACAGGTCTTGGCAGACTCAGTGAGCACGAGGAATACAGACTTCAGTCAAGAGCCGGTAAGGGTGTTCTCAACTACCATACAGAGCGCTTCGGTCTTGTTGCCAGTGTTGCAATTGTTAATGAAGACGATGACCTGATTCTTATTGCTTCTGACGGTATTATAATAAGAATCCCCGCTTCACAGATTAACATTGTATCCCGTACATCAAAGGGTGTTCGTGTTATGAAGGTGCAGGAAGGCGAAAAGGTTGTTTCCGCAATTGCTGTAAGAAAGAGCGAGGATGAAGCTGAGGCTGAGACTGAGGCAGAAGGAGAAGCAGAGGGCACTGAAGAGTAATAAGTAGCAAGTAGTAAGTGATAAGTTTAGAGGATCCGGGATCAAGGGCCTGTGGGTTAGTAAAATCCTGACCCCTGACCCTTAGCCCCTATACCCTAATAAAAGCGGACAGTAATACCTCAATCGGGGTACAAAAAGAAAGAAGTGAACAAATGGCTAAGAAAGTAAAAAGAAAAAAGCCTATGACAGTTGCGGATTTTCTCTGGCGCGACAGGGCAAGAAGAGCAAAAAACTTTTATTTTCTTTTAACTGTATTTGTAATTTTATCTGCTATAGCTATGGCATTTATTAATAATAAGCTTGACCTTCTTACAAGCAATCAGCCCGTTTCTCCTGATACCACCGATACAAATGAGACCACTCAGATAGTATATCCCGAGGATGAGCTTGAACTTATGAACGCTATAAGCGATGCAGGCTCAATCAACGAATATCTTTATCAGTGGGCAAACAACGGAGGCACCCTTTATTCAAGCAAGAATGTTATCAATATTCTGCTTGTTGGCCTTGATTCCGACGATGCACTGGAAAACGGCGGCAGGTCTGACACTCTTATTCTTGTTTCCCTTAATAAGGCAACGGAAAAAATCAATATGACCTCATTTTTCCGTGACTCCTGGACATATATGAACATCGGCGGTCATGACAGATACAATAAAATCAACTCCTCTTATTATTACGGCGGTCCCGAAGGTCTTATTGATACAATTGAAAAGAATTTCAAAATTGATATTGATTATTATGTTGCCGTTGACTTTTCTTCCTTTGTTGATATTATCAACGCTCTCGGCGGACTTACCGTTGAGGTGCAGGAGTATGAGGCGAATTATATCAACCGCACAACGGTGCACACAATTGAACACGGCCCGGCTGTAAAGCTTAACGGTTATGAGGCACTTGTTTTTGCAAGAATCAGAAAAAGTGACTCCGACTCTGATGTCAGCCGAACAAGAAGACAGAGAATGGTTATTTCTTCTCTTATTGAAAGTGCAAAGGGCGCTTCCATAAGTCAGCTTAACGATGCTCTTGATACACTTTTCAAGCACGTTAAAACTGACCTTACCCAGATGCAGATTCTCTCTTATGCCACTCAGGCAATAACAAAGGGCTGGATAAACTATGAAATTGTTCAGCACACCTTAAGTGATGAGGATGTTTTTGCCACAGGTTATGTGGGTGAAAGCTCTGTTGTATTTATGGATTTTCCCCTTGCGGCACAAAGAGTACAGAACGCCGTATACGGTGATACAAATATAGTTCTTGACGAAAACAGAGTAAAGCTGTTTTCACTTGTAAGGAGATTCGGTTAAAATGGATTACGTAGGAACAAAACACGAAGTAAAAATTACGGTTACAAAGGATGTTACTGCCGCAGCTATGGGTTCAGGCTCTCTTGAGGTGTTTTCAACCCCCTTTATGGTTGCACTTATGGAGCAGGCAGCAAGTGAGCTTTGCAATGAATTTATTCCCGAAGGTATTTCAACCGTAGGTACAGCTCTTAACATTCAGCACCTTGCCGCAACTGCGGTCGGTGTGGAGGTCAGAGCCGTTGCAACCCTTACCTCCTTTGACGGAAGAAAGGCTACCTTTGATGTTGAGGCTTACGACAATGCAGGCCTTATCGGTAAGGGTACACACGAGCGTTTTTCAATCAAGATTGATAAATTTCTTCAGAAGGCTCAGGAAAGAGCACAAGTTTAATATTAACGAAAGGAGCCGATTTATCGTAAGATTAAATCGGCTTGGTTTTCTATGGCTGAATTTGATTATGTGATTTTTGATTTTGACGGTACCGTCGTTGATACGGGAGAGGGCATTATAAAATCCCTGCAATATTCCTTCAGGGAAATGGGCAGAGAGGTGCCCGATATGAGTGACCTTAAAAAATTCATCGGTCCGCCCATTCATTACAGCTACACTACCTATTACGGCGTCAGTGAAGAAGAAGTTGGAGAATATATAAAAAAATACCGTGAACGCTATAAGGTCAAGGGCATTTATGAATGCCATCTTTATGAAGGAATGGCAGAGCTTCTCGATTCTCTCAGGAAAATGGGGATTAAAACGGGCATTGCTTCAAGCAAGCCTGAGCACCTTATTTACAGTGTTGCCGACTATCTCGGTATAACTGAAAGGTTCGATGCAATAGTCGGCGTTAAAATTGACGACAGTAACCACAGCTCCAAAACGGGGCTCGTGCTTGAAGCGATGAAGCAGCTCGGTGCCGGGGATAAAGGCAGGGTGCTTATGGTAGGCGACCGATGCTATGATATTGACGGTGCAAAGGGCGCCGGAGTGAAATCCTGCGGTGTTCTGTGGGGCTACGGCAGCGAAGCTGAGTTCAGAGAGCACGGTGCGGATTATATTGTGAAAAATACCACGGAAATTGAAAAAATAGCCCTTTATAATGCTATATAAGAAAAATAACAGCTGCAAAAAGTGACGACAGGTCACAAACTCATTTCTGTTTGACAGAAAATTTTTAAATGATGAATGATACATTCAAATAAAATCTATTCAACAGAAAGGAAGAAAAATCTGTTTACTTTCATCCTTTTATAATCAGATTCTTCTGAAAAAAAGCTTCTACACGCTTATGCCGCTCGGGCACATACTTTGGCTCATTCGAGCGCCAAATCAGGGTGAATAATATAATCCCAATCCGTTTTTTATCGGCGGATTTCCGCCAATGCTTCGTTAAAATACTTGCAAAGCCGTGAAGGATTTACTGCGTATTTTGCCTTGCCTTGACAAAAATCCGCACTATAAAAAATCTATGACCTGAAAGTGCGAATTTTTGCTTTCTTTTTGGATGATGAGGTAGCCGATAGGCTGACGCCTTTCAAGACCGAATCGCCGGAAAGGAAGTGAAAATTTACTCTTTCAGGCGGATTCGGATTTATATTCTTCACCCTGAGCAAAGCGCCCTTTAGGATGCTACGGGTATACCACGAGCATACAACGGCATTAGTGTCCGCATGCAACCCTTACGGGTTGTCCGTACGGGATAGAGATTCGCTTACATAGTTTTGGTAAAACTATGTGTAAATAACAATTAATCATAAACGGCAACACAAATAATATGATTGATTGCAGGTTGTTATTGAAATTAATCGTATATTGATACATAGTCGTTTAAAAGAAAAAGTTTTCAACATCGATGTTAAAAAATGTCAGTAAGTTTTAAGGTAAGGTTATACTTATGAAATATTTTGCAAAGGAATATGATGTTATAGTAATCGGTGCGGGCCATGCGGGAATTGAAGCAGGTCTTGCTGCCGCACGCCTGGGTACAAAGGTTGGTGTGTTCACTATCAATATGGACTGGGTGGGCAATATGCCCTGCAACCCCTCCATAGGCGGAACCTCAAAGGGACATCTTGTCCGTGAGATTGACGCCCTCGGCGGAGAAATGGGTAAGGCTGCCGATGCCAACACTCTCCAGAGCCGTATTCTCAATTTGGGTAAGGGTCCTGCAGTTCACTCCCTGCGCGCACAGATTGACCGCAGAAGATACAGCGAATATATGAAGCATGTTATGGAAAAGCAGGAAAACCTTGAAATTGTTCAGGCTGAAATTGTTGATCTGACGAGAACTGACGACGGCAAATGGCAGGTTGTTACAATGCTTGAAGCAATATACCGCGCAAAATGTGTTATCCTCGCAACAGGGACCTTCCTCGGCGGTAAGATTTATGTTGGCGATGTGGTTTATGACGGCGGACCTGACGGTATGTTTGCTTCAACAAAGCTTGCAACGGCACTGCAGAAGCTCGGAGTTTCAACAAGGCGCTTCAAAACCGGTACACCTTCAAGAGTCAACAGAAGAAGTGTTGACTTCACAAGCCTTGAACGCCAGGACGGTGACGAAAGGGTTGTTCCCTTCTCCTTTGACGGGGAATACAAGCCCGAAAACAAGCTTCCCTGCTATATAACATATACCAACGAAAAAACCAAGAAGGTTATTCTTGATAATATACACCGCTCCCCTCTTTACAGCGGTAAGATTGACGGTGTAGGTCCGAGATACTGTCCTTCTATAGAGGATAAAATAGTACGCTTTGAGGAAAAACAGCGCCATCAGCTTTTTATTGAGCCTTGCGGTGAAAATACGGAGGAAATGTATCTTCAGGGAATGTCATCATCTCTGCCCGAAGATGTTCAGCTTCAGTTCCTTCGCACTATACCGGGACTTGAAAATGTTCAGGTTATGAGAACGGCTTACGCTATTGAATACGACTGTGTTGACCCGATTTCACTGAAAAATACCCTTGAATTCAAGGACTTTCCCGGTCTTTACGGCGCGGGACAGTTCAACGGCTCAAGCGGTTATGAGGAAGCGGCGGCTCAGGGCCTTGTTGCCGGTGTGAATGCGGCACAGAAAATCTTAGGCAAAGAGTCTCTTGTTCTTGACAGAGCATCATCATATATCGGCACACTTATAGATGACCTTGTAACAAAGGGATGCAGTGACCCTTACAGAATGATGACCTCAAGGTCAGAATACCGCCTGATTCTCCGCCAGGATAATGCAGATATCCGCCTTACTGAATACGGCTATAAGGTTGGTCTTGTATCCGAAGAAAAATGGCAGAGGCTACAGACAAAGCTTGAGCTCATTGAAAAGGAAAAAGAAAGAGTCTCACTTGTTCCTGTTCCGCCCTCTGAAGCGTTAAACGAAATGCTTGTTTCACGTGGAACATCTGCACTTACAACGGGCTGCAGACTTATTGAACTGCTGAAAAGACCTCAGCTTGATTATGAAAGCCTGAGAGATTTTGATAAGGAAAGACCTGACTTGCCCTATGAAATCTTTGAGCAGGTTGAAATCAGCATAAAATACGAAGGCTATATAAAGCGTCAGCTCGCTCAGGTTGACGAAATGCGCCGCCTTGAGGTTAAAAAGATAGATTTTATAGAAGACTATAAGGAAATAACAGGACTTCGTATGGAGGCACAGGAAAAGCTTAATAAGATACGCCCTGCCAATTTAGGCCAGGCTTCAAGAATCAGCGGTGTAAGCCCTGCTGATATTTCAGTTCTTTTAATTTATCTTGCAAAAAGGAAGTGACAGAATGGAAAACACATTTATTTCTCTCCCCTTGTTAAAGGAAAAGGCTGCCCTTTACGGTGTTGAGCTTGATGAAACAGCCCTGAACAGATTTGATATTTATGCAAGAAATCTTGTTGAATGGAACGAGAAAATCAACCTTACAGCTATAACGGAGCCTGATGAAATTGTTATAAAGCATTTTGTTGACTCCCTTACTATTTTTTCCGCCGTTGATATTCCGCGGAACGCAAAGATAATTGATGTGGGTACGGGTGCAGGCTTCCCCGGTATACCTATGCTTATTGCCAGACCCGACCTTGATATTACACTTATGGACAGCACAAACAAAAGGCTGAATGTTATAAGAGATATTCTTGATAAAATCGACCTTCGGGCAAATGTTGTGCATTCAAGAGCTGAAGAAGCGGGAAAAAGCCCTGTTTTCAGAGAAAAATACGATTTTTCAACTGCAAGAGCAGTTTCAAATTTAAGGGATTTATCGGAATACTGTATTCCTTTTGTAAAGGTTGGCGGTGCATTCCTTTCAATGAAGGGTGCAAAGGCTGAAGCAGAAATTGAAGAAGCTGAAAAGGCAATAAAGACCCTCGGCGGTAAGGTTGCGGATAAAAAGACCTTTGAATTAGAGGAAACGGGCGAAAGAACTATTGTTATTATTAAAAAAGTTTCGCCTACTCTCCCCAAATTCCCCCGCCCTTCGGCAAAAATCGCAAAGAATCCTATAAGATAATGTAGTTTTATAAAGAAACAGAAGCTTTTCGGGCGAACAGTTTTTGTTTACAACCTCCTTTTAATGTGCTATTGTATAGCCAAAGGAGGTTTTTATTTTTGATAAGTACAGAAAAATCCTCTGCCTTTACAAGTATTGATATTATGACAGAAAAGCCGAGAACGGCGGGTCAGGTGCTTCTGATACCCAACGAGCTTATAAGCCCTAATCCGAATCAGCCCCGTCAGGTATTTGACCAGGGTGAGCTTGTGAATCTTGCAATAAGCATAAGAATGAACGGCATATTACAGCCTATAACCGTAAGGCAAACAGAAAAGGGCTATGAATTGGTTTCAGGAGAAAGGCGCCTTCGTGCATCCCGCATTGCGGGAATGACTACGGTACCCTGCATTGTAATTGATGCAAACAGCCTTAAATCTGCAGTGTTTTCACTAATAGAGAATCTGCAAAGGCAGAACCTTGGCTATTTTGAAGAAGCTGTTGCCATAGAAAAGCTGATGCGTGATTTCTCAATTTCACAGGAAGAGGTCGCAAGGCGCCTGGGCAAAGCACCGTCTACCGTATCAAATAAGCTCAGGCTTTTATCGCTGCCTGAGGAAATTAAAAGGTTGATACTTGAAAACGGTCTTTCCGAACGCCACGCAAGAGCACTTTTAAAGCTCGAACCCGAGGATATGCCTCAGATACTCGGCAAGATAATTGAAAGAAAGCTTAATATAACTCAGGCGGAAGAGCTTATTGAAGCTTTCCTTTTACAGAAGGATGCACCGAAAAGAAGCACAAAGCGTATGTTCAGTGATGTGAAGATTTTCCTTAACACCATAAATCACGCTGTGGATACTATGATAAAGGCAGGAATTGAAGCTGATATAAAAAGAAAGGATAATGGCGAAAGCTACATATATCAGATCGAGATACCGAAAAAAGCTATGTACAGAACTATAAAAACCAAGGAAATAAATGTTGGTAACACTGCTTGCGGTGATTCCATATAATCATATCTTTCTCTTTCACACCCCGAAAAAGCCCTCGTTTAAAGGAACGAGGGCTTTTTCCATTCCTTTATGGGGCGTAGAATCAGAGTAAAGCAAGCAGTAAGAGCCCTCACAGTTTCAATTATAAAGCATCCTTGCATGACGTTAAGACTTACCCTGCCCCCTAACCCCTAGCCCCTAGGGCCTAGACCCTAAAAAGTTTCACATGAAACATTTTTAAAAAATTTCTCCGTAGACCTTTAAAATACGGATTTGTTGTGCTATAATTGATTTCACAGTTTAAAAACCTTGTTTTTATAAAGAAAGGAAACAGATAATGGGTAAAGCTATTGCAATGGTTAACCAGAAGGGCGGAGTCGGAAAAACCACCTCTGCAGTGAATCTTGCCGCCGCAATCGGTCACTACGGCTACAAGGTGCTTTTGGTTGACGCTGACCCTCAGGGCAATGCCACAAGCGGACTCGGTATTAACAAAAGAGATGTGCTCAAGTCCTCTTACGATGTTATTGTGGGCGGTGCAGACATTAAGAGTGTTATCCGCACAACAGCCTTCAAGGGTCTTGATATATTGCCTTCAAATATGAATCTTGCAGGTGCAGAGCTTGAATTGGTTGATATGCAGGGCAGAGAATCCCGCATAAGAAATGCCCTTGCACCGATTAAAGAAAAGTACGATTTTATAATCATCGACTGTCCGCCTTCACTGGGACTTTTAACGGTTAACATCCTTTGTGCCGTGGACAGCGTTATAGTGCCCATACAGTGCGAATATTACGCCTTAGAGGGTCTTTCACAGCTTATGAATACCGTAAGACAGGTAAAGCGTTTATATAATCCTATGGTGGATTTAGAGGGCGTTCTGCTGACAATGTATGACGGCAGACTCAACCTTACTCAGCAGGTTGTGTCCGAAGTAAAGCGTTTTTTCCCGCAAAAGGTTTATGCCTCGGTTATTCCCAGAAATGTCCGTCTTTCAGAAGCGCCCTCCTTCGGTAAGCCCGTATATTATTACGATAAGAGCTCCAAAGGCAGTGTGGCATATGACGATTTTGCAAAAGAATTTCTAAAAAAGAATAATAAACGACCGAAAGGATAAGAATTATGGCAGTGAACAAAAAAGGCGGCTTAGGTAAAGGTCTCGATGCACTGTTTATTGATAACTCCACGGAAGAAAAAGGCTCTTCCATGGTGAATATCAATGATATTGAGCCTAACCGTGAACAGCCGCGAAAAACCTTCACCGAAGAAGCTCTCAGAGAGCTTTCCGATTCAATTGCAATGCACGGTGTTATTCAGCCCTTGCTTGTAAGACCTCTTTCCGACGGCGGATATCAGCTTATCGCCGGTGAAAGAAGATGGCGTGCATCAAGAATGGCGGGACTTACGGAGGTGCCCGTTTTCATAAAGGAAATGACCGACAGAGAGGCCATGGAGTTCGCTCTTATTGAAAATCTTCAGCGTGAGGACCTGAATCCCATTGAAGAAGCCGAAGGCTTTAAGCTTCTGATGGATACCTACTCCCTCACTCAGGCTGAGGCGGCAGAGCGTGTTGGTAAATCCCGACCTGCAGTTGCAAATGCACTCAGACTTCTCGCACTTCCCGAAAAGGTACTTCTTATGGTAAAGGAAGGCAAGCTTTCCTCAGGCCACGCAAGAACACTCCTTCCCATAACAGACGAAAAAACACTTCTTAAGTTAGCAGAAGAAATTATCAAAAAAGAAATATCCGTCCGTGAAACGGAAAGAATAGTAAAAAGTATTCTCAATCCCAAAAAGGATAAGGATAAAACAAAGAAAGCCCCCAAGCGTGACCCTTATTTTGATGAATGTGAGCTTGCAATCCGTGAAGAACTGGGCAGAAAAGCTGAAATTCACGTTGCGAAAGGCAACAAGGGTACAATTGAAATTGAATTTTTCAGTAAAAGCGACCTTGCAAGCATACTTGAGGCACTTGCAGGCAATTAAATTTACAATAAAGAAAAAAGGAGTCTATTAAAATGTTAGATATAAAGCTTATAAGAGAAAATCCTCAGAAGGTTAAGGATGCAATGAAAACAAGAAACAAGGATATGGATGCCCTTGTTGACGAAATCCTTGAAATTGACAAAAAAGCAAGAGAGCTCACTCAGAAGGCTGATGCACTTAAGGCTGAGCAGAACGCTGCAAGCAAAAAGATTCCTCAGATAAAAAAAGAGGGCGGCGACATCAGCGAAATTATGGCAAGAATGAACGCTATCAAGGAAGAGGTTAAGGTCCTTGACAGCGAAAAGAACGAGCTTGCCGCAAAGCAGAAGACAATGATGTATGAATTCCCCAATGTTCCCTCAGATACAACTCCCGTTGGTAAGGATGACAGCGAAAATGTGGAAATCCGCCGCTGGGGTGAGCCCAGACAGTTTGATTTTGAAGCAAAGGCACACTGGGATATCGGTGCAGACCTTGGTCTTCTTGACCCTGAAACCGCTGCAAAGGTAACAGGCACACGCTTCCACTTTTACAGAGGTCTCGGTGCAAGGCTTGAAAGAGCTATCATCAACTTCTTCCTCAACACTCACACTGAGCACGGCTATACTGAGGTATTCCCTCCCTTTATGGTTAACAGAGCTTCAATGACAGGTACAGGTCAGCTGCCCAAGTTTGAAGAGGATGCATTCAAGCTTACAAACGACTATTTCCTTATCCCCACCGCAGAGGTTCCCGTTACAAATATGTACCGTGACGATATTATTGACGGCGACAAGCTTCCTATGAGCTTCTGCGCATACTCCGCTTGCTTCAGAGCTGAGGCAGGCTCCGCCGGCAGAGACACAAGAGGTCTTATCCGTCAGCATCAGTTCAATAAGGTTGAATTGGTTAAGTTTGCAAAGCCCGAAGAAAGCTATGCTGAGCTTGAAAAGCTCACAAACGACGCTGAAAGAGTGCTTCAGCTTTTAGGTCTGCCCTACCGTGTTGTTGCTCTCACCACCGGTGACATCGGATTTTCAAGTGCAAAGACCTATGATATCGAGGTATGGATGCCCTCTTACGGCAGATATGTTGAAATCAGCTCCTGCTCAAACTTTGAGGATTTCCAGGCAAGACGTGCTTCAATCCGTTATAAGAACGGACCCAAGGAAAAGGCACAGCTTGTTCACACCCTCAACGGCTCAGGTGTTGCAATCGGCAGAACAACAGCTGCAATCCTTGAAAATTATCAGAACGCTGACGGCACTGTTACCGTTCCCGAAGCACTTGTACCCTATATGGGAACTGACATTATTAAGTAAGAAAAAATTCCCGATGCAACCGCATCGGGAATTTTTAGTAGTCAGTAGTCTGGGGACCCAAAAAGTCTCAACTTCCATACTTTTCCTTTCTGAAAAGTCTCATTTTTAACATTGCAATTATTCTTTTTATAGGTTATGATAATATTACAATAAAACAAAGGAGAGTAAAAATGAAACCTTTTTTAGGCTTTGACCTGACAGAAAACAAAAAGAACGAACAATATAACGGTGAGGAATTACTGAAAGTAAAAACAACTGAGGCTCAGAAAACAGCTTTTGAAAATGCCGTTGACGATAACTTAGAGCTTGTTGATAAGGCAAAGCTGCCCCTGATTTTCAGAATAGCAGAAGCGGTCTGCGGTATCGGCGGTTTGTTGTTGGCAGGCGGAATTGTCCGTGCATGGGGCGACAGTGATGATATGACCTTTGCCCGTATGTATGAAAACGTTCCCTGGATTTTCTGGGTAAGCGGCGCACTTTTTGTAATTTATCTTATTCTCAAGCTCATCGGTAACAAAAAGGCTAAAGCTGTGCTTGAAAGCGACGAAGGTAACCTTAAAAAATCCCGACTTGATTCTGCTGTTAACAGAATTTATGCCGAGTTGGGTGTTCCCGATTCCACGGCGGAAACGGATATCCTTTCTTTCGGCTATAAAATCAAAAACGGTGAGATTGCCGCAAAGACAAGGGGCTTTGAAACCACCCCCTATAACAACCTTATTTACAGAGTCTTTTCCGACGGAAACAGTCTTTGCCTTGTGAATATGGACGGTCGCGTTGAGATTCCTCTTTCCGATATAAAGGGCATAAAAACCGTAAAAAAGCATATTACACTCAGCGACTGGAACAAGGATACCCCCTTCAACAAGGGTGAGTACAAGCAGTATAAGCTTACAACAGATAATTATGACCGTGTGCACTGTAAAAAATACCATATCCTTGAGTTTACATACGGCGGTGAAGAATGGGGCATCTACTTCCCTTGCTACGAATTGCCCGTTTTTGAAAAGGTTACAGGGATGAGTGCTGAAGAATAAAAAAAACAGATGATTCCGTCAGGAATCATCTGTTTTTTTGTTTATTATTTTCATCCGAAAATCAGCACTATGCCGATAATGCCGATTATAAATGTAATATTGTATCTTTCAAGGAATGCACCCGCATAGCATATAACTGCACCGGGGGTATAAATTATTTTCTGCAGAATGTTACCCTTTTTGTAAACCTTTTCCATCATATTCATTGCGTCCTCAATAAGGGGGAAGCTGTTGCAGAAAAGGGAAAATGCAAACCATACGGAAATACTTGAAAGAATTGTTGCGGGCAGTGCACCTGCAGAAATAACCGCAGGGAAAAGAAGAAGGAAGAAAATACCCACAGCGTTAAGGAAAAAGGGTACAAAGCAAAGTGCAAAGGAGCCCTGAGCCTTTTCGGTAAATTCGTGCTCAACATGACCGCTGAGCTCGTCATCACGAAGGTAGCGGTTATCTTCAACCACGGTTTTTGTTCTTCTGAGAACGGTCTGCTCCCACATCGCCCTGACATAGGCACCGGGGAAGGTGAGATATCTTATCAGACAGTAAAGAAATGTCATGCGATGTCGCCTCCTTTATCAGAAAGTACTTCCTCAATTGTAATTTTCTTTGCCTTATACTGCTCAACAAGGTCGCTGATTTCATAGCCGTTATTTTCGAGAATAGTTTTCATTTCCTTGTAAATATCCTTGTTGCCGTTGTAAAGACCGATAAGAGCATAGAGATTACACTGAGAAACATTGTATGAGCCTGCGGACATAAATGCCTTCATTTCATCAAGGGCAAGAGCACCTTCGCCCTGAAGAAGATATGCAACTGCATAAATCTGTCTGTAGCTTACATCGTTCGTGTAAGCGTTTGCGGCAGCTTCCTTTGCAATTTCAAGCATTCTCTCCGGCTCGGGAGTTTCAAGGTAGCGGAAGTAGGATGCATAAGCGATATAAGCGTTTGAATCCTGCTTGTTGATTTTCATAAGACGGTTAAAGCATTTTTCTGTAAGCTCACCGTCACCGGACTGTGCTGCAACGGAGCAGAGAGTGGGAAGGTATACCCATTCACCGCCGTCGCGGTGCTTTTTATCAATTTCAAGAAGGTAGGAAAGTCTCTCTTCAAGGGTATGCCCCTTGATTCTCATAATTTCGTATGTGAAGAAGTCAATGAAAAGGTCGGAATACTTTCTGTCTCCCTTTTCGTCTGTTTCTTCTCTGAGTGCATCAAGCTGTGAGATTACCTCCGTATGGTCAAAATCCTCACCTGAAAAAGCGGGGGAGACAATTTCGGATACCGCATAGTAGGTAGCAGTGTTAAGCTCGGTTTCTTCAACAATTTTCTTGTACTTATAATTCCAGGGCATTTTAAGGTCAGTTTCGGAATAATACTGCTCTATAAGCTTAACTGCATCGGACATATATCCCGTTGCGGTGTAGTCCTCAACAAGGTTTTTTACCGCCTTCATTGAAACATTATCCCCTTCAAGTGATGAAAGGTAGTAATAGTAATTCTGAATTGCGGACATACGCTTACCCTCGTTGTGACTTGCATAGCCTTCAAGAAGGTACATATTACCGTCCACGGCAGTGATTGATGTGAAAGCCGTTGCAATGAAAACTGCAATCATAAGAATGAACATAAATATGCCGCTTTTTCTTACGGGGTAGCGCTTCATAAAGCTACGGCAGGATTCACAGTATGCATAATCCTCACCGAATTCGGTAGCCTTGGGCTTTTCGCCGCAGCATTCACACATATCGTGCTTTTCATCCTCATATTCGTCAGATTCCTCTTCAAAGTCTGAAAGCTCCTGAATTAGTTCACCCTGTTCTGCTCTTTGTGTAGCTTCGTCAAGCTCCTTCTGGAACATATCCTTAAGCTCCTCAAGCTCCTCGTAAAGCTCCTTTTCAGCCTGAGCTTCAGTATCTTCGGCTGTTTCTTCTGCGTTTGTTTCGGCAGAAGAAATATTTTCATCTGTTACCTCTTCGGGCAAAAGTTCTTTTTCGTCCAAAGTTAACGCCTCCTTTTTAAGGTTAATAAACCTATTCTATCACTGTTTTATATAAAATGCAATAATTAATTGTAAGGCAGTAAGCTTTGACGGACCTTAAATCAGCAGTAAGCAAAAAAACTCTCCGCCCAACGGAGAGTTTTTTGATAACATTATTCAATTTCAAGCATCATTGTGTTGAATTCAGCAACGATTCTTGAAGCAGTGTTTTCACCGAGTGAAACAAATTCAAGGCTCTTGCTGTCTTCGTGAATCATGGGCATATAATCGTTATCGGGAACGATGTAGCCGATCTGGTCATTTGCAAGGCCGATAACCTGAAGCTCTCTGTCGCCCTGGGTTTCAGTTACTATATCCTGAAGTGAAGGATAGTTGAAGTCCTTACCTGACCATGCGAATTCACCCTTGAGTGTACCGCCGTAAACAAGCTCTGCACCGATTTCACCGGGGATTACGGCAAATGCAAGGTCATCACCGAGCTCCATATAACCGATTTCAGTAACAACGCTGTAAACACCGTCAACATTCTTTACGCAGTTTTCAAAAAGACCTGCCTTGCCTGCAACAACAAGTACCTGGTTATCAATGGGAAGAGAGATTTCCTTATAACGGATGTTAAGAAGAGGTGAAACCTTTGTTTCTTCTTCTATAGCTGCAAGGTCCCTTGCAATTGACTTACCGAAGCCGATTGTGTTTTCAATGCCCTCCTGTACTTCTGTGTAGCCGATAACTGTATCTTCGTTATGGTTCTGGGTTGTACCCATTTCTGCGCCGAGGTAGAACATTACATTTGCTTCGTTCTGAAGAGCTTCTTCAACATAGTAGGGATAGTCGCCTGTGATTTCCGTTCCGCCTGCACCGTTACCTACGCAGTGAGCGGGTGTGGATACAAGCCAGGTTTCCTTACTGCCGTCAGCGGGAACAAAGCGGAGTCTGTTGAAGCTGTCGTCAAGAACATAGGGCTGACGCTTATCTTTGGTGTACTTTGAAGCATCTGTAGCGCCAAGGTAAAGGTCGCCTTCTGTCATACCGTCAAAAGCAGCCATAACAGAGTCAGTACACTGTGTGAAAAGGTTTTCCATATATTCGGCATTCTTACCGTTTATGGGTTCCCAGTTCATCATTGTGAAGAAGGGATTCATAAGCACCATTTCAACAATATTGCCGTTCATACCGAAGGTGTCAATTGCACTGTGCTGATGAAGCACGGAAACGGTAATTGAATTTATACCCTTTTCCTCAGCCCAGGCGGAAAGTCTTGTTCTGATTTCACGAACATCGGAAAGAGCAATGCCGTAGCAGTCAATAACCGTGAACACTGCTGAGCCTCTGCCTGTGCCGTCGTTAAGAACAACAGTTCTTACCTTAAGGTCATCATATACCTTTGTTGCATACTTGGGAGCAAAATCAATTGAGCCTGCAACATAGTACTTGCCTATAACATCCTCCTTGTTTTCGGGAAGAAGGGATCTTGAATCGTAGCCTAAAAGCCATTTGTCGGCTGTGGCCTCATTGAGGAATTCCTCGGTGCCTGCCATAAAGCCGGTAACTTCTTCATCACTGTCCCAGCTTTCGGGGGTGGGGATGAAATGAGCAATTGCCTTTATAAGGGTGCTCATAAGGTCGTCAACAATGTTGAAGAACATTTTTTCAACTGCTGAAAACGAGGTGTAGCTTTCTGTGTTTGTTTCAACACCCACTGCAACTGATGAAAATGCAAGGGTGAAGCAGAGACAGACAGCTATTACTGCAGAAAAAATCTTTTTCATATTAATCATTCTCCGTTCCGCCGCAAAAATATATAGCGGCAATTTTACAGGATAATATTACCACAATAAAAATTGTAGGTCAAGTTTTATATAACATTTATATATAGAAAAGAAAGAAAAATAATATTTTTTCTTAATAACGCTCTACTTATTGCATAATTTAATAAAGGCAGTAATGTACACTTTGCCGAATTTATTAATTCTCTTGCTTTTTTTGGCTTTAAAAGCTATAATTTATGGGATGGTAAAATTTGCACAATTGTCTTTACCACAATTTAAACTGTAAAAAGAAAGGAGTTTTGACATGGCAAAGCAGCAGACAGAAAAGCTTAATGTCAAAAAGACCATATTAACCGGCTTCGGTTTTTTGGCAACTTCAATAGCATGGGCAATTTATGACCCCTACATCACAAAAATTCTTAACAAAATTCTTTCCGAAAGTGAGCTTGTTACAAACCTGAGTGCTTCACTTGCAAAGGCAATCCCCTGGATCGGCGACTTTGCAGAGGCTCAGGGTCAGAGTACAATTTCAGCTACGGGCGGTTTTTCACTGGTACCCCTTTTCATCGGTATCATTATGACCTTTGATAACATCTTCGGTGTTATTTTTCAGCCCACCTTCGGTAAGCTTTCCGATAACTGCCATTCAAAATTAGGTAAGCGCCGTCCCTTCATTGTAAGCTGTGCACCCATTTCAGCACTTCTTTTTACACTTATCCCCATTGTTGCGCTGAACACTCAGGGCAGCCTTCAGCTTCCCCTTACAATGATTACGGTTATCCTTTTTGTTTTCTCAATGTCACTTTGGAGAGCACCCGTTGTTGCTCTTATGCCCGACCTTACTCCTCCCCATCTTCGCTCAGAGGGTAACGCCATTATCAACCTTATGGGCGGTATCGGCTCGGCAGTAGGTATGGTTGCAGGTACAATAGGTATTGCTCTTTGCACCCTTTTTGCAGGCTACAGCAAGGCAGAAATCAAGGCAGACGAAACCGTTTCCTTCCCCTATGTTTTCATCGTAGGCTCCCTTGTTATGATCATCGGTATGCTCGTTCTTCTCTTCTTTGTTAAGGAAGAGGATACCAGCATCCGTATTAAGGGTGACGCAAATCAGTATGCTGACCAGAAGGCTCTTAAAAAGGCTCAGAAGGAAGAAGCAAAGAGAAAGAAGGCAGAGCTTAAGGCTATGAAGCTCACAAAGGGCGAAAGAAAGAGCCTTGCATTTATGCTCGGTACACTTTTCTTCCTCTTCTGCGCATCAAACGCTATTACCACCTTCTTCTCACTCTTCGCTCAGGAAATCCTTCATATGATCACCTCCGAGGCTACCTTCATTATGCTCATCTTTGCAGTATGCTCAGGTGCAGCAGCTATCCCTGCAGGTAAGTTCGGTTCAAAGTTCGGCAGAAAGAAGACAATCATTGCAGGTCTTGCAGTATTCCTTGTTGCATTCATTGTATTCTTCGGTGTATTCGTAGGTATGCTCGGAGGCAAGAATCTTTCAATCAATGATTACATTTCAGTCAACAATGCTTATATTGCTATTGACGAAAATATCAACACATATAATGCAGGTCTCAGCACACAGGCTCAACTTGAAAACGAGACTCTTGACGAAAAAGAAGTTCTTACAATTGAAGGTTACCTTGCTTATAAGAACGGAAACGCCCTTGAAGGTACAGAGAGATATTATGAAGTATATGATGCACACCTTACAGAAACTCTCGGTGAAGGCATTTACGATGAGGTTACAAATGTTGCCGCAACGGTACTTGAGGTTGAAGGCGGCAGCTTTGAAAATGCCCTCGCAGCAATTGTTGACACAGTTAACAGCGTAACAAAGATTCTCCGTGTTCTCATTTATCCCGTTCTTATTCTCGGCGGTGCCGCAAATATGTTCATCACCGTTAATACTCTTCCCCTTGTGCTTGAAATCGGCGGCGTTGAAAAGGTTGGTACCTTCACCGGTTACTATTACACAGCTACCTTCTCAGCACAGATTGCTTCTCCCATCGTTTACGGCTTTATCAGAATGTTCGCAGGCACATATATGTCACTGTTCTATTACAGCCCGATAATGTTCGCTCTGGCTATTATTCTTATAATGTTCGTTAAGCACGGCGAGGCAGTACCCCAGGAAATCATAGACAAAATTGAAGAAGAAAACGCAGACTGATAAAAAGCTCTCCGCACAGCGGGGAGCTTTTTTAGTAGTGAGTAGCAAGTAGTAAGTAGTAAGGATTCTCTCCGTGAGGGGAAAAAAGCCTATGCCCGAAGGGCATCCTTAACACTTACTGCTTACTACTTTTTACTTTGAATCCCGAATATATTTTAATAATACACGCATATTTTTCTTTATTACTGTTGATTTTTCTTCAATTTTAGTATAAAATAACCATAACAACATCTAAAATCAGCTATTTATATAGATTCATTTGGAGGTTTTGTATGAATTATTCACTTACAAAGAAACAAGCAAAAGAGCTTGTAACTGCCAAGCTCTCCCATTATTTCGGTGTAAATCCCGAGGAAGCTACCGACGAGCAGTATTACAAGGCAGTGGCACTCATTGTCCGCGAGCTTATGCATGAGGGGCTCCGTGAGTTCCGTAAGGAAAAGGGCAATGAAGAGCAGAAGAAGGTCTATTACCTTTCAATGGAATTTCTTATGGGCCGTTCTCTTAAGAACAACCTTTATAACCTTAACCTTACAAAGGTGTTTACCGATGCCCTTAAGGATATGGGCATTAAAATCGATAAGCTTTATGATTGCGAGCCCGATGCAGGCCTCGGTAACGGCGGTCTTGGAAGACTTGCAGCCTGCTACCTTGACGGCCTTGCAACTCAGGGCTACTACGGTATGGGCTACAGCATCCTTTATGAGTGCGGCATCTTCAAGCAGAAGCTTGTTGACGGCTGGCAGACCGAGCTGCCCGACTTCTGGCTTCCCGGCGGTGAGGTATGGCTCAAGGCAAGAGAAAAGGACACCGTTGAGGTTAAATTCGGCGGTGAAATTGTTGATATATGGGATACCCACTATCACAGCGTTGAGCACGTCAATGCACAGACTATTGTTGCCGTACCATATGATATGTATGTAAGCGGTAAGGACGGAAAGGGCATTTCAATCCTCCGTCTGTGGAAGAGTGAGGCTCCCTCACTTGATATGCGCCTTTTTGACCAGGGTCAGTATATGAAGGCTATGGAGCAGCAGGCAATGGCTGAGGTTATCAGCAAGATTCTTTATCCTTCGGATAACCACTATGAAGGTAAGAGCCTTCGCTTAAAGCAGCAGTATTTCCTCGTTTCCGCTTCCGTTCAGGATATGGTCACAAGACATCTCAGACACTTCGGCTCAATGGACAGCTTCCACGAAAAGAATGCCGTTCATATCAATGACACTCATCCCACCCTTGCAATTCCCGAGCTTATGCGTATTCTTCTTGACGAATGCGGCTATGGCTGGGACGATGCATGGAGCATTGTTACAAAAGCAACTGCTTACACAAACCACACGGTTATGAAGGAAGCCCTTGAATGCTGGCCTGAGGACCTTTTCAGAACTCTCCTTCCCCGTATTTATCAGATTGTTAAGGAAATCGACAACCGCTACCGTGCACACATCTGGGAAATGACCCACGATGCAGGCAAGGTTGAAGCAATGGCAGTTACATCAAACGGTGTTATCAGAATGGCAAACCTTTGCGTTGCCGCCTGCCACAGCGTAAACGGTGTTTCCGCCCTTCACAGCCAGATTCTTAAGGATACAATCTTCAACGATTACTATAATCTTACTCCCGACAAGTTCAAGAATGTTACAAACGGTATCGCTCACAGACGATGGCTCTGTCAGGCCAACCCTGAGCTTACCTCCTATATTACCGAGCTTATCGGTGACGGCTTCGTTTACGATGCAGACGAGCTTTTAAAGCTTAAAAAGTTTGCCGACGATAAGAAGGTACTTAATAAGCTTGAAAAGATTAAGCTTTCCAACAAAAAGAGACTTGCAGCCCTTGTTAAGAAAAAGACGGGTATCGTTCTTGACCCCAACTCAATTTTTGATGTTCAGGTAAAGAGACTCCACGAGTACAAGCGTCAGCACCTCAATGCACTTCAGATAATTGCAAGATACCTTGAAATCAAAGAAAATCCCGACGGTGAATATGTTCCTCACACCTACATTTTCGGTGCAAAGGCAGCTTCAGGCTACTTTGTTGCAAAGAAGATTATTGAAATGATCTGTGCCCTCGCTGACCTTGTAAACAATGACCCGGATATGAGAGGAAGACTCAAGGTTGTTTATCTTGAGGACTACAACGTTTCAATGGCTGAGGTGCTTATGCCCGCCGCCGATATCAGTGAGCAGATTTCCCTTGCAGGTACGGAAGCCAGCGGTACGGGTAATATGAAGTTTATGATTAACGGTGCACTTACCCTCGGTACCCTTGACGGTGCAAATGTTGAGATTAACGAGGCTGTGGGAAATGACAATATGTTCCTTTTCGGTATGACAACTCCCGAGGTCAATGACCTTAAAAAGAGAGGCTATCAGCCCATTAACTATTTCAACAACAATGCAGAGCTTCGCAAGGTTATTGAATTCATTCAGGCAGGCTTCGGCGGTAAGCAGTTCCCCGAAATCGGCAACACAATCATTCACCACGACCCCTATATGGTTCTTGCTGACTTTGTTTCTTACAGAAAAGCTCAGAAGTATATTGACGAAGTGTGGGCAGACAGAACACGCTGGAACAAGATGAGCCTTATGAACATTGCAGGAGCAGGCCGCTTTGCCGCAGACCGTGCAATCAACGACTACGCAAGAGACATCTGGCATACAGGTACAATAAGATAAAAAAATCCCCGATGCAACCGCATCGGGGATTTTTTCATTTTGCATTTAAAGGGGATAGGAAAAAAAGATGAAGAACGGACAAACTGAGCAAAATCAAGGCTTTAGCCTTGATTTTGTTTGCCCGAAGGCGTACGACGGTACGTCGAGTGGCGAAGTTTGTTCGTAGTATAAAACATTTAATTTTTAGTATTTATAGTTTTTTACTATTTTTATGGGGTTCTTACAGGCCTTCAAACCTGCAGAACCCCCTTATTTATATAGTTTTATACGGTCTTCGCTTTTTTTACAGCCCCTTTAACGGCTGTTAACCATTTCAGTATATATATCGCATATTTCGTCAACATCGCCTTCGGCTATAAGCTGACCTTTTGAAAGAATAATCGCCTTGTTACAGATTCGTTTTACCGTGTCGGCACTGTGGGAAACAAAAAGCACCGTAACGCCGTCCTTCATCATATCAAGAACTCTCTGCTCACTCTTTTCTCTGAAAGCGGCATCGCCTACGCTGAGCACCTCGTCAAGAATGAGGATGTCCGGCTTTACTGCTGTTGCAATGGAAAAACCGAGACGGCTTTTCATACCCGAGGAGTAGCTTTTTAAAGGTGCGTCAATGAATTCGCCAAGCTCGGAAAATTCAACAATTTCCTGAAACTTTTCGTCAATGAACTTTCTTGAAAAGCCCATTGTTGTGCCGTAAAGGTAAATATTCTCCGCACCTGAATAGTTCATATCAAAGCCAGCGCCCAGTTCAAGCATGGGGGCAATAACACCGCTTACCTTAACACTGCCCATTGTGGGCTTGAGCACGCCTGCAATGGTCTTTAAAAGGGTACTTTTACCTGCACCGTTAAAGCCTAAAACACCAACACGGTCGCCCTTTTCAATTTTGAAGGATATATCCCTGAGTGCCCAGAATTCAGTGTAGGTGAGCTTTCTTGTAAGAAGGCGCACAAAATATTCCTTTGCATTGTCTACCCTTTCCTTGTTAAGGTGAAAGAGCATACTTACATTTTTTACTTCGATTGCATAGTTTTTTGCCATTAAACCGCCTCCTTTTAAATATGCAGGATAAATTTATCCTGATTTTTATAGAACACGGCAAAACCGATTATAAAGGCGAATACTGCAACAGCACTTGTGTAAATAAGCTGATTTGTGCTGAAAAAGGATAGGAAATTATCCCCGTGAAGAACTGCCGCACGGAACATTTCAATAATTCCGTAAAGAGGATTGACCTTAAGCATTATTGACTGCCAGGAGCCGGTCGCAAAGCCGAGTCGGTCAACGGTATAAACAATGGGAGTCAGATAGAAAAGAAGAAGAGTGAAAACATCGTAGAAGTTTTCAATATCTTTGAAGAACACGTTAAGCGTTCCGAGGAACATACCAACGCCCAGAGAAAAAACGAACAATATTATAATAGGAATAATTGCATAAAATATGTTGAAGGTAATGGGTACCGGGTCCTTGCCGATGATGTTGAAAAAGATAATAACAACGGCAAGCACGGAAAGGGATATAAGAAAGGTCACAAAGGTAGAAAGTGCCTGAGACAGAGGATAGATATATTTGGGCACATAAACCTTTTTGATTATGGAAGCGTTTGAGCGTATGGAGCGCATAGCCCTTTTTGTGCTTTGGGTAAAAAATTCGTAAAGCAGTCTGCCCGAAAGAAGGTAAACGGAATAGTTTACCACCTTTGAGGAGTCCCTGCCGAAAAGGTTACTGAAAACGATTGAAAGCACAACCATAGTAAGAAGGGGCTGCAGAAAGGTCCAGAACATACCCAGAACAGAGTTTCTGTACTGCAGCTTTATATTTTTAACTACCAGCTCTTTAAGAAGGTAACGGTATTTCATAAAATTATTCTTATGCTTTGTGATTGATGACAAATAAATACCTCCCTTTATTTTGAATGCAAAATGCAGAATGCAAAGCCATCGTTATTGATTATACCACATTAAAACCGCTTTTACAATAGTTTTGCAAATGACTCAGAGTATTATCCTCTCAACCTCATCCGTATCGGCGGCAATAAATTTTGCTCCTGCACAAATAAGCTCATCCTTATCCCTGAAGCCCCATAGCACACCGATACAGGGAAGTCCTGCATTCTCTGCCGTCTGAACATCCACCTCGCTGTCGCCTATATAAACAGTATTGCTCTCATCTGCGCCCATAAGCTCCATTGCTTTATATACATTCGTCGGTGCGGGCTTTCTTTCACTTTCCTCAGCTACACCCAAAGCCACATCAATAAGTCCGCCGAAGTAATCCTCGCAAAGGTCAACCACAGCCGGGTGAAGCTTGTTAGAAACAACGGCAATTTTAATACCCTTTTCACGAAGCTTTTTAAGAAGGTCAATAATGCCTTCATAGGGTGCAGTGGTGTCTGCCATATGAGAAAGATAATATTCTCTGAAAACGCTGAGACATTCGGCGTTGGTTTTTTCGTCGGTGGCATCGGGAGTTGACCTTTCCATAAGCTTTACAACACCGTTACCTATAAAACGGCGCACCTCGGCAAGGCTCCTTTCGGGAAAACCGAATTCCCTGAGGGCGTGATTGACGGCGGCGTGTAAATCACCAAGGGTGTTGAGCAAGGTGCCGTCAAGGTCAAAGATTGCATAAGGGTAAGAGGGCTTTCTCACAGAGAAAACACAGCCGCAGTAGTTCTGCCTGTATAAATTATGCTCCCTTGAAAGCTCAATTGAACGCTTATAGCCGTTTTTCTTTTTGAAATCTGAGGGCAGATGCTTTATGCCGTATTCTTCTGCAAGCTTTTCACCGATTTCGTTTATCTTTTCGGCATTTTTAAGGGGGCTTATGGTAAGGGTGGTAGTGAAATAATCAAAGCCTATTTCCTTGCACAGCTCAGCGGTTTTACGAAGACGCAGCTCATAACAGCTAAAGCACCTTTCGCCGCCCTCCTTCACCTTTTCAAGACCCTTTACCGCAGAGTAGAATTCATCGGGTTTGAATTCACCCTCAATAAGTGAGACCTCGTTTACATATTCGCTTTCGCTTATGAGCCTTCTGATTTCAGAGACTCTGTAAGCGTATTCTTTTTCGGGGTAAATATTGGGATTATAAAAGAATACCGTTATACGGAAAAACTGAGAGAGATATTCAAGGCAGTAGCTGCTGCAGGGAGCACAGCAGGCATGAAGAAGCAAGGTGGGCACAATTCCCGCCTTACGGTTGGTTTCTATTATATTGTCAAGCTCTTTCTGATAGTTTCGCATTTTTTACCTCTTTGTATTTCAGGATTTTATACTTTGGGATGTGGTTGGTACATTGTTTTGTTTCAATATAGCAGATGAGTTTTGCCGTGGAGATTTTACCGTTCCGTTCATTAAACTTTTGGATTGTACTTTTCAATAAGCTCCGTACGCTCATGCCGCTTGGGCACTTACTTTTGCCGATTGTGGCAAAAGTAAGCAAAAACACGCTTTTGGTTCAATCAGTCCGAAAGAGGCTAATTTGCCGAGAAAGGTTTTATATCTTTTAAAGATATAGTCCTTTCCCATTGTTTGATATATCTTCAGAATTATTTTATCGGCAAAACCGCAATTTCTCCCATTAGTCTTTACTCTGTGTTTGTGCTCCACAGTTATTCCTACTGATACGCTCAATAAACACATCCGCTACGGTCAATTAATTCCGGAAGATTGTTAAACTCGTCAGCTTTTCTCGTCTGCTGTTTCACTGCCATATATTCCGACTCTCGCTGACCGCTACGGAAGTAATTCCATTTTATAGATTTCCACCAGCCTTTGATATACTGACGATACTTTACGGAATTATTCCCTAAGCAGTGTCTATAAAGTAATGTATAAGCGGTTTATAATCAAATTAAGTAAGCGAATCTCTGTCCCGTACGAACAACCCGTAAGGGTTGTATGCGGAGACGGATGCCGGTGTATGCTCGTGGTATACCCGTAGCAACCCAAAAGGGCGCTTTGCTTCCTTTGTCGCCCGGGACAAAGGAAGTGCCACAGCGGCATGAGCGGACGGGCTTAAAAGAAAAACTATACTTAAAAGTTTTATAATAGGTCAGATAAAAGCTCCACGCCAAGCGTTGAAAGATTTATTGAAACAGAAATTTTAAAAGAGCAACCCCTCAGTCACAACCTTTGGTTGCGACAGCTCCCCTTTCAGAGGAGCCTCTGCGATGTGGTGACTTCGTCACAATTGGAACCCCTCAGTCAAAATCTTACGATTTTGCCAGCTCCCCTGAAAGGGTCGCCTCTGCGATGTGGTGACTTCGTCACAATCGTAACGGTATGAGCGTGTAGAACTTTATTGATAAATATATTTGACGGTAAGGTATCAGGTCGACGACTCATTCTCCGCAAGCGGTCCCCCTTCTCTAAAAGATAAGGCTATGTGGACCCTACAATGTAATGTAAACGAACCCACCTGCGGTGCATTATTGTAGCAACGAGGAGCATCACTACCCACTCAATTATAAATAATCCCGAAAGAAAAATCAACTGCTTCATTTTTCCTTCTTTTACGACAAAGGGGGTGTGATATTATGGTTCAACTGCCCTTTATTGCACCTTATAAAGGTAAATCCTAACAATATTGTAAATTCTTCTAACAAAATGCACAAAGAGTGTTGATAATTTTTTATCAACTTGTAACAGAATAACAAAAACTATTGAAATTTGTTTTTTATGGTGCTATTATGTATTATGAGTGAAAGTATAATTTGTTTTATTTATGTTTTTCCGGCTTTTACAAAAAAGAAATATATAAAAAAACACATCACGAAGTGATATTTCACACCGCAAAGCGGTATTTCACTTCCGAAGGAAATTTCACTTGACAAAAGGTCAAATTTCACATATCGGCATTGCCGATATATAAAAAGAGGGTGTATAAATGGCAAAAAAGAAACAGCTCGGTGACGAGGTTGCTCTGTACCTTTTTCACCAGGGCAACAATATGAAGGCCTATGAATATATGGGCGCACATAAGGTTGAGGGAGAAAAGGATCTCTTCTCCTTCCGTGTCTGGGCTCCCCATGCCCAAAGGATAAGCGTTATCGGTGACTTTAACGGCTGGGATGAAAATTCCGCCGTGATGAATAAAATCAACGATGCGGGCATGTGGGAATGTTATGTAAGCGGTGTTAAGCAGTACGATGCATACAAGTTCCTTGTAACGGGCTGCGACGGCAAAAAAATTGCCAAGGCTGACCCCTATGCCTTCCACACGGAAACAAGACCTTCAAACGCTTCAAAGTTCTATGAGCTTTCGGGCTACAAATGGAAGGATGCAAAATGGCAGAGGGCCAAGGAAAGCCTTAATGTTTACGAATCCCCTATGAATGTTTACGAAGTGCACGCCGCATCCTGGAAGCAGCACGGGGACGGCAACTACTATACATACCGTGAGCTTGCCGATGAGCTTGTGCCTTATGTTAAGGAAATGGGATATACCCACATTGAGTTTATGCCCCTTTCCGAATATCCCTTTGACGGCTCCTGGGGCTACCAGGTTACGGGTTATTTTTCCGCAACCTCACGCTACGGCACACCCCACGACCTGATGTACCTTGTTGATAAGTGCCATCAGAACGGTATCTCCGTTATTCTTGACTGGGTGCCTGCCCACTTCCCCCGTGATGAGCACGGCCTTCGTATGTTTGACGGCGATGCCTGCTACGAGTACAAGGACCCGAAGAAGGGCGAGCACAAGGATTGGGGCACAATGATTTTCGATTTCGGCAGAAATGAGGTTGTTTCCTTCCTCACCTCCTCGGCAGCCTTCTGGATGGATAAATACCATATTGACGGTCTGCGTGTTGATGCCGTGGCTTCAATGCTTTACCTTGATTACGGCAGAAAGGATGGGGAGTGGATAGCCAACAAATACGGCGGAAACGAAAACCTTGAGGCTGTTGAATTCCTTAAAAAGCTCAATTCGGGAATTTTCCGTGAGTTTAAAAATCCCCTTATGATTGCGGAAGAAAGCACCGCCTGGCCCCTTGTTACAAAGCCGACGGATATAGGCGGTCTCGGCTTTAACTTTAAATGGAATATGGGCTGGATGAACGATGCCCTTAAGTATTTTTCCATGGACGGTCTTTCAAGAAAGTATAACCACAATCTTCTCACCTTCTCCTTCTTCTATGCTTTTTCCGAAAACTTTATTCTCCCCATCTCCCACGATGAGGTTGTTCACGGAAAATGCTCCCTTATCGGCAAGATGCCCGGTGAATATGACGAAAAGTTCAGGGGTATACGCTCCTTTATGGGCTACCTTATGGCTCACCCGGGTAAAAAGCTTACCTTTATGGGTCAGGAGTTCGGTCAGTTTATTGAATGGAAGTACGATGCAGGCCTTGACTGGCTGCTTTTACAGTATGAAAAGCACCGTCAGCTTAAGGAATACACCAAAAAGCTCAATCATATCTACCTTAAAAATCCTGCTTTGTGGCAAATTGATTACAGCTGGGAGGGCTTCCAGTGGCTTGTAAGCGACGATAAGAACAACAGCGTAATCGCTTTTTCAAGAAAGGATAAAAAGGGCGAGGAAATCGTTACCGTTTGTAACTTTACCCCTGTTATGCGTGAGAAATACTCCTTCGGTGTCCCCCGTGAGGGTGCATATGAGGTTATTCTCAATTCCGATGCCGTGGAATTCGGCGGCGAAGGCAAGGGTACAAAATCAAGAGCCTCTTCAAAGAAAATCGGTCTTCACGGCTTTGAAAACAGCATAACCGTTGACCTTCCCGGTCTTTCAGTGATTATGCTTAAGTATAAGCCCAAGGCAAAAGCCAAAAAGAAAGAAAAATAATTATACTATTATATATAGGAGGAAATATCTATGGTCAAAAAAACAGAATGCCTTGCAATGCTTCTTGCAGGCGGCCAGGGCAGCAGACTCGGAATTCTTACAAAGAATATTGCAAAGCCTGCCGTACCCTACGGCGGAAAATACCGCATTATTGACTTCCCGCTTTCAAACTGCATCAACTCGGGAATCGAAACTGTGGGTGTTCTCACCCAGTACCAGCCCCTTGAGCTGAATGATTACATCGGCAACGGTCAGCCCTGGGACCTTGACAGAGCCTACGGCGGTGTGCACATCCTTTCACCCTATCAGCAGATTAAGGGTACAGAATGGTACAAGGGCACAGCCAATGCAATTTATCAGAACATTAATTTTATTGACCGTTATAATCCCGAATATGTAGCCGTTCTTTCAGGCGACCATATTTACAAGATGGACTATAACAAAATGCTTCAGTACCATAAGGAAAAGGATGCCGCCTGCACAATTGCAATGCTTGAGGTGCCCTGGGAAGAAGCATCACGCTTCGGCCTTATGTTTGTAAACGATGACGGCTCAATCAGTGAGTTTGAGGAAAAGCCGAAGAATCCCAAGAGCAACAAGGCTTCAATGGGCGTTTATATCTTCACCTGGAAGAAGCTCCGTCAGTATCTTATTGACGACGAGGCAAATCCCGATTCAGGCAACGATTTCGGTCACGATGTTATTCCCGCTATGCACGAAGCAGGCGAGAGAATGTTCGCATTTAAGTTTGACGGCTACTGGAAGGATGTAGGCACAATCGACAGCCTTTGGGAAGCTAACCTTGACCTTCTCAATCCCAAGGTTGACCTTGACCTTTCCGATGACAGCTGGAGAGTATATTCAAGAAATCCCATTGCTCCCCCTCACTTTGTGGCTAAGGGTGCAAAGGTTGAAAATTCAATGGTCGGCGAAGGCTGCTATATTGAAGGTGAGGTTGATTATTCAATTCTCTTCTCAAATGTTGAGGTTGAAGAAGGGGCAGTTGTTAAATATTCAATTGTAATGCCCGGTACTATAATTAAAAAGGGTGCCGTTGTTGAATATGCAATCGTAGCTGAAAACGCAGTTATTGATGAGGGCGCACACGTTGGTGAAAGTCCCGAAAAGATAAAGGACCTCAATGAGTGGGGTGTTACGGTTATCGGTGAAAAGGTAACAATCGGTGCCGGCGCCGAGGTTAAGGCAAAAGAAATGATTGATACAGATGTAAAGGGGGTTAAATAATGGCTTCTTCAAATGTACTCGGTATTATTTATTCAAATGCTTATGATTCACTTCTCAGTGAACTTACAAGCGTAAGAACAATGGGCTCCGTTCCCTTTGCAGGCAGATACAGACTTATTGACTTTGTGCTTTCAAGCATGGTAAACAGCGGTATCGGCAAGGTGGGGGTTTCCACAAAGGCTAACTATCAGTCACTTATGGACCACCTGGGCTCAGGTAAGCCCTGGGACCTTTCAAGAAAAAGAGACGGTATCACCTTCCTTCCCCCCTTCGGCGGTGAGGTTTACAAAAACCGTCTGAATGCCCTTGAAGCAATGCTTCCTTATATTTCAAAGTCAACCAACGATTATGTGCTTATGGCAGACTGCAATGTTGTGTGCAACCTTGACTATACAGAAATCATTGACGGTCACATCAAGTCAGGTGCAGATATCACAATTGCATATAAAAGAGGTATCGCTCCGAAGCTCAGCCACGTTATGAGCTTTGAAATGGCAGAGGACGGCAGAATAAATGCAGTTAAAATCGGTGAAGCCGGTGACAAGGCCTGCGATTATTCACTTAACATAATTGTTATGAGCAGAGTTCTTCTTGAAAGACTTCTCCGTTCAGCTCAGGTTATGGGACAGAGCAATTTTGAATTTGACATTATTGCCGCCAACGTAAACGCTCTTAAGATAAGAGGCCACAAAATTGACACCTATGCAAAGGTAATTGACTCCCTTCAGAGCTATTACGATATCAGCATGGAGCTTCTTTCAGGCGAATACAGAGATTTGTTCAACAAGGAAAATCCCGTTTACACAAAGGTAAGAGACGATATGCCCGCAATTTACGGCATATGTGCAGATGCCACAAATTCCCTTATTGCTGACGGCTGTGTTATCAAGGGTACCGTTGAAAACTCAATTCTTTTCAGAGGCGTTTATGTTGCTGAGGGCGCGGTTGTTAAAAACGCAATTGTTATGCAGGACAGCTACATCAGCCAGGGCGCAAAGGTAAACTGCGCAATTCTTGATAAGAATGTTGTTATCAAGCCGGGCAGAGAAATCAGCGGCGCACCGACTTATCCTTTATATATCGGTAAGGATATTACTGTTTAATTCCGAATTCAAAAACCTTTTTAAGAAAGGACACGACTAAAGACTATGAAAGTATTATACGTAACCAGCGAAGCACTGCCCTTTATGGCCAGCGGCGGTCTGGGTGATGTTGCAGGCTCACTGCCTCAGGCACTCAGAAAAAGACTTATCGGCTGCCGTGTTGTTATGCCCTTGTATGACACCATAAAGCAGGAGCTTAAAGATAAAATGACATTTATCACAAACATTTCCGTGCCCGTTGCCTGGAGACGCCAGTATTGCGGAATTTTTCAGGCAAAGCACGAGGGTGTTATCTATTATCTTATTGATAATCAGTATTATTTCAAAAGAGACACAATCTACGGTCACTATGACGATGCGGAACGCTTCACCTTCTTCTCCCGTGCGGCTCTTGAAATCCTTCCCGTAATTGATTTCAAGCCCGACATCATCCACTGTAACGACTGGCAGACAGCTCTCACCCCCGTTTTCTATACAACCTTCTATTCTAAGGACCCATGGTATCAGGGAATTAAAACCGTGTTCACCATTCATAACATTCAGTATCAGGGCACCTACGGTATGGAGCTTGTAAATGATGTTATCGGTCTTGAGCCCGGCGATACCTCAATTGTTGAGTATGATGGCGACGTTAACTTTATGAAGGGTGCAATTGAATGTGCCAACAAGGTAACCACCGTTTCACCCTCTTATGCAAATGAGATTCTTGACCCCTGGTACAGCCACGGACTTGACACTATCCTCCGTGACCGTCAGTGGAAGCTTCAGGGTATTCTCAACGGCATTGATGTTAAGAACTACGACCCCGAAACAGATCCCAGCATTGCAATGAATTACACCGTTAAAAATGTTAAAGAGGGTAAGGCTGAATGTAAAAAGCAGCTTCAGGAAAACCTGGGTCTTCCTCAGAAGGCAGACACACCCGTTATCGGTATTGTAACAAGACTTGTTTCCCACAAGGGACTTGACCTTATCAAGGGTATTCTTGATGAGCTTCTGAGCACCACCGATGTTCAGATTGCTCTTTTAGGCTCAGGTGACTGGCAGTACGAAAACTTCTTTAAGGAAATGGCAGATAAATACCCCGACAAGGTGGGTATCAGAATAGGTTTTGTACCTTCCCTTGCAAGAAAGATTTATGCCGGTGCCGACCTGTTCCTGATGCCCTCCAAGAGTGAGCCCTGCGGCCTTTCACAGATGGTGGCTCTGCGCTACGGTACAGTGCCCATTATCCGTGAAACCGGCGGTCTTCGTGACTCAATCACCGACAGCGGTGACGGCGAAGGAAACGGCTTTACCTTCAAGACCTATAACGCCCACGATATGCTCGGCGCTATAAGACGCGGTCTTGATGCTTATTGGAACAAGGATTACTGGGCAGTCCTCACTGAAAGAGCAATACAGTGCGATTTCAGCTGGGGAAAGAGCGCAAACGAATATATTAAAATGTATAAGCAGGTGCTTAAGGATTAATAAAAAGACGGCGGATACCCGCCGTCTTTTTTTATTTCCCATTATCAGTTACACTGCAAATTCGGTGCAAGTCCGAATTCCGAACTCCGAATTCTCAACTATCAAATTAACCAAACGCAAATAGTCTTTTTCGTCAAAAGAGCCAATTTTTAATAAATTATAAAGTAATTTACTTTTCATTATTGACTTTATTGATTTTGTAATGATATACTGATACTAACTAAAAGTGACTCTTTATGCCCTTTTGGGGTTTCGGTATGCCGTAAAACGGTCAGGTCAGGGGCCGGGCAGGCTGATTTTTCAAGGGAAAAAGTGTATCACAGTGAATTTCGTTTTTACGGCGAAGAGCCGTTTTATGAAATAAACAGGTTAATTTTTATTAAGGAGGAAATCTTAATGAAAAATCAATTCAAAAAAAGTTTATCACTCATAATGGCAGTGCTTATGGTACTGTCCTGTTGGGTATGGGTTGCTCCCACCAAGGCGGAAGCAGCTGACTACAGAGACAGTTATTACTACGTTAAGCTCACAACAAATGTAACCGATACCGGTGACGAAGATGGCTCAACCATTACTATTACATATAAGACCAACAACGGTATGGGCGAAACCGCGGATTATGTAAAGACTTACGGTCGGATGGGTTGGAGCGGTCAAACTACAGTATTTGAGGGCTACATTCCCGGTTATCCCACTGCTGTTCATTGGAATATGCCTGTGGGTTGGGGTCGTTCAGAAAACCACAGAGATATTACTCTTTGGATAGGTAAGGATGCCGCAAACTGTACAACAAAGGCTTTATATAGTGAAGGCTACAACTTTAAGGATGATAAGACAGGTCTTGTTGGTTCAACTAATGAAGACTGTTACCTTTCAGTTCCTCAGGGTCTTGAAACTCCCAGACCTAACAAGGATCAGTCCTTTTTCTATGATGACAAGGGCAACGTTTTCACATCTGATACCCTTGTTACTATTCCCGATGTAGGCGATACTACCGTTATTTCAAAGGATTTCAATGTTCAGATTTGTGACCAGTACGGCGTTTACTGGTACAACACCCCCACTTTCAACCTTTCAAAGACTGAAGGCGGTACGACGGATGTTTCTGATGAAGAATCCGGCTTCTGGTGGGTTGATAAGGGTACATCAGGTAAATCTGTAACTGTTAAAATTACTGAGCAGATGCAGAAGTCCCTTTCACTTCCTCTTTCTAACTCTGATGGTTATATAGATTATTATATCGTTGCTTCACATTCAGAAAATGACGGTACTGCAACTCTCTCAAGAAAAATCCGTGTTACATACCCCAAGTATGACTGGAAATTCAATACAACTGTCAGCGGTTCAGCATATACTGCAGACAAGATCATTATGCAGGACGGATCCTTCTACGATGCAAACAACGACTCTCAGCCCGACGCTCACTTTGAGAAAGCTGATTATCTTGCATATAACCAGAAGGCTTCTGTATATCCCGTAAGCGCTGAAAGAAAAGGCTTCACCTTCCTCGGCTTCTGGACTCAGCAGCAGTCCGCAACACTTGGTGACCCCAGTGAACCTTTCACTCTTGAGAGCAATTTCAAATATCCTATCAGCCAGGCAAACTATGATGCCCTCACTGCCGAAGAGCAGGAAGGCTATGTTGTTGCCGGTGAACAGTGGAACTCCAAGGATTCCGCAATGCTCAACACAGAAGGCAACAAGACATACTATGCCTGGTGGCTTGCAGATGACGTCAACGTTAAGTTCTATGACATTGACGGTAAGTTCCTTCTTGAAAAAACAGTAAAAGCAGGTCAGCGCAACGGCGCCTTAACCTGGCCCACTCCCACTCAGCAGTTTGTAAGCGGTTCCTTCACTTACAGCAACTGGAACGGCAAGTGGGAGCATGCAGACGGTACAGTTGTTGATTCAACAAACCATACCTTCTGGAACGACCTTGTTCTTACTCCTCTTTATGAAACAGTAAGCTTTACAAATAAATATAACATCGCTTTCTATAATACATACGGTGCAACCGGTATGTTCGGCTACTCAAAGGAATACGGCTACAGAGAAACTGCAAACGTTCCTACAGCTGATGAAATAACAGAGCTTACAGAAGGTGTAGATTATACATATACCTTCGAAGGCTTTGTAAACTGGAAGCCCGAAAACGGCAACTACCACATAATGCTTGAAGATGTAGACTTTGATGAAAACGGTCATGCACTTAACATTATTGAAGACTTTACCGTAAGAAGTGATGCTTCATACTACCCCGTATTCAGACGTCACATCAAGAGCTATGATGTTTACTTTGAATATATCAATGAGCAGGCTGAATATGTAGGTGTATATAAGACCTTCAAATACGGTGAAACAATCACTCCTCCCGAAGGTGTACCCGCAGTTTACGCTGAAGAAGGCTTTGAATATAAGTTCCTCGGTTGGACAAGAGACAACACTGACGTTAATCTCAGCCAGGAAGTATGCCGTCCCGATTATGAATACTACGCAAAGTATGACAACGGTACAGCTACTCCTTACACAGTTTCATTTGTATATAAGAATGAAAAGGGTGAAGATGTAACAACCACAACAGAGGTTAACCACGGCGATTATATCCCATTTGAATTTGTTGAATCCCTTAAGGATAAGCCTTGCGGCATCTTTGATGACGGTGAAAGCCAGCTCAGCTTCAACCTTGAAAAAGGTAAGTGGCATTTCAACGGCTCAGATTATACTTATGATGAGCTTGCCAACTATTCACCCACAGGTCATACAACATTTACTGCTGTTTACGAAGACGGTATTCCCTTCTACACCGTAACATATAAGGACGGTAACAACACTCAAAGCTACAGACTGCTCAGCGGTGAAAAGCTTCCTCAGTGGATTTATGAGGTTGAAGGTGAAGGCGGAGAGTCAGAAGAGAAGACTTATCTTCCCACAATTGCTGATACAGACGAAGGCCGTTACACATTTGAAGGCTGGTATGACGAGGAACAGCTTGACATTGCTGCTACCAACGGCACAAAGTACGAGGTTGGTGTTACACCCGTTACCGGCAATGTAACTCTTTATCCCCAGTTCTCATTCGGTAAGTTTGAATATCACATTAAGTTTGTAAACTACGACGGCACAGAGCTTGTTAAGGGGACATTCAACTATCTTGATTCTCTCGGTGATATCACATACAACGCAAAGAATCTTGCAGTAAGACCTGCCGACGAAACCTACACATATCAGTTCATCGGTTGGGACAAGAAGGTTCCCGAATTCTGTGAAGGCGGTGAACCCGACAGCACAATCACATTTGTTGCACAGTATAAGCCCGTCTATATCTATTATGATATTGATTGGCTCAATAGTGAAGGTGAAACAACACCTCTCAAAACAAGTAAGTATATCTATGGCGACAGAATCTTCACTCCTTCAGTAACTCTTTCACCCGTAGGTCCTGATTCAACAAAGAACTATGTATTTGCAGGCTGGTATTACAGAGATGCAGAAGGCGTTGAGCATGCTTACAACCGTAACATCACCGTTACAGGCGACATGCAGTTCTATGCAAAGTACGTTGAAGCTACTGCTGTTTACACCGTAACTGTTGTAACAGGCAAGAATGCAGCAGACTACACCTTCACCGTAGAAGACGGAACATCACTTAAGAACCTTGTTTCAAATCCCGTTGCAGGCTATATCGATGCTGAAAAGCATGATGCTTTTGCAGGCTGGTACACAACACGCACAGCAGACGGTGAAACAGGCGAATTCACATACTCCGATATGTTCGATATCGAGAACGATGTTGTAAACGGCAATATCACTCTTTATGCAACCTACACAGAAGGTAAGCATGTGCTCAACAAGAGCGAAGTTAAGGAAGTTCCCACATATCCTATGGCAGGTTACACCGAATATGACGGCACACCGGTTCCCGCTGATGACGGTAAGGGTGTTATGACCGTATGGTGTGAATGCAATAAGGAAAAAACTCAGAAGGATGAAGCTATCCCCGCTCTTACCGATAATGTTGCTCCCACAGGTACAGGTTACATCGGTACAAAGTGGAACACAGAAGACGGTGAACTCAGCGATGTTGTTTACGCTTCACCCAAAACAAGCCTTATCCTTACAACAACCGATAAGGGCGATAAGAACGCTCAGTTCAATCCCTCAGAACTCGGTATCGGTGTTCAGGAAATTCAGGCAGCTATTTATCCCGCAGCAGACCCCATTACAGAAGCTGACATCAAGTTCACAGACGGTGCATTCGATCCCGAAAAGGGCGTATGGACAAAGATGTACGACTGGACTCAGATTCAGGCATCACTTATAAATTACTACGGCGGTTGGGATAAGATTCCTTCCGTATATCAGAATTATCCCGGTAATGCAACCGGCGATATCGGTGCATACAATGTAACTGACGGTACAGAGTACAAGGTATATGCTGTTATCATTGATAAGGCAGGTAACTGGAAGTTTATGGAAACCTGCACCTTCGTATACGATGCAACAGCTCCCGTTGTTACCTTCTCAGGCAGTTCAAACGCTGCAAAGGATAAGTTCTGCGGTGAAGTTACAATCAATGTTGAAGAAGCAAACGCTTACACCGTTAAGGCTAACGGCGAGGTTCTTACAGCAGAAGACGGCGTTTATAAGATTACCGAAGCCGATTATTACAACATCGTTGTTGAAGATGTTGCAGGCAACAAGGTAAGCAAGTATGTAACAGTAACTGCAGGCCACGATATGCAGGAATATGTTGTTGAAGCAACCTGTGAAATGAACGGTTACAAGACAGAGAAGTGTACAGTTTGCGGTACCCAGGACGCTGATGAAGAAATTATCGAATCCGAAGGTCACAAGATGACCACAAAGCATGTTGCTCCCACATGTACAGAAAACGGTTACGATGTAATGGAATGTTCAAAGTGTCATCTTAAGGAAATAGTTGAACACACTGCTACAGGCGAAGTTCTTTATCCTAAAACAGGTCACAGCTACAAGAAGGTTGAAGGCAGCGAAGAAAACGAAGTTATCGTAACTCTTCCCGCAACCTGTTCAGATACAGGTCTTGGCTACAACCTTTGCTCAGTCTGCGGTTACAGAAATATCGTAACTCTTGATATAAATCCCGATGCACATAATCCCTTCCCCGTAAAGGTTATCAAATCAACCTGTACTCAGGAAGGCAGCAGAACTCAGGTTTGCCGTTACAACCCTGAACACGTTCTTATCAACGAAACTCTTCCGCTTGCTGCTCATACATTTGACGGTTGGAGAGTTGAAACTCCGGTAGGCTGTTTTGAAGGCGTTAAAGATGAAAACGGTGAATATACTCAGCTTCCCGCATACGGTCTTGAAGTAAACTACTGCTCAAAGTGCGGTATTGACAATGAAGTGGACGGTGTTCTTGTAACACGTGAAATCAAGGAGCTTAAGAATCACTTCTGGCAGATTACAGACAGAACCGAAAATGCTGAAGGTACAAAGGCAACTGTAACATACGGTTGTACCGGATGTACAGCTACAAGAACAGAAACTGTTGATATTGAGCAGCTTGTAACATATAAGGTTGAATTCATCAACGGTGAAGAAACAGAAGTTATTGAAGTAACACGCGGTGAATCCGTTGCTGAAGATGCAATTGCTGCTCCCACAAAGGCAAACAGTGAAGACGGAAAGCATAAGTACACCTTTGCAGGTTGGTTCACAAAGAAAGATAACGGCGACTTCTCTGAAGAATATATCCTCGGAAAGGCTGTTTACAGCGACCTTAAGCTTTATCCCAAGTTTACTGAAAGCAACATCATCTATGAAGTGCAGTTCATTAAGGCTAAGTCTTTCAAGGAAGTTGAAGTCAAGGATGATGAGGGTAATGTAATCGGCACAAAGATTGAATATACCTACGAAAATCCCGATCTTGAAGACGTAACTACCCTTAACGGTTATAAGGGTGCAATAAGAAAGCCCTCCGCTGACCCCGTTCTTAAGGGTAACGATAAGTACACATTCGAATTTGCAGGCTGGAAGGACGCTGCAGGTAATATTGTAAAAGACTTTACAGTTAAGGATAGCGCTACCTATACTGCATCCTACAAAGAAATCAAGAATGTATACAATGTAGTATTTATGAACGGTACTGAGCCCTTCTATGTAATCGAAGGTCTCACTGCAGGTGAAAATGCTGTTTACAATAAGGTTGATACCGAAGGTAACATTGTATATCCCACAAAGGCTTCCACAGCAGAAAAGCACTACACCTTCGACGGTAAGTGGTACACAAGTGCAGACTGCAAGGAAGAAGCTGATCTTACTGATATCCAGGAAAAGACAGTTGTTTACGCAGGCTACGTAGAAGCTGACCACAACTTTGACGATGGTGAAGTAATCCAGGCTCAGGAATGTGATAAGGAAGAAATCACCAAGTTTGTTTGCGAAACATGTGAATACGAAAAGACAGAAACAACCAAGCCGGTTAAGGGCCACACCAAGGACGGCGGCACATATGACGCTGAAACCGGTGAAAACATCTTCAAGTGTGAAGATTGCGGCACAGAACTCGAGCGCACCAAGGCTTCTTACACAATCAAGTTCTTCAATGATAACGGTCTTGCAATTGATATGATTACAGTTCCCGCTAACACAGAAGTTGAATTTGATTATGGCGAAAACAATGCAAATGTTCCCACCAAGAAATCCGACGCCCAGTACACTTATACATTCGCCGGCTGGAAAGCTCCCGACGGAAAAGAATATAAGATGGGCGCAGAACTTCCCAAGGCAACAGCAGATATCGTTTATACAGCTTACTACACAAGCACAGTACGTACTTACACAGTAAGATTTGCAAATGTAAACAAGGAAGTTGTTTATGAGGTTGAAGGCGTTGCATACGGTGCATCTGTTGATACAGTTGATACAGCTAAGAAGTATGCTTACACCGAAGCTAAGTACGGCGGCAAGCAGGCAAATGCTGAAGGCCACTATGTATTCAGCGGTTGGGATACCGACATTACAAAGATCGTAGGCGATACACTTGTTCGTCCCGTATTTACTCTTGAAGCACACACCTTTGACGGCGGTAAGGAAACCGGTGCAGACTGTGTAACTCCCGGCGGTACAAAGTATAGCTGCGCTTGCGGATACTCATATATGGGCACAGAAACCGTTCCTGCAACAGGCCATAACTGGAAGCTTGTGCAGACAATCGAACCCGACTTCGCAGAACAGGAGGATGGCAAGAGAATTTACGAATGTCAGAATCCCGGATGCGGAGAAAAGTACGAAGAAGTAATCAGCGGTAAGCTTGCAGAAATCAAGGTAACCGTTAAGGATACCGCAGGCAACCCCGTTCAGAATGCTCTTGTTCAGCTTTACAGAAAGTCTGACGGAGCTCAGATGGGCGGCGAAAAAACAGGTTCCTCAGGTGTTGTAGTATTTATGGTACAGCCCGGTGAATACACCGTAACCGTTAAGGTTGAAGGCATTGGTGACACAAGCTACGATGTTGCTGTTGACGAAAACGGCAATACAACCGGCAACCAGGATCAGGTTACAGTTGAAAAGCCTGCTGAAGAAGTACACAAGTGCGAATGCTCTTGCCACCGTAATAACTTCTGGGGCGGATTCTTCAGATTCTTCCAGAAGATCATCAAGCTCTTCACAGGTAAGGCTTCCTGCTGTGCAGATCCTGACTCAAGAATCTGACACTAAATCGGAACATTTAAACTCAGAAGACACACTCCGTTCGGGGTGTGTCTTTTTTGTGTATTGATTTTGTTTGTAAGGGTAGCAGGAGCTGAAAATGTACAATACGATGATCAAAATCATATGTTTATTCTGATAATTCAATATATTGTGCACTCAAAATTTGCTATAACTATATACTGATGATTCCTCATATATGGCTGAAAACCTTTATTTATAAGGTTTTCAGAGCCACAAGTAAAACTTAACAAAATAAAAACACGGCATATATGCAATATGTAGAATTAAAAAAAAATTAAGAAATCGTATTGAAAAATTTGACTTCAAATGATATACTACCTATAGTTATAGGTGTCTCTATGGGCATTTTGCACCCTTTTTTAGGGTTCAGCTCGGTATTTATATAGGGAATCCTATTTATAACATACATATTCTTTCATATAAGGAGGAAAATTTTATGAAAGTTGGTAAAAAAGTACTAAGTTGCGTACTCGCTATCATTATGATAGTATCCAGCGTGTCAGTGTGTTTCGGCGTTCTCGGCGCAGGCAACACAATTGATAACCTCATGAACAGAATTGAGCTTAACCATGAAGCTCTGGCTGACTTCATACTTGAGGTTGAAACACTGGAAGCAAAGCTTGCGGCAGCTCAGACACAGGCTCTTAAGGAAGAGATCGGTGCTCAGCTGACGGAGGCTAAGAAGCGTATACCGCAACAGGCAAATGCATCACAGTGGAAGGTTGAGGTTGACTCAGCGTCCGGTTCATGGACATGGGTTGCCCGTGCTTACGCTGAAGCAGCAAAGGTTGTTGTTCAGCAGAAGGATAAGCACACCTACTACGGCATTTATGCAGAGATTCTCTCTCAGGTTGACGCTGCAAGAGCAGGTAGAACTACCGCCCTTACAAAGGCTCAGTATGATGAGATTCTTAAGTATTTTGCCTTTGGTGAAACAGAAGAAGTAGCCGGCGGAGCATATGCAACTCCCAAAGTAATCACCCTTAATATCGGTGCAGGCTTTGACGTGCTCAAGTGGGCTCCTGATTACAACGAGATTCCTACAGATGCTGCTGAACTTCAGCTTTACAACAGCTGGGTTAAGTTCGGTATGTCCACAGTAGGTGATGAAAACAACGGTCTTGTTGGTATTAATGAAGCTGATATCACATTTGATATGCAGAACCAGAACTCCGAAATGATTGCTCAGGCTCTTGATGTTGTTAAGCAGTCAATCATTAAGTTCATTGCTCTTTCAGAAGAAGGTCTTACCGAGACCAACCCTGAAACAAATGAAGAAATTACATATCTTCCCTGGTTCACAACAAACTTCGCAGAACTTGCTGCAAACGATCCCGCTCTTCTTGACAAGACCATTATGCAGATTTCAGAGAAGATCGTTGAATTCGATACCGCTATTGCAACTGCTCAGGTTGGTAACACCGAAGATATCTGGAACTCTTATGTAAGTCCTCATATCACCGGTAAAAAAACATGGGCTGAAGTTAACCGTTGGTACGAAACAGAAATCGTTGGTTATATCGCAAAGGCTTATGCTACTCAGTTTAAGGCTCAGTTTGAGGCTGCCTTCGCAGCTGCTGATGCTCTGGGTGAAGCAGCTACAGGCGACCAGCTTTATGTATACTATCTTGAAGTTCAGGATATTCTTGCTGCACTTGACGAAACCGTTGCTTATGTAAACGGCGAATCCATCAACATCGCTGACCAGATCATCGATGCTTTTGACGGTGGCAGAGAATATTACAACAACATTCTTACAAGAAGAAATACTCTCGGTTATCACACAGCTTCAAAGTTCTCAACAGAATGGGCTGACAGATATAACGAAATCTATAACTTCAACCTTGTTGACTCCAAGGCTTCTGTTGCTATGGGCCACGTTTGGGAAAAGTGCGACGGTACCTGCGGCACAACCTGTGACGGCAAGGGCAACGGTCAGGAAGACTATGTTGAAGGTACTGACTGTACATACGGTTGGGTAGATGCAAACGGCGACGGCATTTTCACCGATGATGAAAAGACAACTGTTGCTCACTGTATCCATGTTGACTATAACAACGCTCTCGAATTCTATACAAAGGCCGCTGCTCTTGTTGCTGACTTTGAAGCAAAGGTATTCCCCCTTGTTACAAACGATGCAGGCGTAATTGCATTCGACCGTATTGCAACGGAAACTCTTAATGAGAAGAGCTGGAATGCTTTCTATGCAACTTATCAGAAGGCAAACCTTAACCTCAACGGTGCTAAGTATATTGATATGAAGGCAAAGATGGATGCATTTATGGGTTCAATCCGTCTTTCCGGTGGTATGTCATACAACGTTATCAAAACTTATCACGATGAATTCGTAGCATTAGGTTACACAGAATGTAAGGATCTTTCAACTAACCCTGCTACCAAGGATATCTTTGAAGAAATCTTCGGTAAAGCAGGTATGACTCCTTATGACAACTTCATAAATGACCTCAAGCGTCGTGCTGCTGTTCGTATTTATGAACAGCTTGAAAGAATTGCTACATACTACGGCGAAGGTGGCAACAATGTTACATATTATAACTTCGAGTCAATCCTCGCCGCTGAAGCAGCTCTTGAAGCTCAGCAGGGTGCTCTCTTCACCTTCCTCAGAGCTAAGCCTGCTTACAATCCCGATGCTGACCAATTCTTCGATATCGTAAGAGATGAAGAAGGCAACGAGATTTCACGCACACAGAAAGAAGGCGTTATCATTTATGATATCGATGACGACCTTGGTGCAAAGTACGAAGAAGTTTCTCCTTATACAGTTAGGGCTCAGGAGTTCAAGGATAACCTTGCTCTTATGAGAATGGAAGCTAACCTTAATCCTCTTGAAGAGTTCAGCTGGCAGGGCGATAAGACTATCCTTGCATACCTCTTCGACAGATACAACAACGCTAACAACTATTCCGGTTCTTACTATGAATATCTGTGGGTTAGCGGTAAGGGTAAGCTTGACTATGACGCTATTTCAGACCTTATTGCAGAAGTTGGTCTCGGTCTCGGCGGTAAGGATACAGCTACTCTTATGGACGAAGTGGTTAAGAAGTTCGACAAGATGATCCTTTCCAAGGACCTTGGTTCACTTCTTGATGCACTTACAGCAAACTCTGCAACCGGTGAAGGTCTTCTCGGCACATGGGATATTACTTATACCTTCAATAACCCCGACGGTTCAACTACCACAAGAACAAAGGGTGACAAGGTAGAAAACGTCCGTGAAATGCTCATCAACCTTATTATGGGCCTTCTTTACGGCGGTTCACTCCAGAATCTTCTTATGTCCCTTTACGGCCTTCTCGGTAACGTAATTATGGACCTTGATATGGACATCCCTGTCCTCGGTCAGGTTGGTGCAAAGCTTCCCGAATATCTCCGTGGTGCTATTCCTCTTATGCCCCACTGGTTCACTGAAAACTGGAACGGCTACTCCTGTAACCAGACAGGTGTTCGTTGGTATAAGTGGTTCGACGGATCACTTCTCGGCTCATCATACAACTATGAAAATGCACTTCGTGTTCTCGCTCAGGCTCCCCGTCATGATTCAGGTAAGGACACCAAGTCATTCTGGGACAGCGAAAACAGACCCAACTTCGGCACATATGCCGGTCTTCCCGAAGATGCTTGGGAAACCTATGAACCCGACGAAATCTGGCACGTAAGAAACAATGTTGACCTTTTCAAGTCACTTGCTGCCGCAGCCTGCGGTCTTGCTGCACCTCTCGGTGTTATCCTTTGCGCAAACGATGCAACACTCCGTGCAAAGTCAGATATTTTGAGCATCGAACTTAATGCTATTGCTCATAACGCAGGTGACCCCCTGTATGACAGACTCTTCATTCCTCTTTATGAGCTTCTCGGTATTACTCAGTACAGCACATCCAATCCCTACGGTTACAGAACCGGCAGCGAAATGAAGAACGCTACCGCTATTGCCGGCTACCTTGAAGGCGGCGACACTACACCTTATGTTCAGAACTACGGTTATGACATGTGGTCATATGTTCTTACTCCGCTTCTTAACTGGATGGAAACCAAGCTCTTCGTTAATCCTCTTGAAACTATCCTTGGTCTTCTTCCCAATCTCTTCTGTGCTATTGAGTACAACCAGATTCTTCCCAAGATCAAGAACATTGCTCTTGAGTTCAAGCTTGACCTCTTCGGCGGTATCAGCCTTTACACCCTTAAGGTTTGGGATCTTCTTGCTCCCCTTCTTGATAACCTCGGTCTTCAGCTCGATAAGGGTCTTGACGGCGTTATCAACATGCTCCTTCAGGTAACAAAGACCAATAAGGCAACCTACGATGCCGAAATGGCTAAACCTAAGGAAGAGCAGAAAGCATTCCTTATGAAGTCCGTTCTTGATGCTAAGGGCAACAAGATTTACGACCTTTACAATAAAGACGGCGACGTTATCCAATATAATGTAGATGTTGCAGCACTTACTGAGCAGTATCCTGACGGTCTTCCTAACGAACAGTATACTTCTGAAAGAAAGGAAGTATATGTTGACAAGGACGGCAACTACTACTGGAAGCTCGGTCTTCTTGCTCAGACCCTCTTCGGCACAGGCAGCAAGGGCTGTAATGAAGGTTACCTTGAAATGCTTAACTTCAATAAGAAGTCAGGCCACGGTACAGTTCAGCTTTATGTTCCTGTTAACCGTATTGTTTCAATGGGTACACTTACCCAGAAGACAGTTTACGGTACCAACAGCAACTGGACACTTTACCACATCAATGCTGACTCAGGTGACGTTCTTCTTGCCCTCTTCCGTTGGCTTATGAACGACGGCGTTGTTCCCAAGCTTCTTCCTCTTCTCAACGGCCTTCTCGGCGGCGGTGAAGCAACAGAAGAAGGTGGTTCAAGCGTTTCAATCATTGATACAATCGTTCCCATTATCGACGGTCAGGCTGACACAGTTATCGCTATCCTTATTTCACTTCTTAACACATACGATGTAGGATACTTTAACTATGTTGACACATATAAAAACTTAGTTGATAACCTTAGCGGCGAAAAGCTCGAATACACAAACTTTGGCTCAAAGGATGCTGACAATGACGGTCAGCCCGACTTCGTCATCGGTAAATATCTCTCCGAGTCTCTCGCAGACATGGCTACCGCAGACGTTAACACAACTGACGAACAGAAGCTCGCCAAGGTTGACCTTGCAATTTCCAAGCTTGACGGACTTATCAATACAGTTGTTCCCTCAATCATCCCCGTTATTATGCCTATGCTCGATGACCTTCTTAAGGGTGACATCGGCGATATCGTGAAGCCTCTCCTTGAGCCTCTCAACGATATTCAGAAGGGCGACACTCTTGCAGACGTAGTAGCTGACATCCTTGTACAGGACGGCGTGATGCAGCTTCTTGCTGAGCTTCTCGTTGGTACCGGCGAACAGAAAGAGGAAACTCTTGAAGACGGCTCAAAGGTTCCCGCATTCCAGAAGGATGCAGACGGCAACTATGTTCTTGACGAAAACGGTCAGAAGATTCCTGTTATGGATACAGGCCTTCTCGGCGGTATCCTTGGCGGCGGCATGCTCGCAAACCTTCTTCCTGCTCTTGCAGATATGGACATTGACATCAGACCTCCTGCATTCTATGATGCAGCAGTTGCAGCAGGCTGCACAGGTATTTCCGATTGGATTCTTGGCTGCTACAACGATGCAATTGCTCAGGGTGCAGATTTCAAGGGCGATTACCACAATATGGGTTGGGAATGGATGAAGGCTCCCGGCGAAAACCATAAGTGGTTCAATGTTGCCGAGGATGCTACTGCAGAACAAAAGGTTGATGAATTCTTCAATCTCCTCGGCACACTCCTCGCTCCTCTTAACCCCATCCTCTTCCTCATCTTCAGCGGTCAGGATCTTACCCTTCTTGATGAACTTACCATTGAAGGCGGACAGGGTTATCAGAGCGCAATGACTCTTCTTATCGAAAGCCTCGGCTTCGGTAAGGTTAAGATTGCCGGCACAAATTACACTGCTTCTATGTCCAGAAGCGATTACCTTGCATTCGTTCACGGCAGCACAGGCGGTACAGATGAAACCAAGATCCCCAAGGACGGCAGATTCTGGGCAACAGCTCACTCACCCCTTGCTCCTCTGTTCACAGCTCTCAGAGCATTCCTTGTAGGTGATGATGAAACAGGTGCACTCGGTCTTCTTGAAAGTCCTCTTACAGCACTTCTCAAGATGATCCCCAACCTTGCATATCTTCTCTATTCATACGAGACAGATGAGCTTGATGAAACAGGTGCAAAAGTTAAAACTAACAACCTTGCTCAGGCTGCTAAGAACCTTATTTCACCTGTACTTTCAGTTCTCAATATCATTGACCCCATTCTTTCAAGAGCTCTTGAACTTGACATTGAATCACTTCTTGATTCATTCCTGAACGTTGAAAATATGCTCAACGACCTCATCTCCGGCCTTGTTGACGGCTCAGACCTTGACACCGGTGAGGATATCGTTGTTACAAAGTTCGTTGACTTTGGTGCTCTTGCAGTTTACGGCGGTAAAGCAAATAAAGATGCAATTTCACACACCACAGGTGTTGGCGGCACATTCACAGAATTCACAGGCTCACCCGCTCAGACCCTTATTACACTTGTTCGTTCAATCATGACAGATGACCTCATCGATTCCTTCGTCACCATGTTCATGGATTACTACGCAACAACAGAGCAGGGCCAGCAGATTACTGACGAAAACCGTGAAGACTGGGCCCGCGTTCGTGACATCGTTCTTGCACTTTCAGTTCGTGCAAAGACTCCCGCAACATTTGAAAACGGCAACTATAACGGTACCGGTGTTGACCTTATCGTAGGTCTTGTTGTTGACCTCTTCACTGACTATGTTCCCGGTCAGGGCGTAGAAATGTTCTACCAGAAGATGGCTGATGAAGGCTATAGCGATGCAATCATGGAAAAATACGGTATCCAGCACGTTCCTTATCAGTGGGAAAACATCACCAAGGATGAAAATGATGATTTACTCTTCACTCCCGATGATGTTGAAGATACACTCGACAGCTTCGATGCAGTTATCAGAAAAGCTGCTCCCGATGTTATCGGAATCCTTACTTCACAGGGCATTCTTGACCTCAGCTCACTCGGTATTGAGCTTGACGGTGAGGCAACAACTCTCTATGGAGTACTTACACAGCTTGTTGAAGACTTCCTCTTCACAGACGAAATAATGGCAACTGTTGCTAACCTTCTCGCTTCACTTCTCGGTGGCGGTATGGTAGGCGACCTCCTGCCCCTTATTAAGGATGCAGGTATTGACATTACAGCTGTTTCCATTTACAAGAGAACAAAAACAAACAGCGCACTCCGTGAATTTATGTCATACAATATCACCGGTGGTGTTGACGCAAACGGTCAGATTACTGTTGACGGTGAAAAGCGTGATATCACATGGGCTGACATTGCTGACGCTCACGGCTACCAGGCTTACGAATATGACGAGCACGGCAACGTTGTAATGGACGGTGACGACGCTAAGCTTGCTTATACAAAGAAGCTCTCCGTTGACAAGGACGGCAAGCCCGTTTATGAACTCGACGAAGACGGCGAAATCAAGCTTGACGCCCAGGGCAACAAGATTCAGGCCCAGGAAGATGACCTTGACAAGCCCACAATGAAGCTTATTACAAGCATTTACGTCCAGGCTAAGAAGGACGGTAAATTCGTATATACCTATAAGGGTAAGGATGCAGAAGGCAACTCCGCTGACCTTGAATATCTCAGCGCATTTGCTAACCTTGAATCCTTTGCTGTTCAGGTATTTGAAGAAGACGGCACAACACCCAAGAAGGACGAAAACGGCAAAGAGGTATGGACTAAGTATGACCTCAAGCCTGTTTACACTGACGAAGAAATTCCCGGCGCATGGTCATGGGATTTCGACGATGTTGAATCACGCGGCTATAAGAACCACATCTACGGTAAACTCAGCTACTTTGTAGACAGCGTATGGGAAATCATCGGCGGTCTCGAGGATATCCTTGAAGCTCTCTTCTTCGGTGCTGATACCAATAAGGCCGTTAAGCTCTTTGACACACTTAATATTGAAGGTACCGACGGCTTCGAAGATACACTTCTTCCTCTTCTCCGCGGCTTCGGTCTTGATGCTATCCTTTCCAACCTTAACAATTCTCCCGCAACAGATGCAGACGGTAATGCACTTGTTGACCCGAAGGGTGACGGTTCCGTTTACACTATGCTCGAAGAACTCAACGACGAGCGTAAGGTAACCTACGGTGACGAAAATGTAAACGCTATCCCCGCAAACCTTGTTAAGGGTAATGCAGGTATGAGACGTTCACTCGGTACTTGGAGAAATGCAGCAACAAACGAAATCGAAGCAGAAGCCTTCAAGAACTTTGCAATCGGCAGAGATTGGTTCGCAGAAGAACAGAACGGAACAATCTATTTCGACCAGGCAGCAGGCTATGATATGGCTACCTTCCTCAAGGTATTCCTCAACTATGTTCTCTACTTCGTTGAAATCCTTGCTTCCTATCCCATCTCAACTCTTATGAGTGCTCTCCCGACTCTCGCATACTTCATCGTAGGCGACGGTCTTAACGAAATCGTTTCCAACCTTCTCAGATTCCTCACAGTTCTTACCGACAGACTCGCTCCCATCCTTGCTATTGATGTTAACGATATCGGTGCAGGTCTTGTTGATATGCTCGGTACTAACGAATGGGGTACATTCCAGGAAATCTTCAAGTTCTATGTAAATGAAGACGGCCAGAAGGTTTATGACGAGATCACATATGACGAAAACGGCAAGGTTGTAACTGTTCAGAAGCCTGCCGCAGAAAAGAACATCTCACTCACAGAGACTCTTCTTTCCTTCGTTGCAAACATTAAGATTGACCTTGACAGCGACGGCGTTCAGGAAAGCACAATCACACGCTTTATTAATGCTGAAGCTGAAAAAGAAGCATGGGCACTTATCAATGCAAATACAGATGATAAGGGCGTTGTTAATAAGGATAAGCTTGAAGAAGCACGTCAGATGCGTACAGCCGCTGTTACAGCATGGCTCGAATCTGTTGTTGCTCTCGGTGAACCCTTCAAGGGCGACTATACTGATGCTAACGGCGTTGATCACAATGTTCCCGCTAAGTATCACGGCTATGTAAAGATTGATGCTTACAACGGTCAGATCAGTGTTCCCAAGAATGATATGTTTATGTTCATTCTTGACTTCGTATTTGAAAACACAACCCTTCAGGAGGTTCTCGGCGATCTTCTCGGTTATGATATTACCGATGAAAACGGTACAGATGCAGACCTTCTTGACGAACTTCTCACTAACGTATTCAGAAATCCTGACTATCTTGTTGACCTTATCGTTGCTCTGTTCACAACCTACACAGTTGCTCCCAATAAGGACATCCCCTTCATCGATATTGATGAGTATCACTACAACTTCTACGATGAAGACGGTCAGACAACATACCAGGATATTCTTCCCCAGATTCAGGCAGGCACATATGCAGGCTCTGAAATCTCACGCGTAAAGACAGCTTACGCTATTGACAACCTTGATAAGCTTGTTGGTACAGTTCTTAACCTGTTCAAGAAGGACCTTGTTAAGGAAGGCGGTCTCTTTGACGGTATCTTCACCGAAGAAGATGACATCAGCCTCAGCGTTGCCGTTAACGGTCTTCTTGAAGATCTTCTCTTCACAGACGATATGATTAACGACCTTCTCGGTATGCTCGTTGGTCTTCTTTCAGGTGAAGGCGTAGGCGACATTATAGGTATCGTAACTGATATCCTTGAAAGTGCTGCAGGTATTGACATTTCAACAGCGGCATTCGCAAATAATGATACTCTTGAATCAATCATAATGAAGGACGGCAAGGCTCAGACCTGGTCCGAAATTGCTGAAGCTAATAAGCAGTACGAATATAAGTACGAAACAATTGACGAAGACGGCGAAACTGTGCTTAAGGACGGCGAACCCGTATACGGCACATACTTCGACAAGTCTGCTACAGCCTCATCCGCAGTGGTTGACGCTGACGGCGACGGTGACGAAGACGACACAGTTACTCTTATCCCTGTTTACAACCAGAAGCAGGCTCAGAATGCTGATAAGGAGTATGAATACTACTACTTCGCATCTGAAGAAGATAAGACAAATGATATCAGAACTCCGTACTTTGATAAGGAACAGAACAAGACAGAGTATGTAATTCCTGCAACTGACGATGCTGAAGAGCAGAAGTTCGTACTTACTGCTGTTATGGTTGACGATACTGACAGCCAGAAGACAGCTGTTAAGTTTGACAAGCAGTGGAACATCGTTCCCGAGCTTGCTGACGATGCAACTGCAGAGCAGAAGGCAGCAGCTTCCAAGCAGGCACGCGATAACTTTGTAACTGTTCTCTGGGATGTTCTTGAACCTCTTTCACCCGTTCTTGAACTCCTCTTCACCGGCAGAAACCTTGAAATCTACGGTGAAATCACAATCCGTGGCTTTGACGGATACGAAGGCTTTATCCTTCCTCTCATCAATGCCCTCGCAGCCCCCGTTTATACAAAGGCTGACGGTGTAACTCCGTACCTTGACACTAACAAATACTACCCGACTCAGGAAGCTTTTGAACTTGCTGTTTACGGTGCTGATAAGGCTCCCGGCGGTGAAGATGAAAATGCTGATAATACTCAGGTTCTTCTTCAGTCAATCCTCGATGCACTTCTTGCACTCGTTGATTCACTCTGCGACAGACCTATTTCAACTATCGCAACTCTCCTTCCCTACCTTGCAAGATTCCTTGAAAGCAAGGGTATTGATACTATCCTTTCAAACCTTCTTTCACCCATAACTGCAATTACAGATATGATCAAGAATGTATACAATCTTGACATTATGGGTCTTATCAAGGGTCTCCTTCAGGGCCTTGCAGCTGACATGAATAAGGATGCTGCAGCTCAGACAGCAGCAGGCTTCATCGAAGAAAAGATTGACGAAGCAGCCGAAGCTAACGCTAATGCAGGTGTTGCTCTCGCAGCTGAAGAAGACGATATCCTTAATAATGACAGCGGTATCGACTACAGCAAGTACACCTTCATGGAAATCATCTGGGATATCCTTGAAGCTGTTCAGATTGACCTCGGTGACGGCAAGAAGCTTGCAATCTCCGACCTCATCAACGACCAGTTCTTTGTAAAGCTTGCAGCTTGCGCATGGTATGACGACGAAGCCCTCGGTTATGTTATGATTAAGGGCATTGACTATGCTGACGGCGAAGACGAAGACATCAACGACAGTAAGGTTACAAACGAGCAGAGAGACACAGACTACTATGTAGACCGTGAAACAGTTCTTCTCTTCGTACTTGATAACCTTCTCTTCCAGGAAAGCGTTCGTGACCTTATCGGCGGTCTCATCGGTGATATGGAATTCACCGACGAAGCTCTTACCGAACTTAAGAACAATAAGGACGAATCCAAGGTTCTTGACACAGACTATCTCCTTCCCGTACTCCTTTACGGCGTATTTATGGACGGCGAAGCTCTTGAAAGACTCCTTATCGACCTTCTCTCCTGGTACGATGTTGAATATGCTCCCGAAAGAGTTGACAAGACAACTCCGAACTCAACTCTTCCTGAAGTTGACTGGGATGCAACCGGTCTCAACGAAGCAGAGCTTGAGAACCTTCCCAAGCAGCTTGATGACCTTGTAGCAGCAGTTCTTCCTCTCCTTCTTGAACTTCTTCCCACCTTCGGTGTTGATCTCGGTATCGACCTCGGCGGTGCAACAGATATCAAGCACATCGTTGAAAATCTCATCGGCTCACTCTTCACTGATACAGTTGACGAGAAGACCGGCGAAGTTAAGAACGGCCTTGCAACAACTCTCTTCACACTTCTCGTGAAGCTCTTCGGTGGCAGCAACCTTGATGATATTCTCTCAATGGTTTATGAGCTTACCGGCGGCGACGAACATGCAATTAACCTTACACTCGCATACTTCAAGGATTCCTCGACTGCAATCGCTAAGTACTTCAATGAGTACAAGGATGCAGAAGGTAAGACCAAGGCTATCAATACTTGGGCAGAAGCTTACGAAGCATTCAAGGTTAAGGTAGACTTTGACGCAGAAAAGAACTTCTCATATGCAGAAGAAGATGTAAACAAAGAAAACAAGATCTTTGACAAGAATGACGGCGATTATCTCTACGCTGTAGATGATAAGGGCAATATCGTTCACACATATGCACAGGATGCAGAAGGTAAGGCAATTCCCGCAACTGATAAGGGCACAACAGCAGTTTGTCCTGACTGCGGTGAAACCTTCTATATCACTGCCGGTGACGGTAAGGTACTCGAAGGCGAAGATGCAGCTAATGTTGTAGCTTATGCTGACGGTGAATTCGCATACGAATACCAGTGGGATATTAAGCTCACAGGTACAAACAGCTTCGGTGTTAAGGACTACACAACAGCTCTTAACCTCCTTGGCGATATCGTAACACCTCTTGTTCCCGTGCTTAAGCTTCTCCTTGTAGAAGACGGTGACCTTGTAATCCTTGACGGTGTTACAATCTCCGCAGGTGACGGCTATGACCGTTTCGTAATCCCCGTTGCAGAAATGCTCGGTATCGAAATTGAAAACGATAAGTACGCTGTTGCAGAGTTTACAAACGCTGAATTCGGTGACTTCATCGTTGACGGTATTGTTAAGCTTATTAACAAGATTGTATCCTCACCCATCCAGACAATTATCGATCTCCTTCCCAACCTTGCATACTTCATTACATCCAACGGTCTTGCTCAGGCTGTTGAGCAGATGCTTGCTCCTCTTCTTACTCTCGTTGACATGGTTAACGACATTTCAGGCGCAAAGATCACTCTTAAGAACGGCACAGAGCTTGTAGCTCTCGATGTATATGAACTCCTTGTTGGTCTGCTTAAGGACGTTATTGATCTCAAGGGCGCAAAGACAGCCGGCGAAATCATCACAAATCTCCTTACAGCAGATGGTCTTGAAGACCTCATTATGGGTCTTGTTAAGAACGAAGACGGCACAACTAAGCTCGGATTCCTTGATGGTCTCTTTGCTGATATCGTTGCTAAGACAGTAGGTATCACAGATGTTGAAACTGCACGTTACTTCGGCTCATATGTTCAGGGCGGCCACCGTATGGTTAAGGGCGTTTATGCAACAAGAGCAAACACAGTTCTTCAGCTCATCTCTGAACTCATTCTTGCTGAAAACGGTCTCATCTTTGAAATTCTTGACCTTGCAGGTCTTGACCTCAACGATCCCGCTAATGCAACTATTAAGACTGTAATCGACGGTCTCACCGGCGACAACAGATATTGCATACTTGAAGTTCTTCTTAACTACTTCAACCACTATGATGTTGAAGGTACAATCATTGACTATCTCTCATTCGAAGCTAAAGAATTCGCTTATGAGACATATACAACTGATTCTACACTTTCCGCACGTAAGGTAAGACGTGCAATCAAGAAGCTTGACCAGGCGGTTCTTGCTCTTGTTCCCGAACTTCTTCCCTTACTTGAAGAAATCGAATTCCTTAAGGGCGCACTCGCATCCGTTAAGGATCCCGATAAGGGCTATGAAGGCGTAACCATCCAGAAGGTTGTTGAAGCAATTCTTTCCGACCTTGCATTCAACGATGAAACAATGACAATGCTCGTTGGCACAATCATCGGTCTTCTCGGTGGCGAAGGTCTCTCAGGCACCCTTGCATCACTTTCACCTGTACTTTCAAAGCTTGTTGATGTTAACATCGCTCCCGCAGCAGTTGCAGATAATGCACAGACAGCAGGCGCAACCGCACTTGCACAGCTTATCGGCGAAGCTATTGCCGGTACAGAAGCAGCACGCAGCTCAAGCTATGTAGACGATGACGGTCTTACAGTATCAACTGTACGCGAAGCAACATGGGCTGACATCGCAGAATACTATGCAGATAATGCATACTTCTACATTGTTGAAAATGTTGGCGAAGAATATGTTCTCAACAATAAGACAGGCGACAAGGTTCCCGTATTCAACACTGAAACAAATGAAGACGGCGTTAAGGTTCCCGTATTCGCAGAAGGCGAAGAAGCTCCCGACAATGCTGAAGACCTCTTTGTAAGTGAAGACGGTTACCTTATGAGAAAGGTTTACACCTACTCAATTGAAAAGCACTTTGACAAGAATGAATATGAAGACGGTAAAGTTATCACTATCGATGGCGAAGAAGTAACTCTTTACACTCGCGCTATCGCAACAGATAAGGACGGCAACATTATTTGGGCAGACGCTGAAGCTCTTAAGCCCACATTCCAGCGTGTAATGGACGGCGAAAAGTATGGCTTCAACTGGACATACACTGTAGCTGACGATGAAGCAACAGCAGATGTTGACGAATCCAAGACATACAGCGGCGTTGTATATCAGAATGATGCAACTGACGCTGACGGTTTTGCAGAAGTTGAAATCGACGGCAAGAAGGTAGAAGTTGCTGTTGAAGAAGCATTTGTAATGTCAGGTACTCAGGTACTCGGTGCAACAGAAACCGATTGGGGCTTTGATGATGCAGATACCTTCGAAGAGAAGAAGGACGTATTCCTCGGCGAGCTTTACGGTATCGTTAAGGCTGTTGAACCCGTTGTTGACTTCCTCTTCCACGGCGAAGATATCACTATCCAGTCCACAGTTAACGGCAATACTGTTGATGCTATTACCCTCAAGGGCGGCGAAGGCTACAGATACGCTCTGTATCCGCTTCTTCAGGCTCTTGCAGCTGACCAGATGGGCAACTCCCTTGTAAGCGGTGTTGACTACGGTGCACTCAAGGGCACAGTAGGAACTCTCGAAGCTATTGTTGACGGTGTGTTCAATGTTGTTGAAAACCTTGCAGCAGGCCCCGTAGAGTACATCCTTACTCTCCTTCCCTCACTTTCATACTTCATCAAGTCTGACGGTATCAGACTCTTCGTTGAAAACCTTGCTTCACCCGTATTTGCACTTCTTGACGTTGCAGAACCCGCAGTAGGCGCTCTTCTTGACGACCTTCTCGGCGGTCTCCTCAGTCCTCTTGTTGGCGACTATATGCCCGCAGAGTATGTAAATATGGAAGGCCGTAAGGTAGACGATAACGGTACACCTGACGACACAACTGATGACTTTAAGGTATACACTCTTGACGAAATTCTCCATATCGCAGGTAAGGATGGTACAAACCTTGTAGCTATCCTCAACAACCTTGTTGGCGGACTTATCGTTAAGACAGAAGAAGGCGAAGAAATTGAACCTATCACAATTCTTCCCGCAAACTTCTTCGCAGACTATGTAGCATACGCAGTAGAAATCGGCAGCAGCTTCGGTCAGAAGATGTTCTATGACCTTGAAGTAATCAAAGCAGGCGGCAAGTTCGGCGGTAACGTTGGTGACACAATTGCTATCCCGCAGGCTGACTACACAGAAGACCTTAAGGAATACTACACAATCGTTGGTGACACCAGATATTCAGTTTCTTCCTGGAAGGTTGACATCGCAGATTCACTTGTATATCTCCTTCAGTCAGTAGCCTCCGCTGATCTTCTCGGCGTACTTGCAGGTGATGATCACGAAGAAAAGGTTGCTAAGAATGACCTTATCGCTATCATTCTTGACAACCTCATCAAGGGTAACAACAACGGTCTTACAATTGCTGAAATCCTTGTATCACTCTTCGAAGGTTACACAGTTAAGTATGTACCTCTTAACGGTATTTACATTCCCATCGACCATACAGGTATGACCGATGCAGCAGATATTCCCGTATCACTTGATAACGTTATCCTTGAAGCACTTCCCGTAATTCTTCCTCTTCTTGCAGGCGAGAATGTTGAAGAAGGCAGCCTTATGGATACACTCACCACTGCTCTTGCAGACCTTGGTGAAAACGAAAACGCTATTAAGGCTCTTGTTGACGGTCTCATCAATTCCTTCCTTACCGATGACCTCGTTCGCGGCATTGTTGAAATGCTCGTAGGCATCCTCGGTAACGAAACAATAGATATGGTTCTCGGTCTTGTTAAGATTGGTGACCACAACCTCACTGCTCCCGAATTCAAGGCTCAGATTGATGCACACTTCGCAGGTAAGGCTGACTATGCAGCAGCACTTGCAGCTATTGATTCAATCATCGGCGAATACGGTTCATGGGCAGAAGTTGCTAAGGCTAACACCAAGTATGCTTACACATACGTAATTAAGGAAGCTACAGCAACAGCAGCAGCTGAACTCGGAACATACTATGCAGTATCTGACAAGCTCGGCGGCACATATCAGGAAATCGACGGTAAGGAATATCTCCTCACCAAGAAGGCATCCGATGTTAAGAACGATAAGGGCGAAGTTATCGGTTCAGTTCACGAAACTGCCGTTAAGTTCGACGAAGCTCTTACCTTCGGCGTTGACGGTGCAGATGACAAGCTCACAGCTCTCATCAATGCATTCACAGTTCTTCTTGAACCTCTTACCGAAGTTCTCCAGCTTGTTCTCCAGGGCAAGACCCTTACACTTCTCTCAAGCAACGGCAAGTATGTTGCTGACTCATTCGAAGACATCTATGGTGCTGAAACAGGTCAGTCCAACGGCGAACTTCCTGACGACGACCGTGACACAGCAGACGTAGGCGTAATCATGGGCGACGGCTTTATCGAACTCCGTGGCTCAAAGGGCTACGACGAAGGTCTCCTTGCTCTCGCTGAAGCAATCTTCGGCCAGATTAAGGGCACTGAACTTGAAGACAAGATTCCTTCAGGTGCTGAATTCAACGCTTACACCGACATCGAAGATATCCTCGGTGCAGTTGTAAACATCATTATGGCACTCGTTGAAGGTCTTGAGAACGGTCCCATCACCTTCCTCGCAGACCACCTTGCAGGACTTCTCTACTTCCTTGCAAGTGATAACGTAAACAACCTTGTTAATAACGTTCTCGCTCTTGCAAACGGACTTCTTGAAGTTCTTGAACCTCTCACAGGTAAGGACAACATCATTGACCTTCTCGGTATGCTCGGCGTAGACCTCAGCATCCTTGAAATCAATAAGCTCCTTGAAATGCTTACAAACCTTATCAGAGCTCCTAAGGACTTTGAAGTAACTAAGGCAGAAGATGGCTCCTACACATATGTAAGAGACGAAAAGACTGTTGCAGTTACAACAGAAGAAATCAAGACTAAGGAAGTTGAAAAGGACGGCGCTAAGGTAACTGTTGAATATGTAACAGTTGATACAGGTCTTGACCTTACAATTGACCTTGCAATGCTTAAGGACCTTGTTGCAGCTCTTGGTGAATATGCAGTTATTGACTCACTCAGAACATCTGCAAACATCGGTCTTGCTACAAACAATGCAGGCGAATATGTAAATAAGGACGGCCAGGTAATTGAAGGTGACGCTATCACAACCGGCAAGCTTACAACAGTTGTTGGCTGCAGAGCTCACTTTATTGACGGTCTTCTTACCTTCGCACTTTCCGATAATATCATTGGTAAGCTCCTTGTTAAGGACGAAACCGATCCCGATAACATCCTCAATGACCTTATTGACGCTCTCACTGCAGAAGATGCAGCAGACGGCCTCATTAAGTTCCTCAACCAGCTTACAAGTAAGTATCTTGTAGAATATACTGTTCTCGCAGCACTTGACGAAGAGCTTGCACTTACAAAGCTTTACACCTACTATGCTGACAGTGTAAATGCTCCCGAAGGCGCTCATAAGAGAACAATCAAGAAGACAGATGCTGAAAAGACAATCGACAACCTTAACAATCTTGTAGGTCCTATCCTTGAACTTGTTGGTATGGGTAACCTTGAAGATCTTGTCGGCGGCCTTGTATTTACCGACGATATGGTTAATATGCTCGTTGGTCTTCTTGCAGGTCTCCTTCCCAGCCTTGAAGGCGGCGATATCGCAAATATCCTTGATATCGTAGCTAATGTTCTTGGTGAAGAAATTGACCTTTCAGCAGCAACTTATGCTGAAAACGCAGTTCTTGCTCCCTTCTTTGCAGATGTTGAAGCAAGTGCTGAAGACGGTGTAATTACATGGGCTGATGTTGCAGCACATTACACCAAGTATGTATACACATACACAATTCCTGCTGATCCTGAAGTTGAAGACTCCAAGCCTGAAACTGTAACAGTTTATGCTGCAGAAGGCGAAACAGTTTACACAACTGAAGACGGTAAGCAGTATGCTATTACTCCTGTTTACGAACAGAAGGCAGATAAGGACGGCAACCTTGTTTACACAACAGGCGATGCTGAAATTATCGCAACAAAGGATTACACCATTAAGACAGAAAACGGTGTAACCACAGCAACAACTAAGGTAGACGGTGCAGATGTTGTCTACACAGTAACACCTGTTTACACAACAACTCAGGCTACCAAGGCTGTATATGACTTTGCTTGGGGTATGGACGCTATCGAAGGCGACGATGACGAAAGCAAGGTACTCAAGCAGGCTCACAAGTTTGTTGATATCATCGCTGCATTCCTGCAGCCCGTAGACTTCATCCTTGAAGTTCTCCTTGCAGGCGGTACAAATACCGGTGATGCAGAAAATGCTAAGTCAATCAGTGCATTTGATGAAATCAATATCATGGGCGGCTCAGGCTACAACTATGCGATTATCCCGCTTCTTGAAACCCTCGGCGTACCCAACAGCATGATTCTCACTCAGGCTCAGTACGAAGAAAAGATTAAGACTGAAGGCACTCTCGCTCCCATCCTCGATATTCTTCTCGAGTATGTGATCGGCGGCCTCAACGCTCCTCTCTCCTTCGTAGCAGACCTTCTTACAAATCTCTTCTATACAGTAAGCCAGAACGGTCTTACAACAATCGTTTCCAACCTTATTGCTCCCGTATCTGAACTCGTAAGAGCTCTCGAAGATACTCTTCCCGTAGCAATCAAGATCGACCTTACTCAGATCTTTGTTGAAGGCGGCGAAATCTTCAAGATTATGCTCGGTGACGATGTTGCAATCAACGGTGCAACAGTTGGTCTCGACCTGAACCTTGATAACAATACAATCGAAGATCTCCTCTTCGGTGCAAACGGTGTTCTCAAGAATCTCGCTCCCGACCTTGTTATCAACTTCAACATCCGCGAATTCGTTCGTGCAGCAGTTGCAGTTGACGAAAACGGCGATATCATCTATGTAGATTCACTTGTTGATACTGATTACGATATCCTCACACCTGAAAACGTTGAATGGCGTGACCGTATCGTAGTTGACAGAGCAGACGCAGTTATCAACTTCCTTGACAGCATTCTTACAACAGAGACAATAAACAGTCTCCTCACAATGCTCGAGGTTGACCTTGACGAAATGCTCGGCGAAGATATGTCGTTCCTTGCTGATATCATCAACGATGCTATTGAAGCTCCCTCAACTCTTATCGATACAATAGTTAAGCTTCTCTCCACAGCTTACACTGTAGAAGACATTATGGTTCTTTATGATGAACTTACAGAAGCTGATTATAACTACGATAATGAAGTAGCTTCAAAGGACGATGTAGCTCTTGTTCTTAACAAGCTTGATGCTGTTATCAACAACGCTATCGAGCCTCTCCTCGGTATCCTTTCAGGTATGGACAATATGCCCGCACTTGTAACAGATATCGCAGCAGCTATCGAAAACGGTGAAGCTGAAGCTACAATCGGCGGCGTTCTCGACTTCGTACTCGGTGATCTTATCTTCACTGATGAAATCGTTAACACTGTATTCGGTCTTATTGTTGGTCTTCTTGGCTCAATGGATGCTAAGACATTCGACCTTATCAATAACCTCCTCGGCGAAATTCTCCACATCAACCTTGATCCCGTTGAATTTGCACGTTCAATCGTTGCAGCAACAGGCGATACAAAGGTAGCAGACTATATCGCATCCTTCCCCGCAACTGAAGATACTGTTCTTACATGGGCAGATATCGCAGCTGCTAACAAGAAGCTTGTATACACCTACACAATCAAGGCAACTGAAGAAGGCGCTGAAGATAAGGTTGTAGAAGTATACTTCGATCTTGACAGAACAAACGAAACCGCTTACACAGCTGAAGACGGTGTAACTTACACCCTCAACAAGAAGATGGTTGAAAAAGACGGCGTTGCAACAGACGAGCAGGCAACCAAGGTTGTTATGACTCATAACTGGGGCGTTGATGCTGCAGCTGCAGCAGATAAGAAGGATGTATTCCTTGGCGCAATCCTTGAAATCCTTGCTCCCTTCGGTGCAGTTCTTGATTGGCTCTTCTGCGGTGAAGACATCGTTCTCGTTTACGAAGGTGTTACACTCCACGGCGGTAACGCTTATGATAACGTTCTTGTTCCTCTTGTTAAGGCTCTCGGCGTTGAAATCGACACCGATGCCGAGCTTGATGCACAGAACAAGACTCATGCAGTTGACCGTGTTGAAGCACTCATTAACGGTATCTTCGCACTTGTTGACAAGCTTGCTGACAATCCCATCAACACAATCGTTGAGCTTGTAACAGGTCTCTCCTACTTCATCGCATCCGGTGGCGTAGCAGAAGCTGTTGAAGGCATTGCAGCTCCCATCTTCGGTCTTGTTTCAACTCTTGAAGCAATTGCTCCCATGTCAACAATCAACGAAATTATCGCTGAACTTGCTAAGGACGTTAAGCTTCCCGGCGACAAGCCTCTTACAATTGACAACATCATCAACATTGCAGGTGAAAACGGTGAAGGTCTTGTAGCTCTCATCAACAGTCTTATCGGTAAGATTGAAATTGAAGATGAAGCAGGTAACATCATTAACCTCAACCTCCTTCCCGATGACTTCTTCCTCCAGGTTGCACAGTACGGTGTAAACATTGAAACAGTTGCAGAAGTAACTGCTGAAATGATTGCAGGCGGCGTTGACTATCAGCCCGACAACAAGTACGTAACCGAGTGGTCAGTTGATAAGGCAGACGCTATTATGTATGTACTTTCAACTGTATGCTCCGACTCCTTCCTTAAGAGTCTCTGCTCACTTATGAACCAGCCTGAAGACAGCACCGTTGGCGGTATCCTCCTCGGTCTTGCAGGCAAACAGAACAATGTTGTTGATATTCTTGTAACACTTCTTACTGAATACACAGTAACATACACAGACTTCACACGTGCTCCGATTGAAAAGGAAGAAGTAACTCATACTGCTCCCATGACTGAAGAAAATCTTGAAGCTGCTCTTGCAGTTCTTGACAAGCTTATTCCTTCAGTAATCGGTCTCGTAGGTCTTGATGCAGACTCACTCCAGAGTCTCCTTGGTGAGCTTCTTGAAGGTCTCGATCTCGGTAATCTCCTTGCAGATCTCCTTGTTCCCCTTCTTGCAGGTCTCGACCTCGGTGAAATCCTCGGCTATGTTGAAGAACTTACTAACATCAGCGTTGACCTTTCACCTGAAGCATTCACACACAACAAGTTCGGCTCCAAGCTTGCTGAATTCATCGGCAATGCTGAAACATGGGCTGACATTGAAGCTAAGTATCTCAACTACATTTATACTTACGAATTAACCGATAAGGACGGCAACGTTGAAATCGGCGAAGACGGTAAGGCTAAGACAGCTGAATACTTCAGCATTAAGTCTGACCTTGACGGTAAGACTGTAACCGTTGGCGAAGGCGACGATGCTAAGGAAGTTAAACTTTCCAAGAAGCTTGTTGAAACAACAGTTAAGGCTGAAGACGGTACAGAAAACAAGGTTAATGTACATGATACCAAGATGAAGTCCGACTTCGATTGGGAACTTGGCCTCACAGGTGTTGACGCATCCTTCGACGGCGTAATCGCTCTTGTATCCGACCTTCTCTATCCCGTTGACTTCGTACTCGGTCTCCTTCTCACAGGTGACAGAATTGAAGCACTTGAAGAAATCGGTATCACAGGCGGCCGCGGCTACAACTTCGCAATTATCCCGCTCCTTGAAGCATTTGGCGTAGAAGTAATCACAGAAGCTGAATATGTAGAGCAGGCTAAGACTAACGGTCACCTCAATTACATCCTTACAGCTCTCTTCGGTAAGATTGAAGATGAACTTCTCGTATCACCCGTTAAGACTCTTCTTTCAATGCTTGCTAACCTCTTCTACCTTGTTGGCTCCAACGGAATCAACAATATTGCAGAAAACCTTCTCGGCTTTGCTAACTACCTTCTTGTAAAGGCTGAGCCCGTATTCAAGGTTGGTATCTCAATCGACCTTTCAGAAATGGGTCTTGTTGGCGGTAAGGTTCTCAAGACAACCTTCGATGCTGACGAAAACGGCAAGCCTATGCCTTATGTATCATCAATGGCAGCCGGTATCCGTGTAAATGTAAGTGCTGATGCACTCTCCAAGCTTCTCGGTGACCTTATTGCTGACCTCAAGCTTGTTGATATCGACGGCGACGGCGTAAATGATCCTCTCGGTCTTTCACTTGACCTTGACTTCACAGAGCTTGCAGCTAAGATGGCAGCAACAAATGAAGACGGCACAATCAAGAAGATTGCAACCTCTCAGATAACCACTGAAGGTGCTCCTGCAACATGGTTCAATATTGAAGGTGATGTTGAAGATACCTTCACAACACTTATCGATACAATCCTTACAGATGAAAACGCATTCGCACTTGCAAATCTCATCGAAAGCCTCCTTAAGGACGTTGACTTCAGCGGTATGGACGGCGTAGATGAAAACGGCGAAGCAAATGACGAAATCAATGTTAAGGGTATCCTTAACGACGTGCTCTACCAGAAGGACGGCATTAAGAAGGTTCTTGGTGCAGTAGTTCTCCTTCTCAGCGGTCAGTACACAGTTGTTAAGCCCGATACAGCTTATAAGTTCCTTGGTATCCTCAGCTACTTCCTTGAAGGCGACGATACAGGCGATAAGCTCAACAATGCTATTGACAGACTCGATGCAATTATCGCTCGTGAAGTTCCCGAAATTCTCACAATGTTTATTGACGGCGACTCCGCAACCGGTATTCTCAAGTCACTTGTAGATGCTGCAGACGGTGCAACAGGCCTTGATGATATGCTTGATTCACTTCTCAAGGAACTTGCATTCACACCCGATAACTTTGCAGCTCTTATGGAAATGCTTGTTAAGGCTATTGCAGGCTTCCTTACTGCAGACCTTACAGGTACTCTCAATGACCTTCTCGGCATTGACCTTGCTCCTGCAGCATTCGCAACTGCAACAGGTAACGCTAAGCTTGTAGCTTATGTTGAAAACGCTCTTGATGCAGATAACGAAGCTAAGGACGAACCCGCTGAACTCACTTGGGCAGACGTTTGGGCAGCTAACAGCACAGACGGTAAGGCAAACGAATACGATTGGGGCGTAAATGACCAGAGCGGCTTCATCTCAGCAGTTCTCAGTCTCCTTATCCCGCTCAATCCTATTCTTGACTTCATCTTCTGTAACGGCGCAATCGAGCTCCTTGACGGTTCAGTAAGACTTCCCGGCGGTGACGCTTATAATAAGGCTCTCATCCCGCTGTTCAAGGCTCTCGGCGTTGACCTTGCAACTGCAGAAACCACAACAGAAGCTCTTGATGCTCTTGTTGACGGTCTTATCGGTAACACAGGTCTCGTAGGCAAGCTTGCAGACGCTCCCTTCAGAACAATTCTTGAACTTGTAGCAGGTCTCAGCTATCTCCTTGCAAACGATAACCTTGAACCCATCATCAGAAACATTGCAGCTCCCGTATTCTCAATCCTTGATCTTCTTAAGGATGTAATCACAATGGATCAGATCGACGGTATCCTTGAAGGCTTCATCGGTATGAGCCTCACAGATATCATCGAAATCGGTAACAACGGCGGTGCTAACCTTGTTGACCTTGTAAACGGTCTTCTCGGCGGTATCGAAGTAAGAGATGAAAACGGAAAGCTCATCGACACTGTAGATGCACTTGACAGTGACTTCTTCGTAGAACTCTCCAAGTATGCAATCGACGTAACAGATCCTGAGGGTCTTGTAGATCCCACAAATGTTGGCGAAGATGCAAACGCATGGACAGTAGACGCAGCAGAAACACTCATGTTCATCCTTGACAATGTTCTTGATGAAACATTCCTTAAGGTGCTTTGCGGTAAGATCGCTCCCGATGCAAGCGAAGATGATATGCTCGTTGGCATCCTCACCTCACTTGCAGATAAGGAGATCGACCTTGTTGAAGTAATCCTTATGCTCCTTGAAAACTACACAATCAGATACAACAGATATCAGCAGACAACTCTCACCGGCGCTGCAGCAGATTACACAGCATTTGCTGATAACGCAGCAAAGGTTGAAGCAGCCCTTCCCAACGCTATCACAGCACTTGATACACTTCTTGTATCAGTTCTCGGTATGCTTGGCACAGGCGATGACCTCGGTGCTCTTATCGATGGTCTTATTGCAGATGCTGATCTCGGTAACCTTCTTATGAACCTCCTCGTTCCCGTACTCGCAGGTCTTGATCTCGATACAATCCTCGGTTATGTAAATGACCTTACAAACCTTGAGGTTGATATCGCACCTCAGGCATTTGCAGATACTAAGTTCGGCTCCAAGCTCGGCGAATTCATCGGCGAAGCTGAAACATGGGCAGAGCTTGCTGCAGCTGCAGAATGGCAGCAGTATGTATACACATATGTTGTTAAGAACGAAGACGGTACCGATAAGATCGGTGAAGACGGTAAGGTAGTAACTGCTGAATACATCAGCAAGGACGGCACTCTTACCGAAGTTAACCTCGGCACTGAGAAAGAGCCTAATGTTGTTGCTCTTACAAAGGTTATGACAAATCTCACTGACCTTGAAGGTAAGAAGGCATACACATATGGCGACGAAACTCTCTATCTTGCAGATAAGGAAGTAAAGGTTGCTGATGACAATACAGTAACAACAGTTATCAAGTCCGGCGAAGGCGACGCTGCTACAGAAGAAACTGTAACAATCGTTCCCGTTATGACTCACAAGACTCAGTTCGTTTCAACCTTCGATTGGAACATCAAGACTCTTGAAGATGCTGTTAACTTCGCAGCTGACCTTCTTCTCCCGCTTGACGTTGTATTCAAGGTTCTCCTTGGCGGCAGCGAAATCATCGCTCTTGAAGACGGTGACACAATCAGACGTGCTGATATTCGCATCAAGGGCGGCTACGGCTACAACTATGCAATTCTCCCGCTTCTTGAAGCTCTCGGAGTAGATGCAATCAGCCAGTCCGAATACGATGCACGTATCAACAGCGTATACCACGGCTCATCACTTAAGTACATCCTTGATGCAATCGTAGGCAGAGTTGACGAAATCCTTGCAACTCCCGTTCAGGAAGCTCTCGGTCTCTTCGCTAACCTCTTCTACTTCATCGGTTCAGAAGGCATCAACACCTTCGCTGCTAACCTCATCGCTCCCGTTCAGACTCTTCTTGAAGAAGTTTGTGACGTATATCCCATCTGCATTACCATCGACGGTAGCCAGATCGGTGTTGAAGGCGGTAAGATTATTGCAACAAGCTTTGATGCAGACTACGAAGCAGGTTCACTTGCAGAAGGCCTGAAGATTGACTTCAAGGCAGAGCACATCTCAGCTCTCCTTACAAACCTTCTCTCAGGTATTAAGATTAACGAGAAGCCTCTCGGCCTTACTCTCAACCTCAACTGGCTTGAGCTTGCAGCAGCAATGGCTAAGAGAGATGCAGAAGGTAAGATCATTTACACTGATTCTGCTATCGAATACGGTTATAAGAACACAACTGTTAACTCAACAGACCTTACAGCTCATAAGAATATTTCCGGTGATGCTGCAGCAACTCTTGTAACCCTTCTCAACACAATTCTTTCAAATGAAAACGTTGCAGTTATCAAGAACCTTGTTAAGGATCTTCTTAAGGATGCTAACCTCGATGCAACAATCGAAAATCTCATCGACAACGTTCTCAGCGACAGAAATGCTATCATTAACCTTGTAGGTACTCTCGTTCTTGTTCTTACAGGCGAGCACGAAGTACGTGTAATGGATATGGTATTCAAGTTCCTCGGCGTAACTGACTACAATGTTGAAAACGCTGATACAGCAATTGCTTCCTTCGACAGACTTATCGGTAAGGCACTTCCCGTTGTTCTTGATATGTTTGCCGATACAAGCAAGCCTGAAGCAGAATGGACAATCCTTGAACAGATTGCCGCTTCCGGTGAAACAACACTTAAGGGTATTGCAGATTGGGCTCTCAACGATCTTCTCTTCACAGACGATATGATGGCTACAATCACCGATGCACTCGTTGGTGCTCTTGCAGGCTTCCTTACAGAATCTCTTGCAGGTACTCTCGGCGATCTCCTCGGCGTTGACCTCAACCCCGTAGCCTTTGCACAGGCAACAGGTAACGCAGCTCTCATAGCTTATGTAACTGTTCCCGGCACAGGCACAGACGGTCTTGTAACATGGGCTGATGTTCTCGCAGCACACAGCACAACAACAACCGTTGACGGTAAGGAAGTAACAGAAATCGACAACGTATTCACAGGCGTTAATAATAAGGATGCATTCCTTGATGCACTCTTCAGCCTGCTTACACCGCTCGATCCCGTACTCGGATTCCTCCTTCGCGGTTATGACCTTACAATCGGCGCAGGTCTCGGCGTAGACGATATCAAGCTCAAGGGTAACGACGGTTACTCCAATGCAATAAGCATTCTCTTCAAGGCTCTCGGCCTTGGCGAAATGGGCGCAACCTGGGTAGAAGCAACAGACGATATGAACGCTGTTGACGCTCTCAGACATACAATCGACTATGTATTTGCACTTGTTGATTCACTTTGCGCTAAGCCCTTCAACACAATCCTTGTTCTCCTCGGTAACCTCAGCTTCTTCGTAGCAAACGACGGTGTAGAGAAACTTATCAATAATCTCGTATCACCCGTTCTTTCACTCGTAGATGCTCTCAGCGGTACAATCTCCAGAGCAGAACTTGATGCACTTCTCGTTTCACTTACTAAGAACGAAATGCTCACACTCAGCGGTATCCTCAATATCGCAGGTGACAACGGTGAAGCACTTGTAGAACTCCTCAACGGTATTATCCCCGGCTCCAAGGTTTACGAACCCATGAAGGATGCTGAAGGAAATATCCTTGTTGGCGAATATAAGGAATACACCAAGGAAGCTGTTGAAAATGATAAGAACAACACCTATGATGAAGTAGTGATTAAGGTTCTCGATGCTGACGGCAATCCCAAGAAGGATGACGAAGGCAACGAAATCACAAGAACTGCTTACTATAAGGTTGTTCACGTAATCAACGCACTTCCCGCAACCTTCTTCGTTGACCTTGCAAAGGCAGCAATTAAGGTTGATACACCCACAGGTCTTGTGGATCCCACTGATATCGGTAAGCCCGTTACTAAGTGGCATGTTGAAACCGGTGATACTCTCGTATTCATCCTTTCAACCGTTCTTTCACAGGATGTTCTTGACATCCTCTCTAACCTCCTCGGTCTCACAGACGGTACAGTTAAGGATATCCTTAGCGGTCTCGTAGGTAAGGAAGAAGAGCTTCTTGATGTTCTCGTTTCACTTCTTGCTAAGTATCTTGTTGAATACAAGGCATATACACAGCCTGAACTCGATAAGATTAATGTAACAACAGCTGAAACACATGATAACTTCAACGATATCGTTACAAATCTTGATGCTCTTATCCCGACAATTCTCAGCCTTGTAGAAATCGGCGGTAAGAAGTACGGCAGCCTTAACGAACTTATCAGCGGATTCATCACAGATGACATCGCAGATATGCTTGTAGGTATGATAGTTGAACTTCTCTCAGGTCTTCCCTCAGAGACAATCGACGAAATCCTCGGATATGTTAAGGAGCTTACAAACCTCAAGACTCTTGATATCAGCCCGAAGGCATTCGCAAATAACGACTTCGGTTCAAAGGTTAAGGCATTCTTCGAAGATGCTGCTGCAAAGGCAGGCACCACACTTGATAAGCTCACATGGGCTGAAGCTTGGGAAGCAACAAGCACAGTAGCTGACGATCCCGAAACAACTGATAAGGTTGAACGTAAATTCAACGGCTATGCTTGGGGCATTGAAGGTCTCAACGACCTTGTAGATCTCCTTTGCGACTTCATCCAGCCTCTTGATCCTATCCTCCTCGTTCTTCTCGCAGGCGGTCAGGTAAGAGCTGACTTCGACGGTACAACCGTTGGCAGATCTATCAGTGCACTTGATGAAATCAACATCATGGGCGGTATGGGTTATAACTACGCAATCATCCCGCTTCTTGAACTCCTCGGCGTTGACGCAATGAGTCAGGCAGCATATGATTCAGCAGTTAGCAACAACCACGGCAGTGCTCTCTACCCGATTCTTAACCAGCTTATCAGTACAGTTGAAAATGACATTCTCAAGTCACCCATCAACTGGCTTGCTAAGATTCTTGCAAATCTCACATATGTAATCGGCAATGATGATATCGGCACAATCGTTGATAATCTCCTTGCTCCCGTTAACCAGCTCATCGCTAAGGTTGACAAGGTATTCCCGATCGCTATCGACATCAACATAGGTGATATCGGTAACGAAACAGAATACAACAAGGTTGTAGACACCTACCTCGGCGTTGCACATCCCGGTGTTGAGGCCGGTATCCACATCAGAGTTGAAGGCAAGGCTCTTGCAGATATGCTTACAGGTCTTCTTGAAGGCATTGAAATTGAAGGCAAGCCTCTTGGCATCAAGATTGATCTTGATTGGCTCAAGCTTGCAGCAATGGCAGGTGCTGATGCTGACAGCAATAAGAAGGTTGACTTCGAAACAACCAACTTCTCAACCAAGTATGATATTTACAACGGTGGTGCTTATAAGACCATCAAGGGTGACGCAGCTGACACCTTCGTAACTATCCTCAAGCTCGCACTCACTAAGGAAAATGTTGAAGCTATCCTTGGCGCACTCAATGTTGAACTTAGTCCCGAAATTAAGGATATTATCGACCAGATCGTTGAAGATCCCGCTAAGATTGTTGATATCATTGCAAATCTCCTCGGCGGCAAGCTCGCTTACCAGCCGATCCAGAACAGACCTATTTCCGTAACAGGTGTTAACTACAACAGTTACTTCACCTTCACAGAACAGAATGCAGATATCATTGCTAATAACCTTGATACTCTTCTTGTTCAGATTCTTGACCTTGCAGGCCTTGGCTCAATCAGACAGCTTCTCGGTCAGTTCATTAACAACGGAATGGTTAACCAGCTCCTTGACTTACTCGTAGGTCTCCTCGCAGGCGACTCCGTAGGACCTATCCTTAACACAATTGCAGGCATTGACCTCGGCATTGAATTGCCGCTTACACTTCCCGCATTTGCAGCTAAGATCTCTGAACTCGCTAAGACAAGAGATTATCTTAAGGGTGCAGCAGCTCACCTTAATAAGGGTGTTGCAGCAGGCGGCGAAGATGCAACTTGGGCAAATGTAGGCTCCTTCCAGGATGCTAACGTTGATTGGAAGGTTAAGGACGGCGACCTCTACGGCTTCGTACAGGCTGTTGCAGGTATCCTTACACCGCTTAACGGTCTTCTTGAACTTCTCCTTATCGGCGAAGGCAAGTACCTTGACGTTCTTGGTGTTGTTAAGATCGGCGGCGGCAACGGTTACGACTACGGTATCATCCCGCTTCTTGAAGCATTCGGTCTCAAGTCAAGTGAAGTTAAGAATATCACAGAATATAAGCAGGCTGTTGCTAAGGACGAAACTCAGCTTCTCGGCTATATCCTTAACAGAATCGCTTACTTCGCTGACGGTCTTCTTGACTCACCTGTAAATGACCTTCTCACTATCCTCCCGAACCTTGCATATTACTTCTCCAACGAAGGTCTCCTTCTTACAGTGAAGAATCTGCTTGCTCCTGTTTACACCCTTGTAGACACAATCACAAAGGTTCTCGGTGTTGATCTTGAAAGCTTCCTCAAGCTTGAAAAGCTTCTCAGCAATATCGATCTTGGTATCGTTGTATTCAACAACAAGTATGATTTCAAGATTCCTGAAATTGATTGGCTCAAGCTTGCTGCACAGGGCGGCGATAAGGCTCAGGAAGTTTCAACTTCACGTTCAATCGCTGCAAACTCCTACACTAAGGAAATGCGTGCGGATGAATACCATGCATATACTCAGGCTAACCCGAATGCTCCTCATAAGAGCACTCAGAAGAACATCGTAGCAGATAAGGGCGATACACTCACACTTATCTTCACATGGCTGCTTGAAATGTTCGGCACTCAGCATAACAGAGACGCTCTCGTTAACTGGATTGTTGATGTATTTGAACTTAAAGCAGGTGCTAAGGAAACTGTTCGCTACGCTGTAAACGAACTGTTCAACAGAACAGCAGCTTATGACGTACCCGATATCATCGTTTCCGCACTCTTCGCAGCACTTGGTATGGCAATCGGTCTTGATGCTGCTATTACAGGCGATGTAATCACCGTACAGCAGATCTGGAAGGATCTCTTCGGCATCATCGGAAATAACTCAGGCGACGGTTGTAAGTATGCAAGCATCGCTAAGGTTATGGAAGACCTGACCGGTGTCTGGGATGACACAATCGGTGACGATGAAGATCACGAAGACGCAGTTGAAGATGCAGAAGAATCACTCAACTGGTTCCAGAGACTTATTAAGAAGATTAAGGAATTCTTCCAGAAGATTTTCGGTATCTTTAAATAAGACTCACTGAGATCTGAAAAGCTCAAAGAGCAACCTTAAATAAAACTAACCCCCACTCATCACGAGTGGGGGCGTTTTTATTGTTCTCTTTGTTGACATAATATTCTAAAAGCATTATAATGAGATAAAATACAAAAAGGATGATTGAATATGCTCGAAGAACTTAAAAGAAAAGTACTTGAAGCTAATCTTAAGCTTCCTGTTTACGGCCTTGTTACTTTTACCTGGGGTAATGTCAGCGGTATTGACAGAGAAAAAGGACTTATAGTCATCAAACCAAGCGGTGTGGAATATGACGTTATGACCGCTGAGGATATGGTTGTTGTTGACCTTGAGGGTAATGTTGTTGAAGGCAGGCTTAATCCTTCGTCTGATACTCCGACACATATTGAGCTTTATAAGGCTTTTCCTGATATCGGCGGTGTAATACATACTCATTCAACCTGGGCGACCTCATGGGCTCAGGCAGGCAGAAGCATTCCTGCATACGGTACAACCCACGCCGATTATTTTTACGGTGAAATTCCCTGCACAAGGCAGCTCACACCAGAAGAGGTTGCAACTGCCTACGAAAAGGAAACAGGCACCGTAATTATAGAAGCCTTTAAGGATAAAGACCCGATGGCAGTACCCGGTGTTGTTGTTTACAAGCACGGCCCCTTTGCCTGGGGTAAAACTCCTGACGAGGCTGTGCATAATGCCGTTGTTATGGAAACCGTTGCAAATATGGCTTACCACGCCGAAATGATTAATCCTGACCACAGCACGATTGAGCAATATCTTCTTGATAAGCATTATATGCGTAAGCACGGTCCCAATGCTTATTACGGTCAGAAAAAATAAGTAAAAGTAGTAAGCAGCAAGTAACAAGGAATGGTTAGCGGTAAAATAAGAAAAGAATCTATGCTATTAAGTTTGATTTATTTTTCTTTTTAAAATAATGTTAACAAAATATAAAAAATGTGTTGTATAATGTAATTACAACATTAATATGAAGAAAGAAGTGTTTATTATGAAAAAAATTACGGCTGTCTTCCTCGCAATTGTAATGCTCTTTTCTGCTTTCTCCTTCTGTGTAACTGCTGCAGATGAAAACGGAAATGTTGCCAGAATGTGGATTTGTGCTGAAAAGCACAAGGATACAGGCATTAACCACGTATTTCTGTATTTTGAAAATCTTACCGATGAAACAATAAAAGTCGGTAAATACAGCCTTGGTGCTTATGATACGGTATCTGTTGGCTGCTTTGGTACAGAAGGTCCACGAGGTGCGGGCATCTATTACAACAATGAATCAGCACTTACTCATTACAATTCACTTGTAGGTCTTTCAACAGAGCTTGACGAGGGTGAGCTCAAGGCTGTTACAAATAAGCTGAACGGCACGCCTAACTGGTGGGACCCCATCTTCAACTGCTATTATGTTGCAGCAAGAGTATGGAATGCAGGCGGCGGAAAGAGTGTTCCCTTCCTTATTTTCCCCGGCTTTGCAAGATATTTTATTGGTATAAAGGGCGGTGGCTCAATGAATATTGACCTTTTTGTTGAAAAGCCCATTTACAAGCAAACCGAACTTTAATAAAAAAAATACTGTCGCTCAGCGACAGTATTTTTTTTATTAAATTACAGATACAAATCCACGCTTATTCCGTAATGGTCAGATGCGAACATTCCCGAAACAAGCTCGTCAATTACCTTATACCTTGCAACCTTGGTCTTTTCGGGAACGAAGATGAAGTCGATGATTGAAAGAACATCGCTGTTTTCATAATCGTGATAGGTGTGTGTATCCTCACTTTCGGCAGCAAGATATTTGCCGTCCTTGAGTGTTGTGAGCATTTCCTCGTAAACAATGCTCTTTTCGTCGGCGTTGAAGTCGCCTGTGCAGATAACAGGATAACCGCTTTCCGATATTTCACGGATTTTTCTGTTAAGCACCTTTACCTGCATCACTCTTGCCTCGTCGCTTACGTGGTCAAGATGGGTGTTGATATGGGTGTAAATCTTATCCGTTTCCTTCATTTTAAGTGTTGCCCAGGTGGCAATTCTTGTGCAGCCCGAATCCTCGTGCTTTGTGTAAGGGACATCGGGCGTATCGGAAAGCCAGATTGTTCCGCTGTCAACAAGGTCGAATTTATCCTTGAGATAGAACACTGCAGATGCTTCAGAGTCGGGATCCTCGTCTCTGTGCTGAGTTACACAGTCATATTTATCTGAGAGGTGCTTTGAGAGGAGATTAATCCACTTTCCCGTTGCTTCCTGAACGCCGAAGGAATCGGGAAGGTACTTTTCAATCTGTGCCATAAGAAGCCTTGAACGGACATTGACCGAGCCGAAAAGGTCACTTGCACAGCGCACATTATATGAAATAACTCTAAGGCTTTCGGGCACTTTTTCAGGCACATTTTTTATGTTGTAGTTTATTGGCAGAAAGAAAAACAGATTCATAACGAATGAAAGTATAACTGCCCAGATTTTGTTCCATAAAGACATATACAAGCTCTCCTTTACTTTTTTTAGAATCTGATATCCGCACAAAGACCTGCGTGGTCGGAAAGATACATATCAGCTATTTTTTCGTCAATGATTTTGTATCTGTCAACCTCTGTTCCGTCAGAAACAAAAATGAAATCAATAGGTCTTTTTTCAAAGGGATTAAGTCCGTAGTTTATGTAGGTTGCACCGTCGTCGCTTTCTTTTGCAAGATACTTTGTGTCCTTAAGGCAGGTGCTCATTTCCTTGTAAGCATCTGCACCCTCCTTGGTGTTGAAATCACCTGTGCAAACAAGAGGATATCCCTTTTCAAGAAGCTCATTGATTTTTACTTCAAGGACCTTTACCTGCTTTACTCTTACGCTTTCAAGCACGTGGTCAAGGTGAGTGTTTATATGGGTGTAGCTTTCACCTGTTTCTTTATTTTCGAGAACTGCCCAGGTTGCAATTCTGGGGCAGAAGGAAAGGCTGTATTTTGAAGCGAACTCGTCGGGCGTATCGGAAAGCCAGATTGTTCCGCTTTCTTTAAGGTCGTATTTGTCTTTAAGGTAGAACACTGCCGAAGCCTCGGAGTTGTTTTTGCCGTCTCTGAACTGAGTTACAAGGTCATATTCGTCGCCAAGCTCTTCACTGAGTATGCTCAGCCATTTTTCCGTAGCCTCCTGAACGCCGAAGGAGTCGGGCTTATACTGCTTCAAAGCGGAAACGATAAGCTGACTTCTGTTTTCAACACTGCCGTAAGGGTCGTCTGCACAGCGGACATTGAAGCTTATGATTCTTACGCTGCCATCACTTTTTTCGGGAACATTTTCAATGGTGAGGGATTCGGGCACAGTGATACCCAGAGCAAACATAATTGAAATTGCAATTGCGATAAGCTGTTTTACAATAAACATAAATTTTTTCTCCTTTGTAAAGCTGATACAAAAATTTTACTTTATATGTTAGATTTTGTCAACAACAGCCGCCCAAAAGATAAAAAAATATAAGAAAAGAGATAAAATTTGGGCTGTAGCTATTGATATTTACTTTAAAATTTGAGATAATATACTGAAATATACCCTAAGGAGGATTTGCTTTGAACACTAAGCTTGCAGAACTTCTGTTTCCCGATATAACAAAAACACCTGACGATATGGAAAATTTGTTTCCGCCCAGAAATCTCAAGGAAGGTGCAAGAGTAACAAGACTTGCTCCCTCTCCCACGGGCTTTCTTCACTTCGGAAACCTTTTCACAGGTATGGTTGCGTATAAAACCGCAAAGGTTACCGACGGTGTTTTTTATGTAAGAGTTGAGGACACTGACCAGAAAAGAAAGGTTGAAGGCGCTATTGAGGTTATGCTCGAGGGTCTTCGTGCTTTCGATGTTATTGCAGATGAAGGCGTTGTCGGTGAAGGTGTGGAAAAAGGTGACTACGGCCCTTACTACCAGAGTCAGCGCAAGGAAATCTACCATGTATTTGCAAAAAAGCTTGTTCTTGACGGTCTTGCATACCCCTGCTTCTGCAGTGCAGAGGCTCTTGATGAAATCAGAGCACAGCAGGAAAACGAGCCTCAGAAGGGCTATTGGGGTAAATATGCCGCCTGCCGTAACCTTACAATTGAGGAAATTGAAAAGAATATTTCTGAGGGCAAGCCCTGGACTCTCCGCCTTAAGTCACCCGGTGATGCGGAAAAGAAATGCTTCTTTGACGATATGATAAAGGGCAAAATTGAAATGCCCGAAAATGTTCAGGATGTTGTACTTTTAAAGTCTGACGGCATTCCTACATATCACTTCGCTCACGCAGTGGATGACCACCTTATGAGAACAACTCATGTGGTAAGAGGTGATGAATGGATGTCAAGCTGTCCCATTCACCTTCAGCTTTTCAAGTGCCTCGGCTTCAAGGTGCCCAAGTATGCTCATGTAGCTCCCATTATGAAGGAGGAAAACGGCGGAAAGCGTAAGCTTTCTAAGCGTAAGGACCCGGAAGCAGCCGTAACCTTCTATGTTGAAAAGGGCTACCCCAAGGAAAGCGTAAACGAATATATTATGACCCTTATGAACTCCAATTTTGAGGATTGGAGAAAGACCAATAAGGATGCAGATATAGAAGCCTTCCCCTTCAATCTTAAGAAGATGAGCGTTTCAGGTGCTCTTTTCGATATGTTGAAGCTGAATGATGTTTCAAAGAATATTATTTCTCTTATGCCTGCAAAAAAGGTATATGATTATACCGCAGGATGGGCGAAGGACTATGACAGTGAGCTTTACTCACTTCTTACACAGGATGAAGAATATTCCGTGAATATTCTCAATATTGACCGTGAAACGCCCAAGCCGAGAAAGGATATCTCCTGCTTCAGTGAGGTTAAGGATTATATCAGCTATTTCTTCTCCGAAATTTATGAGAAGAATTACGAAATGCCCGAAAACATCACACCTGATATGGCAAAGGAAATTCTTGAAGCTTACCTTAAGGAATTCAACCCTGCCGACGATAAGCAGCAGTGGTTCGACCGCATAAAGGCGCTTTGTGAGCCCCTCGGCTACACACCCAATGTTAAGGAATATAAGAAGAACCCCGATGCCTTCAAGGGTCATGTGGGCGATGTTTCAACGGTTATCCGTATTGCCGTAACGGGCAGAAGAAATACCCCCGACCTTTACGCAATTATGAGCCTTTTAGGTGAAAGCACCGTTAAAGAAAGACTCAGCGATGCAATAAAATCTCTTTGAAAGGAGAAGTAAAATGGAAGAATTAACAAATGTTTCCAACTTTATCCACGACTTCATTGACGAAGACCTGGAAAAAGGTGTTTATACCCATGTGCAGACCCGTTTTCCGCCTGAGCCCAACGGCTACCTTCATATAGGTCACGCCAAGGCTATACAGATTGACTTTTCAACTGCTGAAAAGTACGGCGGTACCTGTAACCTCCGCCTTGACGATACCAACCCCTCCAAGGAGGATGTTGAGTATGTTGACGCCATTATGGAGGATATTCAGTGGCTCGGCTACAAATGGGATAAGGTGCTTTATGCATCAAGCTATTTTGACTTCATTTACGAATGTGCAATAAAGCTTATCTCTATAGGCAAGGCTTATGTCTGCGACCTTACGGCTGATGAAATCCGTGAATACAGAGGAACTCTCACAGAGCCGGGTAAAAACAGCCCCTACAGAGACCGCTCCGTTGAAGAAAACCTTGACCTTTTCAAGAGAATGACCGACGGTGAATTCCCCGACGGTGCGAGGGTGCTCAGGGCAAAAATTGATATGGCTTCACCCAACATCAATATGCGTGACCCGGTTATTTACAGAATCGCCCATGTAAGCCACCATCAGACAGGTGACAAATGGTGCGTATATCCTATGTATGACTTTGCTCACCCCATTTCCGATACAAGAGAGGGTGTTACCCACTCCCTTTGCTCCCTTGAATTTGAAAATCACAGACCTCTTTACGATTGGTTCCTTCGTGAATTAGGCTTTGAAACTCCCTCAAGACAGATTGAGTTTGCAAGACTCAACCTTAACTACTGCCTTACAAGTAAGCGTAAGTGCTTACAGCTTGTAACTGAGGGCATAGTTGACGGCTGGAACGACCCGAGAATGGTTACAATCAGCGGTATGAGAAGAAGAGGCTATCCCGCTGAAGCAATCCGTGATTTCATTTCCCGTGTGGGTGTTTCAAAGGCTTACAGTGTTGTTGATTTCGGCCTTCTTGAGGCTTGTGTAAGAGATAACCTTAATGCCAATGCACCCAGATGTATGGCTGTTTTAAGACCTTTGAAGGTTATTATCGATAACTACCCCGAAGACTTAGTTGAAGAGCTTGAGCTTCCCGTAAATCAGGACAGACCTGAAATGGGTACAAGAGTCATCCGTTTTTCAAAGGAAATCTATGTTGAAAAGGAAGACTTTATGATTGAGCCGCCGAAGAAATATTTCCGTCTCTTCCCCGGTAACGAGGTAAGACTCAGAGGTGCTTACTTTGTTAAGTGTGTCGGCTACGATACCGACGAAAACGGTGAGGTTACAGCAGTTCACTGCACCTATGACCCCGAAAGTCGCGGCGGTAATTCACCCGACGGCAGAAAGGTGAAGGGCACCCTTCATTGGGTAAGTGCAAAGAACAGCCTTGACTTTGAGGCAAGACTTTACGACAGACTTTTCGTAAACCCCAACCCCTCCGACGAGTCAACAGGCTCCTTCAAGGATAACCTTAACCCGGATTCACTGCAGATTCTCTCAGGCTGTAAGCTTGAAGACGGTATCGGCGAAATAAAGGTCGGCGACACCTTCCAGTTTATGCGTCAGGGCTATTTCTGCGTTGATACAACAACCACTGAGGATAAGTTAGTGTTCAACAGAACAGTTGCACTCAACTCGTCCTGGAAATAAAAAGGAGAAATTAAAAAATGAAAATTGCATACCGTATTATTACCCCAATTTTATCCTTGGGCGCAATTGCAATGGGACTTCTTCTGAAGCTGTTCTATTTTGCAATCGGCGGCGCAACAGAGGAGCTTTCAAGTATCGTTCAGCTCGTTCAGCAGTTCGGCGTAACAACTCAGTTTGAATATTCAGCAATTGAAATCATTCAGCTTCTTATGGGTATTGAGCCCTCAGCAGAGGAAGGCTCAGCAACCTTCCTTACAGTTGCAGAGCCCATCCTTCCCCACCTTATTGTTTTTGTTGTACTTTTTGTTATTGCACTTTTACTCTTCCTTGCAGTTGCAGGTGTTTCAGCAGCAACAGGCAACAGAAAAGCAGTTATGGGACTTTGCATAAGCGGTCTTGCTGTTATGTTTATTGCAATCGTTGTCAGCAGATTTGCATTTGATAAGATTATAGGCGGCGAAATTGAGCTTTCCGAGCTTGTGGGAATGGTTTCCGAAAGTGCCTGGGCACAGATTCTGGCAACAGTTGTAACGGTTTCAACGGCAATTCTTTCTGCCGGCTATTACGCTGTTTTCGGAATGTACATCCTTGTAATTCTCTGGACCGTACTTACAAATATGCTCATCAAAACTCCCATTCAGCTTGAAAAGAAGCACAGAAGAAGAAAGCCTTTAAAAAGACCTTCAGCATATTTCCAGAAATAAAAAATGCGGCACAGCCCTGAAAATAAGGGTTGTGCCGTTGCTTTTTATTTAAACAATCCTCCCAAAAAGCCCTTTCTTCCGTCAGCCTGACAGCGGCAACAGTCAGCATCGGCACACACAAGAATCGTGTCGTCACCGATAACCTCAATATCCTTCCAACAGATTTTTATATCCTCTTCTCTGCCGAAAAGCCCGAAGCATTTGCCTCTGCCCCAGATTATAATTGATACAATACAGCCTGAGCAGGTGTCAATCTCAACATCGCTTACGGGCCCGAGTCGGCAACCCGTTTTTGAGTTTATAACCTCCTTGCACCTAAGGTCTGTTATACAGCAGTTCATATCAATTCACCTCAGTTTATAATATTCGGACAGGGACGTGTTGATACATAAGTCGGCGAAAATCCGCATTCAAAAACCCTTGTCGGATTATACTCGCTAACATAAAAGCAAAAAAGCCGACACATCTGTGACGGCTTTTTTCTCTTCATATATATTTTCTCGATTTTAAAAGCAAACTGAATTGCTGAAAGTTCTTTTTGATTGCTTTGTTATTCTACCACTTAAAGGCAGATTTATCAATATCAAAACTTACCAAAGTAATTAAAGGTTTTTTGTTACTATTTCCGACTCCGGAAGCGATATACATAAAAATTTTCTTAACTTATATACTTGTTGCACAAAAGTAAGCACTATTAACAAAGCTGCAATCCGAAATACGGTTGATTTTAAATGTAAAAAAGGAAAGAGTTGTCAGTAGTCACACAGAGTCTAAAATAACATATTATTATCCTTGACAAACAAGGGCAATTTTTAGTAAAATAATATGGTATAGATATTTCAAATATCAAGTCTTTCAGGAAGGAAGAGGAATATGAAGTATATCTGGGAAAACCCCCAAATCATCAAAGAAAACAAAGAAGACGGCCATGTAATCGCCTTCCCTTACGATAAGGCAGATTCCGCCGCAAAAAGAGAGGCTTCACCCTATAAGCTTTCCCTTAACGGAAAATGGAAGTTTTTCTGGTACAAGGGTGTCGGTGAACTGCCCTCAAAGTATGCAGAGGCTGATTTTGACGACAGCAACTGGGAGGATATCACAATCCCCGGCGTATGGCAGTTCCAGAAGGATTACACCAAGCCCTGGTATTATGCAAACTCATTCCCCAACTGCATTTGTGTTGAAAAGAGCAAAATCCCTTCAATTGACATAAAGGGTCAGGAGGTTGCAATGCACAGAACCTCCTTCACTCTTCCCGAGTCTTGGCAGGGCAGAGAAATCTTCCTCCACTTCGGTGCAGCCAAGGCTGGTATCAAGGTTTATGTAAACGGTAAATATGTGGGATATTCTCAGGGCTCAAACACCCCCCACGAATTTGATATTACCGAGTTCGTCACTCCCGGTGTAAACAAGGTTGCCGCTGAGGTTTACCGCTATACCGACGGCACATACCTTGAGGACCAGGATATGTGGTTCCTTTCCGGTATTTACCGTGAGGTTTATGTTTACAGTGAGCCCAAGCAGTGCATCAGAGACTTTTTTGTACGCACGGAGCTCGTTAACGATTATACCGACGCTGACCTTCTTTTAGATGTTTATCTCAAGGATTATACCGAAGCAGGAAAGTCACTTCAGCTTGAAGCATCACTTCTCACCGGCTCAAAGCCCGTTGTTATCGGCACGGCTGATATTGTTACAAAGCAGGGTGAAAACAAGGTTGTATTCAAAAAGCGCATTGAAAAGCCTATGCTCTGGTCAAGTGAAAGCCCCGTGCTTTATACCCTTCTTCTCAGAACCGTATGCGACGGCGTTGCTACATACAAGTCAATCCGCTTCGGCTTCAAGCAGATTGAAATCAAGGGTGAAAAAATCCTCGTTAACGGCAAGCCTCTTCTCATAAGAGGTGTTAACCGCCACGATTACGACCCCGACCACGGTTGGGCAGTGCCCGATGAAAGATATATTCAGGATCTGAATATAATGAAGCAGAACAACATCAACTCCATCCGTACCTCACATTATCCCAACGACCCCCGATTCTACGACCTTTGCGACGAATACGGCTTCTATGTTATGGATGAATGTGACCTTGAAACCCACGGCGTAAGACGTAAGGGTGTTCCCGGGGATAATCCCATGTGGACAAAGGCTGTTATTGACAGAATGGAGAGAATGGTTCTTCGTGACAGAAACCACGCCTGTGTATTTATGTGGAGCCTCGGTAACGAAGCAGGTGACGGCAGTAACTTCCTTCGTATGAAGCAGGCTGCACTTAAGCTTGACACTACAAGACAGTTCCACTATGAAGGGGACTTTGACTTTACAAAGAGTGATGTTATCAGCCGTATGTATCCGGTGGAGGATCAGGTTGAAAAGCTTGGCAAAAAAGAGCCGCTTACAATCTCCTGGTTTGATAATATTGCAAACGCCCTTGCCGCAGATAATAAGCCCATCTCCAAAGAGCTTTACAACAAGCCCGTTGTGTTCTGCGAATATGCTCACGCTATGGAAAACTCCCTCGGTAACTTCCAGGAATATATGGATGCCTTTGAAAAGTACGATAACCTCTGCGGCGGTTATATCTGGGACTTTGTTGACCAGGCGATTCACAAGACCGACGAAGACGGCAATGATATGTGGCTTTACGGCACGGACTACAACGAAAAGGAAAGCTGGATTCAGCCACCCTATAACACCTGCGCTATTGTGGGCAGTAACACCTTCTTCAACGCTAACGGTATTATCGCTTCAGACAGAAAGGTGCATCCCTCAATCCACGAGGTAAGAAAGGTTTATTGCGAAATTCAGATAAAGGCTGTGGACAAAGAAAAGGGTATTTATCTTCTCAAGAATAAACAGCTTTTCTCCGACCTTTCTAAGTTTGATATACGCTATGTGCTCACCAATGACGGTGAAAAGCTCAGTGAGGGTATGCTTGAAAGAGCCTTCTTCGAAAAGCTCGCACCTCTTTCAGAAATGAAGTTCAGCTTCCCTGTAGCTATTCCCGAAAATGCAAAGGGCGAAATCATCCTCACATTCTCATTTGTAAGGCGTGAGGACTGCCGTTTTGCAAAGGCAGGCTATGAGCAGGGCTTTGACCAGTTTATTCTCCGTTCCGCCGAAGAAAAGGAAGCAGAAAAGTATGAAAAGAAGGTAGACATTGAGGGCACTGAAAAGGAATTCACCGTTATAGGCGAAAACTTCCGTTACACCTTCAAAAACGGCCTTTTAACCTCAATGGTAAAAGATGACACCGAATATCTGAAAGCCTCATTTAAGCCCAATTATTACAGAGCTATGACGGATAACGATATTGACTACCTCAACTTCGTTCCGCCCCTTATTGCTGTGCATCCCCTTTATATGTGGAAGCTTTCAACGGATAAGCTTTCAACCAAGGCTACACTTATTCACCGCTTCAGCCACAGTGCATATGTTGAAACCGTAATCAGCGCAATGGGTCTTAAGGATGCAAAAATTACCTACACAATTTATCCCGACGGAAAGATTGAAGTTACCCATAAGGGTACACCCAACCTGCAGGATATGCTCCGCTTCGGCTCAACCTTTACTCTTGACTCGGAGTACAAATATGTCAAGTGGTACGGCAGAGGTCCTCACGAGAACTATATTGACCGTAAGACGGGTGCAAGAATCGCAATTCATGAAATGACCGTTGCTGATATGGAGCATCACTATATGAGACCTCAGGAAAACGGCCACAGAACAGATGTAAGAATGCTTGAAGTGAAAAACGAAGAGGGCAAGGGTCTCCGCTTCACTGCAACAGGTGATAAGCCCTTTGCAATCAACTGCCATCATTATTCTGTTACCGACCTTGACGAGGCGACTCACATTCATTCCCTTAAGCACAAGGATATCACCACTGTTTGCATTGACCTTATGCAAAGAGGTGTGGGCGGCGATATGCCCGGCAGCGCCTGCCTCAGAGAGCCTTACATTATGCACAAGGGCACAAAGTATTATCACAGCTTTATGATTGAAGTAATATAACAGGAGGTCAAATATGAAGAACAAGGAATTACTTTCCAAGCTTACCTTGGAAGAAAAGGTTGCCATTTGCTCAGGTAAGGATTTCTGGCACCTTAAAGAAATCGAAAAATTAGGTATCCCCGAAATTATGATTACCGACGGCCCTCACGGTCTGAGAAAAAAGAATCCCGAAAAGAGCAAGGATAAGTCGGGCTTAAGCGACTCCGTTCCTACAACCTGCTTCCCCACAGCGGCAACAACTGCCTGCTCCTGGGACCCTGAGCTCCTTTATGAAATGGGTGTGGCTCTCGGTGAAGAATGCCTCGCTGAAAAAGTCAGCGTGCTTCTCGGCCCCGGTGCCAATATGAAGCGTTCACCCCTTTGCGGAAGAAACTTTGAATATTTCTCCGAGGATCCCCTTCTTGCAGGTGAGCTTTCCGCAGGCTTTATTAACGGTGTGCAGTCCAAGAATGTTGGTACATCAATGAAGCACTTTGCCGTAAACAGCCAGGAAAAGCGCAGAATGACCATAAGCTCAGTGGTTGACGAAAGAACCTTCCGTGAGATTTATCTCACAGCTTTTGAAATTGCTGTTAAAAAGGCTCAGCCCTGGACAATTATGAATGCATATAACAGAATCAACGGTACATACTGCTCCGATAACGATTATCTTCAGAACAAGATTCTCCGTGACGAATGGGGCTTTGAAGGTCTTGTTGTTACGGACTGGGGTGCAGCTAACGACAGAGTAAAGGGCATCGCAGCAGGTAACGAGCTTGAAATGCCTGCATCAGGCGGCTTTAACGACCTTAAGATTGTTGAAGCAGTTAAAAACGGCACTCTTGATGAAGCCGTTGTTGACAGAGCCGCAGACAGAATGCTTACTCTTATGCTCAAGTCAAAGGAAGCTCTCGGCGATTATACCTACGATAAAAAGGCTCACCACGAGCTTGCCGCAAGGATTCACTCAGAATGTATCGTTCTTCTTAAAAATGAGGATAATACCCTTCCTCTTAAAAAGGATAAGAAAATAGCCCTTATCGGTGAAATGGCAGCTTCGCCCCGTTTCCAAGGCGCAGGCAGCTCCCTTATAAACCCCACAGAGCTTACGGATGCCCTTTCCGCAATGAAGGATGCAGGTTATGACGTAACCTACTCTCAGGGCTATGATAAGAAAACAGACAAGATTTCCCAAGAGCTTACAGCTAAGGCTGTTGAAACTGCAAAGGATGCAGATGCAGTTCTTGTATTTATCGGTCTTACCGAGTCTTACGAATCCGAAGGCTACGACAGAAGCCATCTTAATCTTCCCGAGTCCCATAACCACCTTGTTAATGAAATTCTTAAGGTTAACAGCAATGTTACCGTTGTTCTTTCAGGCGGCTCACCCGTTGTAATGCCCTGGCTCAATGATGTTAAGGCAGTTGTTAACGGTTACCTCGGCGGTCAGGCAGGCGGTCTTGCACTTACCCGTGTAATTTCAGGTGAGGTTAATCCCTCAGGTAAGCTTGCAGAAACCTATCCTCTCAGTCTCAGTGATGTTGCAAATGCAGAAAGCTATCCCGGTACAGACCAGACAGCAGAGCACAGAGACGGTATATACATCGGTTACAGATATTATGACACCGCAAAGAAGGATGTTCTCTTCCCCTTCGGCTTCGGTCTTTCATACACAAGGTTTGAGTATTCCGACCTGAAGCTCAGTGCTTCTTCAATAAAGGATACTGACACGGTAACAGTTTCCTATAAGGTTAAGAACGTAGGTGAAGTTGCAGGTGCAGAAAGCACACAGCTTTATGTTAAGGATGTGGACTCCACTATTTTCCGCCCCGAAAAGGAGCTCAAGGGCTTCAAGAAGGTATTCCTTCAGCCCGGTGAAGAAAAGGAAGTTGAAATCACCCTTTGCAAGAGAGCCTTCGCATATTACAATGTGAATATTATGGACTGGCACGTTGAAAGCGGTAAGTTTGAGATTATGGTTGGTGCTTCAAGCCGTGATATAAGACTCACTGCTCAGATTGAGGTTGAATCAACTGTTGACGCAATCGTTCCCGATTACAAGTCAACAGCTCCCTGCTATTACGGTGCAGATGTTAAGAATGTTCCCGACAGTGAATATGAAGCACTTTTAGGCTTCTCCATTCCTTCGCAGAGCTTTGACACCACTCAGAAGCTTAATGTTTCAAACAGCCTGGGCGATGCAAAGCATACCAAGTGGGGCGGCAGAATCAACCGTCTTATTGACTGGATTATGGGCCTTATCTTCAAGCCCGATGATCCGAGTGCAGGTATGATCAAGGCTATGGCTCTTGAAATTCCCATCAGAAACTTCATCACAATGTCAGGCGGTATTTTCAGCCAGAAGATGGCAGACGGCCTTCTGATGATTCTTAACGGTGACGGCGCAGGCAAGGGACTTTGCAAGATACTTGCAGGCATTCCCGGCGCAATAGTCAAGGTTCCCGCACTTCTCAGCCAAATATGATAAAAACAAAAGCAGTTGCACCTCAGGTGCAACTGCTTTTTAACTTACTGCTTACTACTTACTACTGAAGTCACGCTCTGGCAACCATTTCGCCGTAGAGCTCTTTTTCTTCCTTGATGAACTTTTCAATTGCTTCAACTGAGGGCATTGCCGCAGAACAGCTGTGAGCTGAAATAAGCATTGAAGCGGAGGCTGTGCCGAATTCAAGGGCATCAATCATTTCCCAGCCCTCAAGAAGGCAGCGGATAAATGCGGAAGCGTAGCCGTCACCGCCGCCGAAGCCCTTCATAGCCTTTACGGGGAAGGGCTTGATTGAATAGCTCATACCGTCGTTGGTGTAAGCTGTTGAGCCGTCCTTGCCGTGCTTGATAATTACGATTTTAGCTCCGTAGGAATGCCACAGCTTTGCACTTTCTTCATCGGTTTTGCAAACGCCGGTAATGGCTTCCGTAAGGTCATATTCCTCTCTGGAGCCGAGGATGATATCGGCGTTTCTTGCCACTATCTGGTAGTAAACGGAAATTTCATCCTTGTTTTTCCAGGTGTAGGGGCGGTAGTCGATATCAAAAATTACAACAACATTGTTCTTTTTAGCGAGCATCATAGCCTTCAGTGCCGCATCTCTTGAAGGGCTCATTGAAAGGGCTGTGCCTGAAATTACAATTGCCTTTGCGGAAGCTATATATTCCTCGTCAACCTCTTCGGGATGGAGCATAAGGTCAGCAATTGCATCTCTGTACATAAGAATTGAGCTTTCAGTGGGGCTTTTGATTTCTGTAAAGGTAAGACCAATTTTTTCCCCGTTCTTTGCTCTGAAAATGTGCGAGGTGTCAATGCCGTCATTTTTAAAGTAGTTCACAACAAAGTCGCCGTGCTGGTCATCGGAAACCTTACCGATAAAGCCGACCTTCTTGCCGAGTCTCGCAAGACCGACAGCAATGTTTGCAGGTGAGCCGCCCACATATTTGTTGAAGTTACAGCTCTCGGCAAGAGGTCTGTTCATATCTGTGGGGTTAAAGTCAATGGCAACTCTTCCTATGGGGATAACATCAAGGGGCTTACTCATGTCAAATTCAACGTATTTCATATTCTCATCCTTTCAGAATTCTTCTGCTTTGCCCACAGAAGAAAATATTTTCATATGCTTAAGGGCGTTTTGGTAAGCACCCTCAATTTCCCTTTGGTGAAGGTCGTAATAGCCTTTGATTTCGCCGTTTTCGTATGCCTTACGGACACTGTTTTCCGCAGCGGCAAAGGTTGCCGTTGCAATATTGATTTTCTTTATGCCCTTTTCGGCACAGGATCTGAAATCATCCTCGCTTATGCCTGTACCTCCGTGAAGCACAAGGGGTACTGAGACTGTTTCTGCAACCTCAGCAAGAATATCAAAGCGAAGCTGTGGAGCTTCCTTATAAAAGCCGTGAGCGTTGCCTATGGCAATTGCAAGGGCGTCAACTCCCGTGCTTTCGTAAAATTCCTTTGCCTGAGCGGGAGAGGTACAGCGCATTGCGATGTCTACACTTCCGTCCTCACTGCCGCCAACACAGCCGATTTCAGCTTCAACTGCGGCACCGTAATTTTTTGCTATGGCAATAACCTCTTTGGTTTTTGCAATGTTTTCCTCTAACGGAAGGTGTGAGCCGTCAAACATAACGGAGGTAAAGCCAAGTTCGAGTGCTTGTTTTATGCATTCAACAGATGTGCCGTGGTCAAGGTGCACCGCAACGGGAACTGAGGCGCTTTTCGCCGCCGCAAGCATCATAGGCCCTATGATGTGTAAGGGTGAATGATTAAGCCTTACCTCAGCAATCTGCAGAATAATGGGTGAACGGGTTTCCTCGGCGGCTTTAATAATGCCCAGGACCATTTCCATATTTGCAACACTGAAGGAGCCCACTGCATAGCTTCTTTTCTGCGCGTCCTCAAGAAGGTCTTTCATATTATAAAGAGCCATAATATTACTCCTGTTCTGTTGTTTATTCTATTGATTTAAGTGTTTCTACCATATCAACCTTTTTAAGCTTGTTATGAAGCACAAGGCTGACGAACATTGAAAATCCAAAGGCGAGAACGGTGGCATAAAGGAAGCTTAAGGGTGTTATGCTTCTGCCAAACATAAGAATATCAACCTCTGCGATATAAATAACAATACGGTGGATACCGATGCCGCATATAAGGCCCTCAATAATACCGATTACGGTGAGAATAATATTTTCACGGAAAATGTACGAGGATACCTCGCCGTCATCAAAGCCTAAAACCTTTATTGTTGCAATTTCCTTTATTCGCTCCGTGATATTGATAATGGAAAGGTTATAAAGCACTATAAAGGCTAAAAGTCCTGCGGAAATTATGAAAATGAGAACAATTGCACTCAGGGAATCCATAATATTTTCAAAGGTATCAAGAATCTGGTCCGTATATGCAACGGCGCTGATTTCGTATTCGCTCATAAGCTCCTTGGCCAGAGCGTTCTTTTTATCCTGCTCCATATTTTCAATTGCAAGGTTTGCCGTAATGTAATTATAAGCGGGATTAGCACTGAAAAGAACAGAGTAAAGGTCCTTTGAAAGGTAGATATAATGGAAGGCATAGTTTTCCACTATAGCCGCAACGGGAATATCCACCCTACGGCCTTCGTCAACTATAACGGTTATGCTGTCCGCTTCTTTTAAGTTAAGGGCCGCTGCCAGCTTTTCCGTAATGATGGCACCGTTATTGGAAAGGGTGTGTACATTACCGCTTTTTCTTTCCTGAAGATTGATGTAGGAATTAAGAGCCGCTGCGTCCTCAGGTACAAGCAGGTAGGTTTCAAGCACTTCATCGGATTTACCTGAGCAGGAATCGTAAACCTTCATATAATTGAGCATTGCCGAGCCGATTGCCGCATTGCCCTTTACTGTTTCATAAGCCTTACATTCCTGAATGGTTGTATCGTAGGAGCCGTTGAGAACTACCTGCATATCGTAATTCCACACACGGTCATCCTGAAGGAATTGCTTATTGATTGTGGTATCTATTGAGTCATTGAGACCGAAGCCTGCAACAAGAAGTGCGGTACAGCCGGCAACACCCATTGTAGCCATAACAAAGCGCTTCATATTTCTGAAAACGTTTCTGAAGGTGACCTTCCAGATAAAGCTGAGCCTTGTCCAGATAAAAGGTATTTTTTCAAGGAACACACGCTTACCGTTTTTAGGTGCCTTGGAGCGCATAAGGGTTGAGGGCACAACGTCAAGGCTCTTGTGGCAGGTATAGTAAGCCACAAAGACCGTTGAGAGGACGGAAATGAGTATTCCGGGAATTGCAAGTCCCAGCTGATAAGAAATTATAACATTAGGGACATCAAAAAGTATCTTATATGCCGTTGTAACCGCAACGGGGAACAGTGCAAAGCCTAAGAATGTACCCGCTACAGAGCCTATGGTTGAAGCAAGACCTGCATACACAAGGTACTTGAACATAATTTCCTTATCTGTAAAGCCGAGCGCCTTGAAGGTGCCAAGTCTTGTTCTTTCCTCTTCAATCATTCTCGTCATTGTGTTAAGACAGACGAGGGCAGCAACAAGGAAAAAGAACCAGGGGAAGATAAGAGACATTGCCGAGGTTCTTTCTGCCGTACGGTTATATTCCTCATAGCCCAAAAGGGCATCGTCACGATTGTTTACATACCATTTTGCATTATCAAGGCCTAAAAGGAACTGCTGAGCCTCGTCAAGCTGATTCCTTGCCATTTCAAGCTTTTCGTTGGCTTCATTTTTAGCTTTCTGAAATTCCTCTTCTATGGTGGCGGCCTTGCTCTTTGCCATAATTACATTAGTTTCGTAGGTTGTAATCTGGCTTTTCATATCTGAAAGCTGGCTTAAGACCTCAAGCTCTCCGAGCTGAATGTCATAGCCTGCATTTGTAAGCTGCTTTTCTGCTTCTGCGAGCTCGAATTCTGCTGTGGAAAGGGTGGCTTCAAGCTGTTTCAGCTGAGCAACAAGCTTTTCTGCTTCCTCCAATTCAACCTTCTTTTCTGCAAGAACTGTCTTTGCCTGTGTAAGCTCCTGCTTTGAAGAAGCAAGACGTACTTCAAGGGTCTGAAGCTGAGGCTCCATATAAGCCATCATTTCTTCTGCAGTGCCTACGGCAGACAGAGATTGAATGGTGTTCACTATCTGGTCAACCTCTTCACCTACAAGACCTGACTGAGTAAGTCGGTCGATCATTCCGGCAATGCCGCTGTCCTGAGTATTGTTGAACTGTTCCATGGCGGAACGGGTTGTTGCAAGCAGATTTTCAAGGTAGGTAACCGTTGTGAGCATACTTTCAACCTGAAGATTTGCAACATTAAATTCCGTTTGTGCATTTGCAAGCTGAGTGTCAGCGTTTTTGTATTTTTCAACCTTTTCCTTGGCTTCTTTATATTTAGTGTGCTTTTCTTCCCATGCGGCATACTGAGTTGAATGCTCAAGCTTGTGGGCATCAATTGTGTTGGCGGCTTCTGTAGCCTTTTCGTTATATTCCTGCTTGTATTTAACAAGGTTGGCATCACCGTTCTGTGCCATATCAAGAATAAGTGCAACCTGAGCCTCGCCCTCCTGAAGCTGAAGCTCAACCTGAGCCTTTGTTGTGGCGTATTCGGCTTCGCTTTCGGCAACCTTTACGGTGTATTCCGCTTTAAGTGCGCCGACCCTTGAAGACAGAAGCTCGTTTGAAATTGAGCTGATGTAATCTGTGTAATTTTTAACAAAAGCATAATATTCTTCTGAGTAGGGCTCGTAGAGCTTCGAATCCCTGAGCCTGATGCTCATTGCGGAGTAATAATTGCTTTTGAAGTTTTCAGAGGGGATGTAAACGAAGGTGCCGAGCTTACCCGTGCCTACCGTTGTGTTGCCTCTTTCATAGGAAATATAAAGCGGTGTGCGGATTATGCCCACAACGGTGAACTGTGTGTTCTGAAGTGAGCCTGTGATATCTGTGCCGTCACCCTCAATTGTAATAACAGATCCGATTTTGAATTCCTCGGGAGTTGAAAGGAAGCTTTCGTCAACAAGACACTGGTTTGATGAGGTGGGCCAGTTGCCCTCCTTTAATTCGGGGCGGTTGATATAGGTCGGATCATCGTGCCCGTTTGCACAGTTGATAGCCTTGTTTATATCAAGGGAGATGGCTCTTACGGTCATTTCCGAGCCGTCAATATCACTTACGGTTTCACCGCCGACCTTGACAACGCCGTCAACAAATTTTTCACCTACTGCGGCTTCTACTCCCGTAACGGAGCCTATTACGGCAATATCGTTCCGAGTAATACCTGCCGTGGATATAATCTGAATATCCATTGCGTTGGAGGAATCCATATATTTTATCAGTGTATCGCACATATCCGGTGCCGTTGCATTCATACCCGCAAAAAAGCTGATACCAAGAGCCACGATTGCTATAATTGAGAAAAAGCGGGGAGAGGTGCGCTCAATTGTCCGCAAGGCATCGGTTATAAGAATCTTATTAATTTTCATATCAATCTTTCTTTCTACCTTACCACTCTAAATTTTCAACGGGAATGGGGTTGTCGTTAACGGCAATCTGCACCACCTTGCCCGAACGCATGGTGATGATTCTGTCTGCCATATGTGCAAGGGCGCTGTTGTGGGTAATAACCACAACGGTTGTACCTGTTTCACGGCAGGTCTTGTGCAGAAGAGAAAGAATCTGCTTTGAGGTTTTATAGTCAAGGGCACCCGTGGGTTCGTCGCAAAGAAGGATTTTAGGGTTCTTTGCAAGGGCTCTTGCAATGGAAACTCTCTGCTGCTCACCGCCGGAAAGCTGTGAAGGGAAGTTGTCCATTCTGTCCTTAAGACCCACCTTTTCAAGGATCCTTTCAGGCTTTATGGGCTTGCGGCACATCTGTGTTGCAAGCTCAACGTTTTCAAGTGCCGTAAGGTTGGGTACAAGGTTATAAAACTGAAAAATAAAGCCTACATCGTATCTTCTGTAATCAACAAGCTGCTGCTTTGTAAGGTCATTGATTGGCTTGCCCGCAACTCTGACCTTGCCGTCGTCACAGCTGTCCATACCGCCGAGGATGTTGAGCACCGTACTTTTACCTGCGCCGGAGGTACCAACGATAAGGCAGAATTCACCCTTTTCAATGGAGAAGGAAACGCCGTCAACGGCGGGAATAACTATTTCACCTGTCTGGTATCTTCTGTATACACGGTCAAATTCAATAAAACTCATTATCGTTCACCTTTTGAATCAATATTCTTTTCCTGTGTTGTCTGTTTCGTAATATTTTTCATCAATTATCTCGCCGGTTTTTTCATCCTTGATTTTTACGGTGCAGTGATATTCATTCTCCGTTGTAAAAATCTGGTAGTACATACCGCACTCGCCAAGGAAATACGGAAGAAAGCCGTGCTGAGCATCCTTTTTATAGCCTTCGCCGTCAACGAGCATAACAATTTCATCAAAATTTGATGAATAGCTGTCAAGACCCTTTACGTAAGGGTACTCACCCGAATCAATGGTATCACCGATATTTCTCATAACCGTTGTGCCTATTTTAACAAGGTTGAGATCATAGGAAAGGGCACGCATAATTACGGTAACGGTCTGCTTCTTTTCGTTCACCGTAGCTTCTATGTAGCCGAAATCCTCGCAGTATTTTTTTATGTCCTTGCGGTATTTTTCATCAAGGAAAACAAGGGGCATTGTAACCTTTACTTCATCGTCGGCGGCTTCCCTGCCCAGAGTTTCCTCCTGCTCGTAGTATTCGGTAACAACGTTGCCGTTTTCATCTGTGTAAGCAAAAAGTGTGCCCTCCTGCTTCTTTTTGCCGCAAGCGGCAAAAGAGAAAAGCACCGTAAGAACAAGCACTGCACATATTATCTTCTTCATAGTTCATACCTCCGTTTAAGCTGTTTATCTCATATAGTCAGAATAATACTATTATAACAGTATACCATTGTAGCATATATGAACTTTAAATTCCACTGTAAGGTGCAAAAATTAACATATTTTTTATCAGTGGGTATAATCCTTATAAAACTACTGTAATTTTCGACAAAATTGACAGTAAAATAAATCAATCTATATGTAAAAAAACAATAGACATTTCCGATTAAATTTGCTAAAATTTATTGGAATGGAAATCTATGCATTTTTTTGCATAATTTTCAGTTACAATTATTCAGTAAATTATTTTTTAGGAGGAGATTCCAATGGCTAAGAAATGGGTATACCTTTTCAAAGAAGGTAACGGCACAATGAGAGAGCTTCTCGGCGGTAAGGGTGCAAACCTCGCTGAAATGACAAACCTCGGACTTCCCGTTCCTCAGGGCTTCACAATCACAACTGAAGCTTGCACACAGTATTATGAAGACGGTCGTAAGATCAATGACGAAATCGTTGCTGAGATTATGGAAAACATCGAAAAGATGGAAGAAATCACAGGCAAGAAGTTCGGCGACCTTGAAAGACCCCTTCTCGTTTCCGTTCGTTCAGGTGCACGTGCATCAATGCCCGGCATGATGGACACAATTCTCAACCTTGGTCTTAACGAAGATGTTGTTAAGGTTATGGCTGAAAAGTCAGGTAACGAAAGATGGGCATATGACTGCTACAGAAGATTCATTCAGATGTACTCCGACGTTGTTATGGAAGTTGGTAAGAAGTACTTTGAAGAGCTCATCGATAAGATGAAGGAAGAAAGAGGCGTAACTCAGGATACAGAGCTT
>JAZSDP010000087.1:0-1514 GCA_045531265.1 Acutalibacteraceae bacterium
AAGCTCCAATATAAGCTCTCTTTCCTGTCCGCGAATTCCGTCTTTTGCAAACTTTGGCGTTTGACGTGTAGCAGTTGCAAAATGCACATTACCCCAACCGCCGTTACCGCCATATGCGGCAATAAATTCTTCTTCGTTTTCGGACATATCCTTCATTACTCTGCCGCTTTTGGCGTCTTTTATAACTGTGCCTACAGGCACGTAAATATAAAGGTCTTCACCTTTTCTGCCGGAGGAGCGACGTGCTTTTCCGTCCTCACCGTTCTTGGCGGTAAACACCTTTTTATGAGCAAAATCAACGAGAGTTGTAAGGGTTTTATCAGCTTTAAAAACTATATTTCCGCCCTTTCCGCCATCACCTCCGTCGGGACCGCCGTCAGGAACGTATTTTTCTCTATGAAAGGAAACAAGCCCATTTCCGCCGTTTCCTGCCTTTACAGTTATAGCAGCTATATCTGAAAACATAAACACTTACCTCTTTAAAATCTGACCTATAAATTAACGGACCGTCGGGGACGCCGGGCCCTACAATATAATTTGTGCATTTCCCCGTTTTATAAAACTACTCAAAAAAATTAAAAAGCCCGGAAAAACTCCGAGCTTTCATTTTTTGACTTATGCAGGATATACACTTACCTGCTTCTTATCCTTGCCCTTACGCTCGAACTTAACTTTTCCGTCAACAAGAGCATACAAGGTATCATCGCTACCAATACCTACATTGATACCGGGATGAATTTTAGTTCCTCTCTGACGAACGAGGATGTTTCCGGCAAGCACTGCCTGACCGTCAGCACGCTTTGCGCCAAGACGCTTAGACTCACTGTCACGACCGTTCTTTGTAGAACCAACACCCTTTTTGTGAGCGAACAACTGAATATTCAATGCGAACATTATAATTTCACTCCTTCCGAATAAATAGCTACAGAATTAATTCTGTGTAAATTTCAAAAATTCACCATACTGACCGGAAAGCTCCGAGATAAACATCACAAGTGAGTTAATCAGTATGTCTGCACCGTCCAGACGCTTGTCTGAAATAATGCAATTTACAAAACCGTCACGCTCCTCATATGTAAGCTGTGCAAGGCTTTGTTTTTCAATGCCGTTAATGGTAAGCCACACAGCAGTAGAAACAGATGCACAAACAATATCACTGCCACTTTCGGCATAACCGCTGTGCCCGTCCACGGTAAACTGCGTGATTTTACCCTCGGTATTCTTTACCGTAGTAAACTTAATCATAATTACGCATTGATTGCTGTGATTTCAACCTTTGTATAAGGCTGACGATGACCGTTCTTGTTTCTGTAACCTTTTTTAGGCTTCATCTTGAAAACGATAATCTTCTTACCCTTTGTCTGGCTGAGAACCTTAGCAGATACAGTAGCACCCTCAACTGTAGGAGCACCTGCTGTAAACTTACCTTCGTCACCGATTGCAAGAACCTGATCAAATTTGATCTCTGCGCCTGCTTCGCCTTCAAGCTTTTCAACGAAGATAACGTCGCCAAC
>JAZSDP010000051.1:0-21010 GCA_045531265.1 Acutalibacteraceae bacterium
TCTCCAAGATAAGATATCCCATAGCATAAGCTAGTAAGACCCCTCAAGGACTATGAGGTTGATAGGTTGCATGTGTAAGTGCAGTGATGCATTCAGCTAGGCAATACTAATAGGTCGAGGGCTTGACCATATTCTTGGTTCGAACTACTACAATATCCTCTTTCTTCACTTCCTTTGTTTAGTTTTGAAGGTACAAAACTGACCACTCAATTATGAGTGGTCTTTTTTCTTGCGTTTTTTTATGTTATCTGTTAAAATAGTGACAACAATAGTATTCGGAAGTGATTTTATGAGCGACAACATTTACCGCACCTTGAGAAAAAAAGCGGCACAGGATAACACCCTTCTCAACAGTCTTGAAACGGCTCAGGATGTTCTTCATATTGACCGTCTGCGCCTTCTTAAAATAGAAAACGGACAGAAATGTCCCGAGCCTGAGGATATCGTTTCAATGGCGGAGAATTATAATGCTCCCGAGCTTCGCAATTATTATTGCTCAAAGGAGTGTCCTATCGGTTGTAGTGCTGAGCCGCTTATTTACGACGACCTTGATAAAATCTCTGTTCGTCTTATGTCCGCTCTCCACTTTCTTGAAAATGCAGAGGACAAAATTTACTCAATTCTTGAAGACGGCAAGGTTACAGAAAATGAAAAGGAAGAATTTGAAAATATTCTCAACACCCTTGAGAAAATTGCCTACAGTGCAAACTCTTTACAGCTTTGGGCTAAGAAAAACGGCTTTGAGGAATGATAAAACAGTACACTATTTGTTGATAGTGTACTGTTTTCATTTTTGTGCTTGATTTTTATTATTGTATATGTTATATTAAATTTGCGACCAAACTTTATATTTGACCGAAAAGGGGAAACACTTGTAAAAAGTGTATCTCTTATTAACTATACCCTTTCGTGTCGTTAAGTTTGTGTCGCAACAAGTGAGATGCATTTTTTAGTGCGCTCATTTGGGCGCACTTTTTTAAATTTTATTTATAAGGAGGATTAATTATGAAGAAAAGAAAGCTGATTATTTTAGGTGTATTTTTGATTCTGATTATGTGTATGTTTACTGTTGTGTCTAATGCGGCGGATACAGATGATTTTGTATATACTGTTGAAGACGGTTGTGCTGTAATTACAGATTATAAGGGTGCGGGCGGTGATGTTATTATACCGTCAACACTTGATGGTTACAAAGTAAGCAGAATAGGAAACGGAGCTTTTTTTGGTGTTGATACAATCAGTGCCGTAACTGTATCTGATGGCATTTCTCATATTGATGAATCTGCGTTTTCCAGAGTAAGCGCTACCCAAATTATATTGCCCGACTCACTGGTGTCTATTGGTGATTATGCTTTTGAGAATACAGAAGAGTTGGAGTCGATTGTTCTTCCGGATAGCATAATTACTTTAGGTGACAGTATTTTTTACGGTAGTGGTATTAAAAAAATTACTTTGCCAAGCGAGCTTGAAAGCATACCCGATAATACATTTAATAATTCGATGTTGACAGAGATTACTATACCCGATTCAGTTATATCTATTGGTAGTAGTGCCTTTGAGGGTTGTGCACTTTCAAGTATCACTATACCTGCTTCGGTATCTGATATAGGAAAATCTGCATTTTATGCCTGTAATCTCATTGATGTATCGGTTCACGAAAACAATAAAAATTACTCGAGCGACGAGAATGGAGTTTTGTTTAACAAAGATAAAACCACTCTTATTCAATACCCTATACGTAATACCCGTACAACATATGTAATTCCGAATACAGTCACATCAATTGAAAGGTACGCTTTCTTATATGCAGGCAGACTTAAGAGTGTAACTATTCCAAATAATATGACAGTTATAGGAAAATCTGCTTTTGAGGGATGCGGCATTGAGAGCATAACAATACCGGATTCTGTAACAACTATATGTGAGAGAGCTTTTTTAACCTGCGAAAAGTTAAAAACTGTTACAATAGGTGAGGGACTAAAAAAAATAGAACACGATGCATTCACAGAGTGTAATTCTATTAGTGATGTATATTATAACGGTAACAAGATAGAATGGGAATGTATAAATATTGCATATAGTAACACATGTCTTACTAATGCCAGTATTCATTTTAGCGAACCGACACCTCACAGCCACTTTTATGTATCGGAAAAAACCAAAGCAAATCTTACAAAAAACGGCACCATAAAAAGTAAATGCTCATGCGGTGACAGTAAAACAACCACAATATATTATCCCAAGACAATAACCCTTTCCGCAACAGAATATACCTACAATAAAAAGACTAAAACACCCACCGTTACAGTCAAGGACAGCAAGGGTAACACCCTTAAGAAGGATACTGACTATACCGTTTCCTATGAGGATGGCAGAAAGTATCCCGGCAAGTATACCGTAAAGATTACCTTCAAGGGTAACTACGAGGGTACGAAGAGACTATACTTCACAATTGCTCCGAGAGTAACCTCTAAGATTTCTGCAACCCAGACAACCTCAACCATAACTCTTAAGTGGGAAAAGGTAACAGGTGCTGAAGCATACAGAATTTATAAGTATAACACAAAGAAAAAGGCGTACGAAAAGCTCAAGGATGTAACATCAACAAGTCTTAAGATAAGTAAGCTCAGTGCAGGTACTGCTTACAAGTATAAGGTAAGAGCAATCACCAAGGATGACGGCTCAATTTACGGTGAATCCTCTGCAGCCTTCGAAACCGCAACAAAGTGTAAAACTCCTTCAATCACCAAGCTTACCGCATCAAAAGGCAAGGCAAGCTTCACCTGGTCAAATGTCAGCGGTGAAAGCGGCTTCCAGGTTTACTATTCAGCTAAAAAGGGCAGCGGTTACAAGAAGGTAGCTTCCTATAAAGCAAATGTTCTTAAAGGCTCAAAGAGTAAACTCACAAAGGGCAAAACCTACTATTTCAAGGTCAGAGCATACAAGAAAACTGACAGCGGAACAGTATACAGCTCCTGGAGCTCCGTCAAAAGTGTTAAAGTTAAATAAATTTCAAAAGGACAGACTTATGAGTCTGTCCTTTTCCTTGCTACTTGCTACTCTCTACTCTTTCCCTCAGCTCATACCACTTCTCCACAATCCACAGCCGCACCTCGTACTTTTTTCCATTCTCCACAATATTCATACTCTTTTCATTGAGTACATCCGAAAGCTCAGCTTCATTTTCCTTTGCCGCAGGCAGGCACATTGGCGGAAACATCACGCACCACCAGTTTTTGCCCTTTCCCTCACCGATAATCACCCTCACCGCATTGTATTTCCCTGCGGGCAGAGTGATGTTTTCGTATTGGCGGGTCGGGAAATAACATTCGGTAATTTCAACCACCACGGGATATGTACATCCGTTCTTCCTAAGGGTGCTTTCCGCAATGCTTTGAAGTATCCCGATATTCTCTTCCGCCTTCGACTTCGCCTTTGTAAGGTCGTCATTTTGGCTGAAAATATCTGCTCCTGCCGTAAGTATTGCATCTCTTACCTTGAGTTTGAGCTCTTGCTCTTTCTGTGTGTCGCCTGAAGCTATAACGTGAAGCCGCAAAAGATTCTGCCTTATATCCTCGCAGTCCCGGTCAAAGCTAAGGGAGCTCAGTATGCAGATAAAAAGGGAAACAAAAACTGCAATTTCAAGTGTCCGTGTTTTCATTTTATTCACCTCGTGCATATTATTGGTAAAAAAATCCTCAGGTATTCATATCGGATTATGGCGGAATTTGGCATACGAAATCTATTGACAAACACCGCCTTACAATGGATAATATAAAAAGGAGTGATTTAAATGAATATTACTGAAACCGTTATAAATATCATTAAAGAACAGCTTTCTCTTGGCGAAAACACTGCCCTGAGTGAAGCGACTCATTTCACCGAGCTTGATGCTGACAGCCTTGATGTTGTGGAAATTGTGATGGCAATTGAGGATGTATTCAGCATTGAAATTTCCGACGAAGCCGCGGAGTCGGTGCGCACCGTGGGAGATGTTGTCAAGGTGATTTCAGAGCTGACGGAATAAAACGCTTGAAAGAGGATGTTTAAATGAAATATAAATATATTATGTGGGACTGGAACGGCACCCTGCTTGACGATTTGCAGATGAATTACGATATTGAAAATATTCTCCTTTCCGACCGAGGACTTCGGCAGATGACAGACATTTCCGAGTATCTTCAGAAGTTCCGCTTTCCCATTATTGATTTTTACCGTGACCTTGGCTTCGACCTTAAAAATGAAAGCTTTGAGGATATTGCAAGGTGCTATGCCCATCTTTATGATGAAATGTATCCTTCGGCGGAATTATTTGAAGGTGCGGAAAGAATTCTTCGCAAAATCAAAAACGAAGGTATAAGGCAGATTATCGTCTCACAGACAGAGCAGAGCTACCTTAACCGTCAGGTGACATATTTTGAGATTGAGCACCTTTTTACGGATATACTGGGTAATTCCGATATCTATGCACGCAGTAAGGTTGCTGTGGCGCAGAATTGGATGAAGGAAAACGGTGCAGAGCCTTCTGAGGTACTTTTTATAGGTGATACCGTTCACGATAAAGAGGTTGCCGACAGCATAGGCTGTGACTGTGTGCTTATAGCAAGGGGACACAACCCGAAGGAAAAGCTTCTTTCAACGGGTGTACCCGTACTTTGTGATATAAGTGAAATCGAAAGGCTGGTCACCGTATGAAAAGGGTAGTAATTGCACCTGACTCCTTTAAGGGTACCCTATCCTCTGTTGATGTGTGCCGTATTGTTTCAGAGGTGCTCAGGAAAAGATACGCTGAAATTGAAATCACGGAAATTCCCGTTGCAGACGGCGGTGAGGGTACTGTTGAAGCCTTCCTTTACGCTCTCGGCGGCGAAAAAATATATTGCACCGTAAAAAGTCCTCTTGGTCGGGAAATCAGAGCTTACTACGGAATTCTTACCGACGGTACTGCCGTAATCGAAATGGCTCAGGCATCGGGTATTTCAATTGAAAAGGAAAACAACGCCCTTCTTGCATCTACTTTCGGTACGGGGGAGCTCATCCTTCACGCTGTTGAGAGAGGCTGTCGTAAAATCCTTATCGGTATCGGCGGCAGTGCCACAACCGACGGCGGTGTGGGATGCATCTCTGCTCTGGGCGGAAAATTCCTCAATGAAGAAGGTGAAGGTATTTCCCTTTGCGGAAAAGGCCTTTCGGATTTACATAAAATCGACCTTACGGGTCTTGATAAAAGAATTCACGAATGTGAAATCATCGTGCTTTGCGATGTAAAAAATCCCTTGTACGGCGAAAAAGGTGCCGCATATGTTTATGCACCTCAGAAGGGTGCAGATGAAGCAGATGTCAGTATTCTCGATGAAGGTCTTAAGAGGCTTGCGACTGTTGCTGAAAAAACACTCGCTGCGGATTATTCCTCTTGTGAGGGGGCAGGTGCCGCAGGGGGACTGGGCTTCGGGCTTGTTGCCTTTTGCGGGGCTAAGCTTATGCCGGGGATAGAATGTGTGCTTACGGCGGCAGATTTTACCGCAAAAGCTGAAAAATCCGACCTTATTATTACGGGTGAAGGCAGAATGGACTCACAGAGCCTTATGGGTAAGGTGCCTTTCGGTGTGGCTCAGAAAAGTGCAGGTAAAAAGGTAGTCGCAATTGTCGGCGTCAGCGATATTGATTCGATTTCTGCAAGCGAAAAAGGGATAGCTATAATTATTGAAACTAACCCCTTGCACCTGCCTTTTGACGAAATAAAGCATAAAGCTGAGCAGATGCTGAGAGAAGCTACAGAAAAAATACAGCTTTAAAGGGAGAAAATCCTTAAATTCACTTGATTTATTTTGTGATTTGTGGCTTAATATAATGTGGTAATGTTTTGAAAAACAAAATGCAAAGGAGCAATAAAAATGAGCGAAATCAAAAGACTCAAATATTTTGTTGACGGCCAGTGGCTCACATCAAAAACAGAAAAGTATATGCCCGTTTATAACCCCAGCACAGGTGAAGTAATTGCAGAAACTCCTTGCTGTACTGCAGATGAGGTTGAAGCAGCTATTGCTTCAGCAAAGGCAGCCTTCCCCGCATGGTCAAATACACCCGTGATGAAAAGAGTTCAGGTGCTTTATAAATTCCGTGAGCTTCTCTTAGAGCATATGGATGAGCTTGCAGAGCTTTGTGCTCTTGAGCACGGCAAGGTACTTTCAGAAGCTAAGGGCGATATTCTTAAGGTTAAAGAACCCGTTGAACACGCACTCAGTGCACCCTCACTTACAATGGGAGACGCTATGAGAGACACCTCAAACGGCTATGATACTACTCTTTACTATGAGCCCGTCGGCGTTTTTGCAGGTATCGTACCCTTCAACTTCCCCGGTATGATTCCTATGGGATGGATGGTGCCCTGCTGTATCGCCTGCGGTAACACAATTGTTCTCAAGCTTGCTTCAATGACTCCCATGACAGCTATGAGACTCAACGAGCTTCTCTGTGAAGCAGGTCTTCCTAAGGGCGTTGTAAACCTTGTTACCTGCTCAAGAGTTGAGGCTGACATTCTTCTCAAGCACGAGGATGTTAAGGGCATCACCTTCGTTGGTTCAACAAAGGTCGGTCTTCACGTTTATAAAGAAGCTTCCGCAACAGGCAAGAGAGTTCAGGCTCTTTGCGAAGCTAAGAACCACGCTCTTGTTCTTGAGGATGCCGCACTTGAAAGATCTGCAAGAGGTATTATCAACTCCTCCTTCGGCTGTGCAGGTGAAAGATGTATGGCTCTTCCCGTTGTTGTGGCTCAGGAAAGCATTGCAGATAAGCTTGTTGCACTTTTAAAGCAGTATGCATCAGAATTGAAGCTCGGTCCCGCATATGAAAAGGATTCAACCCTCGGTCCCGTTGTAACTGCTGAACACAAGCAGAGCGTTATCAACTGGATTAACAAGGGTATTGAAGAAGGCGCAACCGTAGTTCTTGACGGTAGAGACGCAGTGGTAGAAGGCTACGAAAAGGGCTTCTATGTAGGCCCCACAATTCTTGACAATGTTACAGAGGATATGACCGTTGGTACTCAGGAAATTTTTGGCCCAGTTCTCTGCATCAAGAGAGTTAAGAACTTTGAGGAAGGTCTTGCTCTTATGAATCGCAATCCATATGCAAACGGCTCAGTTATCTTCACACAGAGCGGTTATTATGCAAGAGAATTCGCTAAGAGAACAGACGGCGGTATGGTTGGCGTTAATGTTGGTATTCCCGTACCCGTTGGCGTATTCCCCTTCACAGGCCACAAGCTTTCATTCTTCGGTAACCTCCACTGCCTTGGTAAGGATGCATTCCGCTTCTTCACAGAAACAAAGGCTGTAACAACACGCTGGTTTGACGAGGAAGAAATGAAGGCTACAACCGTTGATACCTGGGACGGCTCTGTTGGCGGCGGTATCTGATTTAATTCGGAATTGCGCTAAGAGTTGGCAACAGTATATAAAAATATTCCGCAAATTAAATTAACAATAAAAAATACCGGAGCATCAGCTCCGATATTTTTTATTGTTTTTCTTTTATTTCGCCCTTTTTCAGCTTTATAAAATGCCTGATAAGGTAGATTACCGCCCCTATGGGGATACAGATAATAACAATTTTAATAATCAGATGAATGGGGATATAATCGTAAATTCCGTCGCCTAAAATAGTAAAGAGGATGACTCTCGGCATAATTCCCACAACGGATGCAATAAAATATCTTGGGAAGCGGCATTTCGAAGCCCCCCAGAAAAGGCTGACGAAGTCAATGGGAAAAACGGGCAGGGCACGGATACCCAGAAGGGTGGGGAAGTTTTCATTGAGCTTCATATCAAGAATTTTTTTGCCGCCCTTTGTTTTGGCAAGCTGCTTATTCACATAGTCACCGCCGAGGAAAAGTCCAAGGTAATAAGTAACCGTAACCTCAAGAATGATACCCACAAGGCTGATAAGGCAGGCGACAGGGGTGTCAAATGCCATACCGATTGAAATATAAATAAGTGAAGCGGGAATAATAAAAAGAACGCTCTTGACAAGATATACGCCCCAGATTGTGCCGACTGCAACAACCATATTTGCACTCCCGTCAACAATAGCTCTGATGTCGATGTTCTTAAGCTTTTCATAGTTTATAACGGCAAGAACAAAAATCGTCATTGCAACGGCAACTCTTAAAAGAGCTAAAAGGGTGGCTTTGGTTTTATAATTCATAAACTAACCTCTCAGTTTTTAATACGCAATTACAATATTATATACATTTTTAACCTTTTTTACAAGCATTAAGTAATAAAATGTTTTTATATTAAACAAAATTAAACTATGGACTTTTATTTTTATATATGTTATATTATAGTGATGTAATTTTTATACCGTTTTTTTCAGTGAGGTGCAGCTATGACAATTAAAGAAAAAGCAGAAAGAGCCGCCGTTGGCGCAACTCTTGACGGACTTCTGAAATATGTTGATAAAAACCCCAAGGAAAACCTTACAAGACTTTTAGACATTGCGGAAAAGCTTCTTGGCGGTACCTTCCCCAAAAAATACCTTGATGCCACAAGAGAGGCTATCAAGGACGGAGATAATGTATATTATCAGCTTGCGATGAATGTGCTTTCCGACCTTGACAGAACAATGCTCAAAAAGATGCTTCTTGCAATGGGTCTTGGTGCAGGTGTAAAGGGTACAAAGGCAGTAAGAGAAAACAGAGAAGTTTACAAATGTAACATTCCCTTCCTTCTTCTTATGGACCCCACAAGTGCCTGCAATATGAAGTGTAAGGGCTGTTGGGCGGCAGAATACGGCCATAAAAACAACCTTACCTATGAAGAAATGGATTCTATTGTATCTCAGGGCAGAGAGCTTGGCACCCATCTTTATATGTTCACCGGCGGTGAGCCCCTTATCAGAAAAGATGACATAATAAAGCTCTGCGAAGCTTATCCCGACTGCGCTTTCCTTGCTTATACCAACGCAACTCTTATTGATGAAAAGCTTTGCGACGATATGGTTAGAGTAGGCAACTTTGCCGTTGCAATTTCCGTTGAGGGCGAAGAAAAGGTAAGTGATGAGCGCCGCGGTGAAGGTCACTATCAGAAGGCAATTGAGGCTATGAAGCTTCTTAAAAAGAAGGGTTGCCTTTTCGGTATCTCCGTCTGCTACACAAGGGACAATATTTACAGTGTTACAAGTGACGAATTCCTTGATAATATGGTAGACCTTGGCGTAAAGTTCGGTCTTTACTTCAACTATATGCCCGTAGGTCACGATGCTGTACCCGAACTTATCACAACTCCCGAGCAGAGAGAATATATGTACTACCGTATGAAGGAGCTCAGAAATTCCAAAACGGGTAAGCCTCTGTTCTTTATGGACTTCCAGAGCGACGGCGAATATGTCGGCGGTTGCATTGCCGGCGGCAGAAACTATTTCCACATCAATTCAGCCGGTGATATGGAGCCTTGCGTATTCATCCATTTCTCCGACTCAAATATCAGAACTCACACTCTTCTTGAAGGTCTCCGCAATCCCTTATTTATGGCTTTCAGGCACGACCAGCCCTTTAATGATAACCACTTAAGACCCTGCCCCATGCTTGAAAACCCCGAAAAGCTCAGGGATATCTGCAGTAGAACGGGCGTTAAATCCACCAACCTTATCCGTGAGGAAACTGCAGAAATGCTTTGCAGTAAGTGCGATAAATTCGCAAAGGAATGGGCACCCAGGGCAGAGGAAATCTGGAAAATCAATAAGCACCCCAATCCCAAAACACAGTATTACAGAGATACCGAAGAGGGTAAGGCTGAATTCGGAACTAAATAAATGTTAAGAGCAACTGCATTATATTTTCGCAGTTGCTCTTTTTATATTTAATATTGACCTTATATAAGATGTTTGATATAATATCTACCATCATTATAAATCGGTGGTGAAACTGATGAAAAGCAAAACAAAAATCCTTTTTGCCCTTGCCCTGACGGCTGTTATAAGTGTATCTGCCATTGGTGCGGTGAAATATTCTCAGGCTAAAAATTTCAAGGTAAACCTTCCCGAAAATTTTACCCTGACCGCTCATACGGGCTGTGAGGATACGGAGGATAACTCCCTTGAAGCAATTAAGGCCGGCTTTGAAAAAGGCGCAGATATTGTTGAGTTTGACCTGAATTTTGATGCTTCAGGTATGCCCGTCCTTGCTCACGATGAAGCAAGTGAAAACTCGGTAACACTTGAAGAAGCCTTTAAGCTTATTGCAGAATATGACAGCTTGAGGGTTAATGTGGACTGCAAGAAAACGGATAACCTTAAAGCCGTGGTCACTCTCAGCGAAAAATACGGTATAAAGGACAGGATTTTTTATACGGGTATTGAAGAAAAGGATGTCCTCGCCGTAAAAGAACAGACCCCCGATGTGGAATATTATCTTAATGTGCCCATAGAGGAAATCGGTCGGGATGAAAAATCTCTTTCCGCTCTTGCAGATAAGGTGAAGAGCCTTGGCGCAGTGGGTATAAATATGAAATACACAAGGTGCTCGGCTGAGCTTGTTGAGATTTTTCACAGTAAGGGGCTTCTTGTTTCCGTGTGGACGGTAAACAGCAAAAGCGCTATGAGAAAAATTCTGCCCTTGGGTGTTGATAACATCACAACAAGGCACCCGTCAGAGCTTTCAGAGCTTATAAAAAGCAAAACAGAAAAATAAACATCAAGGAGTACATAATAAAATGGAAAAAATCAGAATGGGTAAAATCGTCGAAATGGACGGCGACGAAATGACAAGAATCATCTGGAAGATGATTAAGGATGAGCTTCTTTCTCCCTTTGTGGAGCTTAATACGGAGTATTATGACCTGGGCCTTCCTCACCGTGACGAAACAAATGATCAGGTGAGCATTGATGCCGCCGAGGCTACAAAGAAATATCGTGTTGCCGTTAAATGTGCAACAATCACACCCAACGCTCAGCGTGTTGAGGAATACGGCCTTAAGGAAATGTGGAAAAGCCCCAACGGTACAATCCGTGCAATTCTTGACGGCACCGTTTTCAGAACACCTATTCTTGTAAGCGGCATCAAACCCACCGTAAGAACCTGGAAGGAGCCTATAACAATTGCCCGACACGCTTACGGCGATGTTTATAAGGCAACGGAATTCCGTCCCACAAAGCCCGGTAAGGCAGAGCTTATTTTCACCTCTGAGGACGGCGAGGTTGAGAGGGCGACAATTTACGATTTTGAATGCGGCGGCGTTCTTCAGGGTATGTACAACAAGGATAGTTCAATCCGTTCCTTTGCACACTCCTGCTTCAAATATGCAATTGACACAAAGCAGGACCTCTGGTTCTCCACAAAGGACACTATCTCAAAAAAGTATGACCAGACCTTCAAGCTCATTTTCCAGGAAATTTATGAAAATGAATATAAAGCAGAGTTTGAAAAGCTCGGCATAGAATATTTCTATACCCTCATTGACGATGCCGTTGCAAGAGTTATCCGTTCAAAGGGTGGCTACATCTGGGCTTGCAAAAACTATGACGGCGATGTTATGAGTGATATGGTTTCAACCGCCTTCGGCTCCCTTGCAATGATGACAAGCGTTCTTGTTTCCCCTGACGGAAACTACGAATATGAAGCCGCACACGGCACCGTTACCCGCCATTATTACCGCCACCTTGAAGGTGAAAAGACATCAACCAACCCCATTGCAACAATTTTTGCCTGGACAGGCGCCCTCAGAAAGCGCGGCGAAATTGACGGCAACGAAGCACTCATTGACTTTGCAAACAAGCTTGAAAAGGCATCTCTTGCCACCATTGAAAGCGGAAAAATGACCAAGGACCTTGTAGGACTCTGGGAAGGCAGCGAAGCCACCGCTCTTACAACAGAGGAGTTTATTCTTGCTATAAAAGCAGAGCTTGAAAAAACACTTGCATAAAAAATATAATCTTACCCCTTCAGTACGGTGTACCGAGGGGGTAAATTTGTTTCCTTAATGCTTTGAACAGAGCTGTAAGATGTGGTGACTTCGTCACAATTGAAACCCCTCAGTCACAACCTTCGGTTGCGACAGCTCCCCTGAAAGAGGAGCCTCTGCGATGTGGTGACTTCGTCACAATTGTAACGGCATGAGCGAACGGACTTAAAAGTAAAGAAGGATGCTGTGGGCATCCTTCTTTTTAGCGTTTTAATATTAAAGCTTCTTCACAAGCTCCTTAAACATCGTTCCTCTCTGCTGATAATTCTTAAACATACCCCATGAAGCGCAGGCAGGGGAAAGAAGACAGCAGTCGCCGTCCTTTGCCTCTTTTGCGCAGATTGCAACGGCATCTTCCAGAGCCTCGGCAAAAACATAATCGGTAAATCCGATTTTGTCGCAGGCAGCAGCAATGTTTTCCTTTGTCTGACCGATAAGCACAAGCTTTCTTACCTTTTCGGGGAAACGGCTTACCCATTCGTCATACTCACTTTTTTTATCGTAACCGCCTGCAATAAGAACGGTTTTTGAGGGCATAGCGTCAATTGCCTTTATTGCCGCATCGGTGTTTGTGCCCTTTGAGTCGTTATAATATTTAACCCCGTTTTTCTCGCATACAAATTCGATTCTGTGCTCAACGGCTACAAAAGACTTTACAGCTTCTCTGATTGTATCAAGAGGCACACCGAAGCTTTTTGTCATAGCCGCTGCAGCCATAATGTTTTCAAAGTTGTGAAGACCTACAAGGTTTGTTTCGTCGGTACGGATAAAGAGGGTGCTTTCACCTTTTTCTGCAATGTAAATTCCGCCGTCTTCATAGTAAAAGCCGTCGGTGAGCTTTCTCTGTGAGGAGAAAAACACAACCTTACATTTGAGAGTTTTACCGAATTCACGGAGCACTTCATCCTCATAGTTGAGAACACAGAAATCGTTTTCGTCCTGATTTTTTGCAATGGACTTTTTCACATCAGCATAATTTTCCATTGAGCCGTGTCTGTCAAGATGGTCGGGGGTAATGTTAAGAATTGCAGACACCTTCGGTTTAAAGGTGAGCATTGTTTCAAGCTGGAAGGAGCTGATTTCAGCTACGGTAGCACCCTCGGGCTTTGAAGTGAGAGCAAGACCCGTGTAAGGAATTTCAATATTACCCACAAGAAGGGTGTCACTGTTCCATTTTTTTACTATTTCATATGTAAGGGCAGTGGTAGTGGTTTTGCCGTTAGTACCCGTAATGCCTATTACTCTGCCCTTATCATAGCGGTAAGCCAGCTCAATTTCACTCCATACGGGGATACCTTTACCTATAACCGCCTTCATAACGGGAGTGGTAAGGGGTACACCGGGAGATACAACGCAAACGGTTATATCCTGCAGGTCTTTATCCGTAATATCACCGAGAATAAACTGTACATCCTCTTTTTTGTCAAGCCTTTCAATAACACTGTCAGTGTCTAGGTCTGTTTTGCTGTCATATATAACGAAATCTTTTTTAAGCTCAAAAAGCATATTTGCACTGCAGATACCGCTTCTGCCCGCACCGACAATAAGATATTTTTCCATAAAAGTATCGCTTCCTTAAAAATATGTTCTATAAATATGTTCTATTGTATCACTATGTGAAATTTAAATCAAGGTTACAAATACAAACCAACTAAATTTTTGGCTTTCTTTTTGTATATTTGGCAGAAAGCATTTTTTCGTATGGCGGGAATTATTGACATTTATTTTTTATAATGTATAATTAAATGGCAAATTAAAATAAAAAGGGAGGAAAATATTATGAAAACATTCAAAAGAATCCTTTGCCTTGTGCTCTGTCTTGTTATGGCTTTTTCGTCAATGATTATTGTCGGTGCCGAAGACGCCAATGAAGTCGCAGGCTTCACACAGGAGGATATGCTCAAGGTAAAAGGTACCAAAATTGTAAATCAGAAGGGCGAAAAAATCACTCTCAGAGGCATCAATCTGGGTGCATGGCTTATCTTTGAGGACTGGCTCACACCCTATGAAACAGAAGAAGCTGCCGATAACTATGAGGTTATCGAAATTCTTATTGAGCGCTTCGGCGTTGAGAAGGCTTATGCTGCCCTCGATCAGTATTACAGAAACTGGATAACAGAAGAAGACCTTGACAACATTAAGGAAATGGGCTTCAACTGTGTGCGCGTACCCTTCTGGTACCGCAACTTCTACTACGGTGATACAATGGATACAAAAATCCTTGACGAAAAGGGTGAATGGGATTTCTCAATCCTTGAGTGGGTAGTTGAGGAATGCTCAAAGAGAGAGATTTATGTTGTTCTTGATATGCACGGTGCTCCCGGCTTCCAGGGTAATGCAGGTCACGCAGGCAAGCTTAATTCTTGCACTCTTTACGATGACACTGAAGAGGGCGAATACAACCGTCAGATGACAGAAGAGCTCTGGGCAGGCATAGCCGCAAGGTTCAAGGGCAACCCCGCAGTTGCTATGTATGACCTTCTCAATGAGCCTATGTGCGAGGTTGAGGCAAGCGAATTTGAACGCCGTTCCAACAACTCCGCTATCTATACACGCCTTTATAATGCAGTACGCGAGGTTGACGCTGAGCATATCATCACACTTGAATCCATCTGGACAGGTCTGGGACTTCCCCACTCATATCTCAAGAACTGGAATAATGTTGTTTATCAGGTGCACTTCTACGAAACATCTGACTTTGTGTTCACTTTCTTCTGTATGATGGCTAAGCTGTGGCACTTCAATGTACCTATGATGATGGGTGAATTTTATCCCCGCGAGAAGACCACATGGGCAAACTGCTTCAGAACTCTCAACACCTTCGGCTATCATTGGTTCCTGTGGACATACAAGGCTGCAAACCACGGTATGTGGGAATCAGACTGGTGTATGTACGGTGCTAAGGACGGCTTCCACAGAGCAAAGATTGCATCAGGCTCATATGAGGATATTCTTGATGCATGGAGTGCAGAAAGACTTAACACAGGGACAGGCTTCCAGAATACAGGTCATTTTGAAAAGAATGTTGAAGGATTCCTCGGTAAGTAAATATAACTCGGGCTGTTGAAGGTCACCTCTTCAACAGCTCTTATTTTTTTGTTGACAAAAAAGTAAAGCCTTGTTAAAATTTAAGAAAAAAGGGGTGTGATAATATGCTGAAGCTGTACCGTAAAAGTGAAATAGGCTTTGCACTTTTGTGGATTGGAATTTACATTGTGGGCTCAAGCATTACGGAAGAGTCGGACAGAGCGGTAGGCTGCAGTAAGCTTCTCACATTTGTTTTTCACTTGGTTTTCTCAGTGTTGCTTTTGGCTTTTATACGCAAAAACGGACTTACGGAAAAATACGGACTATGTTCTTCGCCCTTCAAGGCAAAGGAATTTCTGTTTTATATACCCCTTGCTGTTATTGTTTCGGTTAATCTGTGGTTTGGTGTCAGTATAAACACCTCACCTCTTGAAACAGCTTTATTTGTGGGCAGTATGCTGTGTGTCGGCTTTCTTGAAGAGATTATTTTTCGGGGCTTTCTGTTTAAGGCAATGGCTGAAGGCTCAGCCAAAGCAGCTGTTATTGTGTCAAGCATAACCTTTGGTATGGGGCACATCATCAATCTTTTCAACGGCAGCGGAGCAGAGCTGTTGCCGAATCTTTGCCAGGTTGTGTATGCAACTGCAGCCGGATTTATGTTTGTTTTATTATTTTACAAAGGTAAAAGTCTTCTGCCTTGTATTATAACACACAGCCTTGTTAATGCACTGAGTGTTGTTTCCGACTCCTCGGTCATTACAGATACACAAAATATCATAATGGCGGCAGTGCTTACGGTTACTGCGGGAGGTTATGCGCTTATACTTAATAAAAGGTTAAAATAAAACAGAAAGGGCACCCTGCAATGTGCAGGATGCCTTATTTTTTATTGTGTTGTAATCAGCTGCCTATAAGTCCTTCCTTAAGTGAAACATCAAAGCCCTGATCCTTGTATCTGTTATACATATCAATATTGTTGATAATGTTTACGATTCTGCCTGCAAAGAAGGCAATATACTTAAGATACCAGGCTGAGTTTTCATAGCTGTGACCGCCCTCTTTTGAGGTCTTTGTAATTGTAAGGCGGTTGAATTCCTTGCCGCTTTCAACGGTGTAGGATTTGAAGGTGAGGGTATCTTCCGTAAAGTCCATAAGGGTGTATACTGTTTCCTCTTCGAGCCATACATAGCCTGCATTTTCACCAACGGGAGGAGTGTTTCCGTCATCGTCAAGAAGGGGGGCGTGGCGTGTGATTGAGCCTGATGCCATATAGACTGTTCCCTTGGGGTCGGTGAGTTCTGCATCGTGACCAGTTTTTTCTACGGTTTTACCGCCGTAGATTACATTTGAAATGCTGTAATAGTGGCTGTGTCCGGTGAGCACCATATCAACGCCGAATTCATCAAAGAAGGGAACCCAGAGAAGGCGGAGAAGGGTGTTTTCACTGTCGAGCCAGGGCTCTCTGCCACCAAACATATCGTGGTGCATTGAAGCGATAATCCATGTTGCATCAGCGTTGGCTTCTGTAGCTTCCTTCATAAACTTGTAATGCTCTCTCATTGAAACATTGCAGGAGTCAAGCATAAGGAAAAGAGCGTTGCCGTATCTGAACCAGTAGTCAGTACCGATATATGATCTGAAGGTCTGGTCGGGCTCGTTGGGGTAAGCTGTGTAGTATTTGTAGCCTACGCTCTTTCTGTCGTGGTTACCGACTGTCATAGCAAAGGGAACGGATTTTACCACATTTGAAGTGCTGAGACCCTCATATTCACTGCGAAGACCCTCTGAAGCCTGATCGCCGCCTGAAAGAATAACATCAATTGTGTTACCGTTGCCGGCTGCCTTAAGAACAGCCTCATCAAGGGTTGCATCCCATTCGTAGGCTGTATCGCGGATTTCTGTTTCGCTTTCGTCACCTTTGCTCACGTGAATGTCGGAAACATAAACTGCTGTGAAGGAATCAGCCTTTTCAACGGTGAAGGTTTCGTATTTTGACTTGTATTCACCGCTTACACATCTGTAGGTATAAATGCCGGGCTCAAGGTCGTTAAGCTCTGCCCACAGACGGTTGTCACCTTCGGGGGTCTTTTTAACGGAGGCGGTGATTTTTTCATTGGTTTTTACGCCCTTTAACTCAACATGGCCTTCTGCTTCGTCGGAGTACCAGGCAATAATTCTGTCGTTTTCATCTGAGCCGGGGAACATTGTAACTGCGGCCTTGATTGTTTCTTCGCTCTTTTCCCAGGCTGCATCCCATATACCCTTGCTGATTTCGTCAAAGCCTGCAAAAGCGGTTGATGATAAGGTGAAGAGCATTACGAGGGTAAGAACAAGGCTTAAAAATCTCTTTGACTTTTTCATACGTACATTCTCCTTTTAATAATATTTTATGCTTCAACCTCAGTTTTTTCACGCTTTTCTCTGATAAAAGCGTAAATGGGCTCAAGCTTTTCTTTTGTAAGGGGATAGCCGAATCTCATAAGAAGCCATACGCCTGTGTAAACTACAGCAGGGATGATTGTGCAGATAAACATAATCTTTTTACTTGTATCGTTTTCTGTAATGAAGCCGATACCTGCAACATCCTTGTCATATCTTGCCCACTGAAGAAGGTAAAGGCCGAGAGTGTCGGCAATTGTCTGACCGAACTTACGTGAGAAGGTGTAAACCGCATAAACGGCGCTTTCGTTTCTGATACCTGTTGCATATTCCTGGTAGTCGATAACGTCCATAACAACTGCCCAGCAGGTAAGGCTTACGAAGGTGTAGCCCATACCGATTACGAAAAGAGCTGTCATAAAGATAGGCCAGGGAAGTCTGCCGTTTACGGGATCAAGAATATCAAGGATTGACTGGTTGTTTGCAACAATTGCAATTGCTACTGCGGAAATTGCGGAAACGATTGTTGCTTTACCGCAAAGCTCTTTTTTACCGTATTTTGCAGAAAGCTTACCGATGAAAGGAATAAGAATAACCGTAGGAAGGTAAGTGCAAACCGTGCCGAGGAGACTGAGGCTTGTGTTTTCAAAGTAGTTCTTATAAAGGTATGCATTAAAGGAGCCGAACTGAAGCTGACCACTTATGAGCACACCGGCAAGTGCAACGGTAACAAAGGGACGGGACTTTAAAAGACCGAGGTAGGTTGCCTTGAAGTCGATTTCGGGCTCTGCTTCTGAGGGAACTCTTTCCTTTGTGGACTTATAACCCCAGAGATAGAAAATGAGTGAAAGTGCAGCCATGGCAATACCGAAGATAAACATCTTGTTGCCGTCTGCCTGCTGAACCTCTTTGCCGTCAACAGTTACATTGTTATATATAAACATGGGTGCAACAAAAAGAACAACTGCACCGCCTATGCCTGAGCCTATTGAACGGAAGGTTGAAAGAAGGCTTCTGCCTGCAGGGTCGTCGGTAATAACGGAAGCAAGTGAGCCGAAGGGAATGTTCATACCGGTATACATCATACCGTAGAAGGTGTATGTAAGATAAGCAAGAAGAAGGAGTACACCGCTGCTGAGACCTAATCTGTTATAAGGTGCGAAGCAGAGAAGTGTTGAAAGAGCGAGGGGGAAAGCCACCCACTTGACATAGGGGCGGAATTTGCCGTTTTTGCTCGGGGCTCTTTTCGCAACCATTGCACCCCAGATGGGGTCGTTGATACAGTCCCAGATACGGGTTACCATGAACATTGTACCGGCTTTACCGGCTGAAATACCGATAACGTCTGTAAGGAACACCTTGAGGAAGGAGGAAATATATGTAAGGTTAAACATATTACCCGCTTCAGCAATGGTATAGCCTGCGGCTTCCTTTATGCCGATTTTATTCGGATGCTCATTCACAGGCTTTTCCTTTTTTACTTTTTCTTTTGCCATTGTTTAATCTCCTTTGCATTAGAATTAGAAGAAAAGACCTTCTTTTATTGTGATTTCACCAACCTCGAAGCCTTTTTCCGTTATGGCTTCAATAAGAAGCTTATCGTCAACTTCATTTTTCATGGTGGCGGTGGCTGTTTTCTTCTGAAGGTCGACCTTGGCTTTTGAAACGCCTTCAATTCCTGAAAGAGCTTCTTCAACGGCTTTTGCACAGTTTCCGCAGTGCATACCTTCAACCTGAATGATTTTTTTCATCGGAAAACTCCTTTCTTAATATAATTACTAACATATAATAGAATACACCATCAAGGTGTAAAATGCAATAGCTTTTTTATTATGGATAAGCAATTTATCAAAGCAGTGTTTAATAACAAACTATAAATATTTCAAAAACTTTAAAAAGTGCTTGACTTTTTTTCTGTTATACTGTAACTTTATAAAAGAGGTAAATCTTAATTATCCGTAAATTCATAATGTAAAAAGCATTGAAAGGGGTTCATGTAAATATGAAGAAAGAAATTAAAATTGTTGCCGCAATACTCACAGCACTTGTGTTTTTTATCAGCGGTGTGGCAGTAGGTACAATTAACAGTGTTAATGTAAATGTTAATATGCCCGAGGGCTCAGCAACTCCTGTTGTTCAGCAGCAAGCTCAGCCTACAACACAGGCTCCCACAACTCAGGCACCTACAACTCAGGCTCCTACAACACAGGCACCCACAACTCAGGCTCCTCAGGGCGGCGATACAACCACAGCAGCTCCTCAGGGTGGTGATACAACCACAACTGAAGCACCCAAGGGCAACAGCTCCGTTCCCTCAACAACTGAAGAAGTTTGCGCAGCTTACAACAAGGCAATCAACGATTACAGAGCATACAAGGGAACTGTTACTCTCCATAAGGTTGAAAACACAGTTGTTAATATTACAGACCTTCCTTCAGTTGCAAAGCCTCTTGAAGGAACACTTAACTCAGTTCTTGGTAACATCGTAAAACCTGTTGACGAAACCTTTACCTTCTCAGACGGTAAGGATGTAAACGATCCTGCCAGATATATTGAGCATAAGATGATTCCCGTTAACAGAGATGCAACAGTAACTGCTGCGGATGTTTCTTCAGCAACAGCTGCGGCAAATCCCGACGGCGGTTACACAATCACTCTTCAGTTCGTTTCCGAAACATCAAGCTTTGACGGAACAAACACAACAGATCCCGTACATCATATGACTGCAATGGATCCGCTTAACCTTGCAACAATCAAAGCTGATCCTATTAAGATTTCAAGTGCAGAAATGAGCTATTCAGGTGCAACAACAAAGCTTACCGTTGACGCACAGGGCAGACTCATCAAGCTTGAAAACAAGCTTCCTCTTGAAGGTAGCGGTACAGGCGGTATGGGTCCCATCAAGGCAACAATCGGTCTTGCAGGTCAGATGGATTCCGTTTACACTCTGCAGTATGAATAATATTTTAAAGACTGTCGGCACGGCTGACAGTCTTTTTTTGGCACCGATTTGCGTCTGTTTTATATGATTTGAACTAAATAAATAAAAAGACTTGACTTTTGTAAAAAAATGTTGTAAATTTAATTAGCATATAACTGTAAAAACAGTGTTTTGTGCCAGTGTGTACAAAGCACAATATTTTGAAAGGGGTTTCTATACCATGAAAAAAGAAATTAAGGTTGTTGCTGTTGTACTTGCAGCTCTTGTGTTCTTCCTTGGCGGCGTAGTAGTCGGCACAACAAACGGTATTAACGTTAATGTTAATATGCCCGAAGGCGCAGCTCCCGTAGTTCAGCAGACACAGGCACCCACAACTCAGGCTCCCACAACTCAGGCACCTACTACCCAGGCGCCTACAACACAGGCTCCCACAACCGCAGCTCCTCAGGGCGGCGACACAACCACAACTGCAGCACCTCAGGGCGGCAGCTCATCAGTTCCCTCAACTACCGATGAAGTTTGTGCAGCTTATAACAAGGCTATCAACGAATACAGAGCTTTCAAAGGTACTGTAACAACTCATAAGGTTGAAAACACTCAGGTTAACATCACCGACCTTCCTTCAATTGCAAAGCCTCTTGAAGGCACACTTAACAGTGTTATCGGAAACATTGTTAAGCCTATCGACGAAACATTTACATTC
>JAZSDP010000006.1:0-107139 GCA_045531265.1 Acutalibacteraceae bacterium
AGACGACTATGTTTTTGACCGATGGTGTCACAGTGACACCGCAAACACAATAAAGCATATATGCCTTAATAGCTCAGTCGGTAGAGCACGCGGCTGTTAACCGCGGTGTCACAGGTTCGAGTCCTGTTTGAGGCGCCAAAACAGAAACCACCCAAACGGGTGGTTTTTTGTTTTGGCGTTTAAAGTAGAATTTAATCTCTGAAACTGTGTTTCGGCAGACGCAATGCGGCTGTTAACTGCATTGAGCCTGACCGCCGCCGGGGGCGGATGAAGGTAAGGCGAAATGGCGCAGCGGTCAAAAGTTGCCCGCGCTCCAAGCGAGTGAGACGACCATATTTCTGACCGATGGTGTCACAGTGACACCGTAAACACAATAAAGCATATATGCCTTAATAGCTCAGTCGGTAGAGCACGCGGCTGTTAACTGGTTCAGGCGAGCCGCTGCCGGTGGCGGATAAAGGCGAAGGCTGAACAGGAAAAAACAAGGAGTATGAATTTAATAAGAAAATGAATATGATTAGTATAGCAAATTAAAATTTTAATTTGCTATTAATCTCATTAATCATATTAAAAATCTTATCAAAGGTTTCAGGTTCAGACTGTGAAGCCAAGGCTATCATACTTTCTTTTAAACCAAGTAATTTTTTGCTTGCTTCTTTCCATTGCTGTTCAGGCCAAATATAAAATTCAGCTTCAAACGGGGTTAAAGATTCCCCGTCTTTTGTTTTGTAAGGGTATGATAAATAGTTTTCGAAATACTCCCTGACAATTTTCTGAATCCAAAGATATGAATACGCTTCTGTAACATCACCTTGTATAAGGTTGCTCCATTTGACATCGTTGTTTATCTTGCCATAATGTATTGTTGGGTATCTGGATTTGTCTGTTTGCTCGTTATACCAACATTTCAACACATCGTACTTGAACCAGTTCAAAGTATAAGAATCAAGTGCCATATGACAATTAAAAAATTTGTTTTTATATCTTTCAGCTCCCTCACAACAATATAAATATTTAAAAGTCATGTTTACAACTTTTTGAGCTTGTCCATATGAAGGTGTATATCCTCTAGCACGTAAGTTCTTTATGAATTTATCACAGAGTGTATAATGCAAAGTGTCAAAATCCGAAGTTTTGTTTTCTTTGAAATATTTTTGTATTTCTTTAGCTAACTTTTCTAACACTTCATCTTTATCTTTTATACCTTTGAATGTTCTTGCGGCATCAAGGTAAGCAAGATTTACAGCTTTAATAAATAGTGAATCTTTTTTTATGTCAAAATCAGTAGAATCAGCATATTCAAAAAATTTTGCTGTTTTTTTATCGTTTGACTTAAAAATATCAATATAAGTTTTGCTAATGTTCATTATTCAATCTCCTTACCATTAAATAGTTGCTCGCACCAATTCCTCCCACACCTTAACCATAGCAAAGGTGTCGAGCTTGCAGTATTCGAGCAGATTCTTCCTTGCTTGTTGCTGTTCTTCCGGTGGCATATCCTTGATTTTCGGGAATATGCTCATTGCTTCACTGCCGTTATGTACTCCCTCAAGGCTATGATAATCAAGCTCGGGGTCATTCGGGAATATCGCAGGCAGGACACTCTTAATTGAAAACGAACCGCCCATTGTCTTGTTATAATAATAACCCTTTTGAAACGGGTCGAGTAAATCTTTTATGTTGTCTCTGATGTTCAGCAGATGCTCCGCCAAATCGGGAAATGCATCCGCCAACTCTTTAATTCTTCCGCATTCAAAGGATTTGTTATATGCCGTTACACATACATTCATCGGTATGTCTTCGCATAATCTTTCAGCTAATGTCCTTCTCGGGTCAATACCAGATTCTGCAAGAAATTCTTTATGCTTGAGCTCTCCGTCTTTATGCTCAATATAGTGGAGAGAATACTGAAAAGGTATCTGCTGATAAGGCTTTGTGCCGTTGTACTTGGGTATGACAGGCTGTTCTGTTTCAAAATCAAAAAAATACAAAGGATAAGAGAGTGTGCGAAGAAATTCTCTTATACCGTCTTTGTCAATGTGAGTGCCTTTATCTTTCAGATAAAACTCCATTTGCCGTAGTTGCTTTTCGTTGGTGATTGCTCCGCTGAAAAAGAGATTCTTATATTCAATCATACCTCGGCGGTAATAATCAAACTTTTTGCCTGTTTGCATACGGTACAAATCAAACACCGACGGACTTGGTATATGCCGTGAGCAGTAGCGCCAATATCCGCAATCGTAAGGCTTTTTACAGTGTTCGGAGATATCGATTTCAGGCTCTGTTTCACTTTTGAGTGTTTTCTCGGCAATCTTAAGATTAGCGGTGATATAGTTTTCTTCCTGTGATATCCAATCCCATACATCAGCAACCTTGAAAAGTTTATTTATGTCAAGTTCGCCGTCAAGAACATAATTACTATCAATGCAGATAAGATATGCGCCCGTTACATTAACACCGCAGTTCCGAAGGACATATTTCTGATATGCAATGTCAGCAATATAAATCTCCTTGTCACTTTTTGTTGAGCTTTTAACTTCAAAAATTGCCCATCCGTTATCCTCTTTACAAAGAATATCGACAGCGCAGTAAAGACCACTGAACTCAAACGAGGCTTCACAGATAACAGGTGTACCCTTATCCATTTCAATTTTTGTGTCCGCAATCATTTTCTGAAGGTCTAACTTTTCACCTTTATATGCCGTCACTTCAACATATTCACCGAAAAGACCCATTGCAAGGTTGCCCACTTCGTTGCCTGCTTCCATTCGTGCAAGAGCACTGCTGTCAAGAACAAGTTCTTCAGGCTTATACTTATTCATCCAAAGAATTTTCGGGCATTGCCACAAGGAGCAGTATTTTGATTTTGAAAGATACAGCACGTCAAAGACCTCCTTAACTGATGTGTTAAGAAAATTATATCACAAAAGAAAGAAAAAGTCGAACAGTGTATCACTGAATTTGTCTAAAATATTACGCAGTTCTTTCAGGGTTTCTTGCAGCACAGGATTCGTGGCGTCTGCAGTATTCTCTTCAAAGTCCATCCCTGCAAATCTTTTTGGAAAAATTTCATTTTCATTCATATATTTTATCAGTTCAATAAGCTCAGATAAATCGCCCGTTTCAACATCATAATGGTATTCTTTCATAGGATTGTAATCCTTGTCAAGATAATCAAAATCGCTGTTTAAAACCGTACCTTCAGCAGGAAATAAATCACGGCAGATAACGGCATCACAGAGCATTTGTGCGGCGTGCTGTGAGGCTTCAAATATATCCGTCTCACCATATCTGTATCTTATTGAATATGTCGCATAAGCAAAAACAAAGCCATAAAGCAATGCATCATTGGCAGGTAATACATATTTGTCATCACTCACATCAAAATTGATTTTCTCTTTGAAATAATAAAAGGTTTCTTTCATTGCCCTTTTGAAAAATTCAGTATCAACCTCTTTTTCACCTACGGCATAATAGGGCGTTTCGTACATCAGATCCTTCCACATTTCAATAAGTTCAAAAGTATGGTACATAATTTAAACCTCCTGTTTTTTATATGAAGATAATAACAGAAGGGATGGGATAAAAACGGTACACAAAAAGCAACGCCAAAGCGTTGCTTGAGTATTATCAACTTTCATATCTGTACAGAGCCTCTTCCAACTCGTACTTAACCTCATCCGCGAGACTTTGCGGCTCAAGGATAATAATATCCGGGGCGCATCTTTTGGCAAGCTGTTTCATTGCGTCCGTATTGGTATAAACGGAAACCGTTACTTCGAATTCATCTTCATCGGAGAAAGTAACATCCTTACCAAAAATATCAATAACATCACTTATCATCGGCTTTACGGTGCGGAACTTAACTCTTGCACTGTCGTTTGAATACATGTAAATATGCTCTTTCATATATTTCACAAGGTCAAGGCTTTGGCCGTCTGCACCGATAAGAGATTTAAAGGGCTTTACAGACTCATCAAGGATTTTCAAATTCATAATACGGTCAAGTCGGTAGTTTGAGATATCGTCATACTTATCAAAGTTGCAGATAAGATAATACTTTCCGTCATTTGCCGCCATTTGATAGGGGCTGACTATGTACTCCGTGCTACCGTCGGAACGCTTTTTCAGGTGCATTTTCTTATCTGTGCGATACTCGGCATAGTTAAAGCTGACCTTTTTCTGTTTGCTGATAGCTTCATCAAGAAGCTCAATGTTAAGAAACAGATGCTTGTTATCGGTTTTGTCGTCAGGCATTCTTGTAATATGTTTTATGTGAGAATTGAAATAAAGATTAGAGAGATTTTTCAGCTTTTCCACCAATGCCTTGCAATCGCTGTAGGGTATATGCCTTGAAAAAAGCAGACCGTCAATCAAAAGACGAAGCTCACTGTCAGAAAAATCACGCTCAAGATAAAAGTCAGACCAGATGTAGCTTTCTTCCTCTTCACCGGTTTTGGGATTTGATACCATACGCACCGTTTCGCTGTGTTCGATTTCATAGCCGCACTCCATAAGACTGAGCAAGTTACGGCGTACAGCCTTTCTGTCAACAGTCATATCGTAGTCTCTTTTAAGAATATCTGCAATATCCTTCTGACTTAGTCTGTGGTCAGCATCGGAATACTTGCGTAAAATATCGAGGATGTTTAGTATGAGGAGTTTTTTAGGTTGTTGATAAGACATAACAAAGTCTCCGATCCGATTGTTGATATGTTGTATTTTATCATTTACTTGAGCATTTTACAACAACTCTTTTAATTTTACCATTCCGTAATATCAAACCCATACATATCACTGTAAAGAAAAGCTTCACAGTCTTCAAAATGAGGATACTTATGTTCCTGTTCTTTAAATGCTTTATCATGTGTAAAATTATCCCTATGTAAAAGTTCGTGGTAGATTACAAACTTAACTACTTCTCTCGGCACATCACGGGAATTCAGCACACAGTTGATAAATATTGATTTATCATCGTGATAAATCTTCCCGTAATACAATTTATATGGTCTATCTGTCCAATTAATGGGTCCAATGCCTTCATATACACCGCCGAACATTTCATCTTTAACCTCCTGAACAAGTTCGTCCAGATTGTATGCAGGAGTTCTGTCAAAAGGTATAAGTTCAACGGGTAATTCTTCAACCTTGAGGCCAATAACAGCATTTTTACCTTCATAAACCTTAGCTTTGCAGACTTCCATTTGATAGTTTTCAACGCTACCGTATAAATCCTGAACTATATCTGATTGATTATAAATGTCAGCAGCAAAGCTGAAAACATCTTCACCTGATTCTTCTGCTGATTTTGCAACATAATAAGGGTCGATTTTCTTGCGGTCCTTCATTATTCTTGCCGTAGGTGGCTCTTCGCAGGTTCTTATGTTATCAATAAGCAGTTCAATATCACGAAGGGAGGGTCTTGTGCAGAAATATGAAAAATATTTTCTTAAAATATCTTCCGGCGTGATGCTTAAGTCGTTAATCCAGGCTTCTTTATCCTTTTTCATTGCAAGTATGCCCTGCATCTGATCTTCGAATATAAGCATTCTGTGAATCTGTCCTTCTTCATCGATAAGAGTATACCAAGCTACGGGTAATGATACTGTCTTACCGTATTCAACTGCTTTACCTCGAATTGAATCATAAGCTTCTTTACAAAGCTTCCACTCATATTCTTCATAAAGGGATTTTCTGTATTCACGGGTTGCAGGAATCTCTTCCTCGGATTTTTCATTGAAAATAATCCATTCGGGATTAAGCCACTTATTGAAAGTATCCCACTGATCGTGGAAGTCAACTATATTAACGCTTTCTGTTCCGTGAGCCTGTTTACCTCTCATACCTCTGCCAATCATCTGCATAAGCAAGCCCTCACTTTGAGTCGGGCGGGTAAGAAATACGGTTTGTATGTCGGGAACATCTGAGCCTTCGGTCATAATATTTACATTAATGAGCACATCAAGCTTATTGCTTTTAAAGTCATCAATTATCTTATTGTTATCTTCTTTGCCTGAATAAATGTGTCCGCATCTGACATCGTGCTTTTTGAGCTCTTCATAAAGCAGACGGCAGTGGACAACATTCATAGCAAAGATTAAAGTTTTGCCGTACTTTTCTTTATTGTCAAGATATTCCTTCAAAATCACCTGATTTCTTTTGTGTGATGAAGCAATCTTGCTGACAAGAGATTCGGGAAGCTCTTTATATCTGTTGATGAGTTTCTCTTCATCTTCACTGATTTCAGGCTCAAAGTTTTCTCCTGTATGAACTCTGCTGCAACAAGGGTCTGCAAGAATACCCTTTGCAATAAGGTCGCTCATAGATACACTGAAAACTATATTGTTATCAAAAAGTCGTAGCAGTTGTTCGCTGTCTTTATCGTTAGCACGGATAGGAGTTGCCGTAAGACCTAAAAGCTTTGTATTTTTTCTGCACTTTTTAACAAATTTAATTGTATCCTGATATGTAGGAGCAAAGGTATGGTGAGCCTCATCGACAACTATCATGACTTTTCTTCCGAGGATTCTTCTCAGATGCTCTTTGCTTCTGCATATTGAACTGATGCTTGCAACAAGGATTTCGCTGTCTTTAACTTGTTTTATACTCAGGTGCTCACCTGAAATGCAGTTAATTCTGTAGTTGCGGATTTTAGGATTTTCTATTTTTGAAAGCCCTGCAAATTTATAAAAGCATTCTGCCGCCTGGTCAATAAGCATATGTCGGTGGGCTATCCATAAAATCTGATACCCTCTGCTTATCATTTCGCTAATGAGAAAATATGTAGCTGTACGACTTTTTCCGCTACCTGTCGGCATAACGAGCATGCCTGAAACTTTGTCCTCTTCAATAAAATGCTTTTTAAGTGCTTTGACAGCTTCTTTCTGAAAATCATAAAGAGGTACTTCTTCAACAGGTGTTCCTGCCATATTAAGATCAACAGTATATCTGAACCTGCTATATTCATTCATAGGTACATCCATACCGCTGATATTAAGAAGAGCAGATATATATGCACCGATAAGGGATGCTGACATTGCCTTTCTTGTCATATTGGCCTGCTTTATGTTGAATGAAGCTCCGCTGATGTTCAAGGATTTGCATATCTTTCTTACTTCTTCAGGATAGTTTTTAAGTAGATCCTGTTCAATAACAGTTCTGTATTTCATAACAAATTTTTTATCGGGTGACATACAAATCATATTCATCTTTGCAACAAGACCGATGATATCGTCTTCACTTCTTATGTCGTCATGTTCATCTTCAAATTCATCAGTTGAAAGCAAAACCGACTTTAAGAATGCAGGGTCAAACTTTTCCCATGAAAAAATCATTTTAGAGCATCTCCATATCCATCCAGTTTTCGCCTGAATAATTTTCAATACTTTTGAGCATTCTCTCTACAAATTCAGTTTCTTTCGGATTATACTCCTTGCCGTTGGCATACCATACATTCGAGCGACCGAAGCCGAAGTCGTAACCGTTCTTTCCGCTTGTTGGGATGTACCACTCACTTTTTGTGTATCTTTCGCTGTAGGGAAGTAATACGCAGTCCTCTTTTTTAGCAGTAAAATTAAACTGCTGAGTATAATTCACTTCATCATTTTCATCAAGAAAATCCACCTGCTGACCGTAACGGTAGACGGTAGCATTTTTATAAAAGCCTACCACTCTTGTACTGTTGCCTCTTTCAGACTTCGCACACCATACAACCGTTACTCCGTCAACTACTTCTTCTTTTCTCAGGTTTTTACCGCCGATAATGCTCTCAAGACGAACCTGAATGTTAGTATTTGCGGAATTACCTATGAGCATAACAAACCCAAGGCAGATATCTTCGCCGTTAACATTAACGGCGTCAAAGTTATAGCATTCGTGTGCATTTCCTGTTTCGTGAACATAAGCACCGCCGTTATAGGGCTTATCATTATCTGTTATGCCTCGGTAGTATTTCATGTCAGCGATGCGAGCAAAAATGATAGGTTTCATAATAAAATCTTCCTTTCTTTCAGACGGCAGAATATTGTTGTTGCGTCTGTGTTGACTTAATTATAACAAGATGAAAGAAGATTTTCAGCACAGAACTTCTCCCCTTTTTAATACTTAAATTTTTTTAATTTGTCACCATCTTGCAAGCGATCGTACTTTCTGATATATTCGTTAAATTGGTCTATAAAATGGATGATATCATCTTTATCGCGCAATGCATTGATACAAATATAGTCTTCGGGCGAGTGTTCATTAAGCGGGCCGCCACAAAGGGTAAATAATTCATTGGCTTCATCTATGTCCATTTGCAAACCAACTGCTAATTTGTATAAAAAGAGACGCGTAATTCTGATGGTACCGGCACAACTTTTCTTTAAGGTAGAAGCACTGAGTTGACATCTGTCTTCTATGCCCTCATATTTAGGTTTAATATTATGTTTTTTTGCATATTCATTGATTTTATTATAAACCTTATTATTCAATTCTGCATTAACAGCAAAACGTCTCATTTCATCAGCTGTCACATGATAAGATGCTTTACGTTCTTTGTCAGCACCCATAACCCTAATTTTTTCCATTTCTTCTTTTGTTACCATTTGCGTTAACTCCTATATGTTAATATATTTATGATAACACAAATTAAGTTTGTTTTCAATCTGTCCATATAACAAAAAGGCACCTTCCTTGTGAGAAAAGTGCCCTGAAATCTTTAGAATATATATGAAAGATAAATCTATTTGTAGATTAACTCACGATTCACAATATCTCTTGCTCTTTGCCGAATGTTAATAATTCTCTGCACCCACTCGAGCCGGTCTTGTTCTCTCGATTCTTCTGTAACTCCTTCACATTCTTTCATCTGCTCAATCAGAAGGTGTACATTCATTTGCCTGACGATCCATATCGGCAAGATAAGGCTAAATTGTACATTTGGTAATCATCAGCAGAAATATTCCTCTTTTGTTGCGTTCAAGATAATCCTTGTGCATCATTCCCCATTTACCGGAATGATGTTTGCTTGTTAATACTAATTCTGTTTTTAAACGAAAATATATACCGGTTTTGAATTAAAGCCATTATATATTTGATACTTTCTCCCACTGAAAGAGACAGATAACCTATTGCATCAGCGAGTCTATCATTTTTATGCCTTTTGTTGACGGAGCTATTGTACATCAACAAGAAAAATTTGTCAATGCGGAATTTGTCGAAGGGTTTAAAATTTTTATGTTTTAAATTGTTTAGATTTGTAATGCATAGAAGGCTTCATTTGCATATATGTTTCAGCATCTGGCAATTTTTCGTATATACTATTGCCAGTTTCGCCTACTCTTATTGTTTTAGTTCTGCCAAAAGAACCAAAGGTGCTAATTTCTGTAGAAACAAGAGAACGAAGATTTTTACATTCATAATAATAACAATTATCTACTTTTACGCATATTCCGGCTTTCTCTAAGTATGATCCACAGCTAATCAAAGAAGTTCCATTCCCGGAAACCAAAAATCCTGGTTCTGGAGACATACCGGTACAGTTGATGAATACGAGACTGTTAGCATGAGAAACATGACGGTCTGCGGACTCGTTTTTGCCGGCAATTTCAATAATCATCTCTGAATGTTTGAAAGTTGAATTAGAAATACTTCCGTATTCTACCCACAGTCTTCCTGCGTATTTTTCAAAATAGCATTTATCAATATATACAGGGCAATTTTCAACAAAAGAACTCATAGTTCCAATTTCCAGACCAGTGGTGTTTATAAAATCACAGTTATCAATCGCAACTAATCCGGTTAATGAAAACAGATTTTTGTTCCCCATGCCAGTTCCATGGTTCTGTTTAATATTGTCTGAAAAAGCATTGTTTTCAAATCTGCATCTGCTGATATTGCAGGCACTATCTGATAATGTGCTACCGACCTTTATTAAATAGTTTGTGGTATCATGAAAATAACTGTTATAGCAGTTAAAAATTGAATCAGCAATAATAAGTGCATTTTTTTCGCCTGTAAATTCTGATGAACCAAAACGGTCCGTTTGAACTTTATGCGGTATTGCTCCGTAGAATTCAGAATCCATAATTAGCAATCCTACATTGTTAACAGAACTGCAGAAACTTGTGCACACGAAATTATCACTGTGGTTTTCAACAATAGTTTCTTTAATTTTTACGCTAGCATTTCTCTCTGCAAAAATGAATGTACCTTGACAATTAGAAACACGACTTTTATAAATCGATACCATTGCCCCTTCGTCGCCGTGAGTGCAAATAAAAGCCTTGCTAGGATTTTTTTCTTGAAGCAAATTGCTGATGCAGTTATTATATTCCAAATTATCGGCAACACAGTTGTGGATAAGCAATTTTCCGTCAACAACTAATATTTCTGCATTTTCTGCAAGTTTACCAACCCGTAAATTACAGTTTTTAAACTCTAACTGGCCTCCCATTACCATAATTGCATACTTACAAGTATTATATATACATACATCGCAATCCACAAAAGCCAATTTCCCTTCAATTTCGAGCAAATCGGATATGTATACCGTTCTATCGTAGATACGAATATCTTCTTCACTTAATATTTTGGTTTTATGCATAATATAACTTTCTTTAGGTTTACCTATATCTTCTGCTACTTTATATATCATCTCAGTACCGTCTGAAGAATATTTTTCTTCTTCACAGCGTATAAGTTCTATTCTTTTAGATTCACTTTGTTCTATGCTTTCTATTTGCATTTCCCACTCACATTTGACGCTACCGTCTTCTTTTAAAACAAAAAGTTGTTTCCCGATAGTGTCCTTTAACATCTTCAAAAGTATGATTGTTGAAGCAAGCGTGTACTGTTCGTCAACTGTAAACAAGCTAAAGTCATTCTTTTTCTCAACTATACCTTTTAATGTGTTGAGTTTAAAACGGTAAAAATCATTTAACTTATTTACTTCTCTTATCATTTCGTTGCAACACAGTCTTGCCATATCAATGTCATCTGACAATCTGCTTATTTTTTGGCAGACGAGCATTGCATCATCATAAATTTTTTTTGCTTTATCTAATTCTTTTTTGCTTTTGGCTTCCATTGTCGCTCCGCCTACAATAAAAGCAGGGATAGCAAAAACAACTAGTGGAGAAACTGTTATACCTAAAGCAGCAAGATAAACTTCAGCCATAGAGGTTGCAACCGCAAAACCGCCGGGAACTCCAACCCATGATACACCCATAACAGCAACAGCAGACGCAAGAGAAGCCATAGTTCCAACAGTAGCACCTGTTGCTGCCCCAGTTGCAACACTTTGGACTGTATCGTTAATAATATCTGCAGCTATTTTAGAAGTTGACGAAATGCTTTGCAATTCTCCACTACTTAAATGAATATCCTCTTTTGCAACTGTTCCGGTTATTTCAGCAACTTTATTTATCTTGTTATATGTATCAACAAAATCAGAAAAAGATGCCCATATCTGCAACTTTAGTTTATCAAGTCTTTCAACATCCTCTTTGAAGAGGATGTTTTTCTTTTCGCAAATTTTAACCTGAGAATCGTAGGTATGTTTTGCCATGTTTAGATACTCTGAGGCCCATTTGTAATTCAAAATCATCATATTTAATCAACCTTTCATAACATTAATATTTTATCACTGTTCATAAAATCAACAAATTCTGCATGATCGTTAAACGGCAATTCTAGATGTTTTACACTAATCATAGAGTATAAATAGTTAGCACAATCTTCTTCTGACCCTGTGGCTAATAAATCTTTATTTACTTGCTCCAACATTTTTATTTCAAGTTTTGCGGCCTCAATATCATACGCTTCAATCTGATTGATGTATTCCGATAATTGTTCATCCGCTTTCTGATATTGCATTTCGATGTAGTCTATGCCAAGTTGTAATTTTATAAAAATCTCCCTCACAACAAGTTTATATAATCTGCACCAGCCTACGTAGTTCAAATGCATAATGAAAGCATATATATCTGCTCCTTTGCTTCTTATAGCAGCATCAGTTATATCCACAAGACAAAACGTAGAATTTCCGATAAGATGCATCATACGCAAATCATCATGCCGTGAGTTTGGTATGCATTCTTTCAAAGGTAGTTTGTGATAGAATAAATGTTTCACCATCCACAAAACATCTATAATAACCTTCATTACAAGAATGGGTATTGCCATAGCTATACCTGCTCTGAAATCATATCCTTTTCCGTATACTGTTGTTGCAATTTCGGCAATGTTCTGTTTTCCTTCGGAAGTATTTATTGATCCGAAATCGCAAAGCAGAAAAAGATTAAAAAAGGGTAGTCCCACACCTGAACCTCTTCCTCCGTATTTTTTCCTAGATTCATAGCTTCCGCCTACATCAGACACAATGTGACCTAACCAGTTGACCGTTGCACAGAAGATTTTGGCAGGCAGACTTTTTCCGTACAGTGATAAATCCTGTTCGTTAGTTTTTACAACAACTATTTCTCCGTTGAGAATAAAATGTGCTTGTCCCTGAAACTGGTCAATAATAGAGAACACGAGTCCAATCAGATCTGGAGAGTGGGCAAGAGACTGAATGTGATGATGCTTTGTGCTGAGATTTACTGCACCACCCACTTCTTTCGGATGTTTCTGATCATAGTTGACTCCAAATCTCTCCTGAAGGAAATGTATTGCGCGTGTCGCCTCATCTTCTCCAGATTTTCCGGTCCACTTTTTATCTCCGGGACAGTGTCTTGCAAAGAAAACAATTGCTTTATCAGTAATTGCTGTTGACCATTTACCAAGTTTACTGTCAATGCCATTGCCAACAAAGAAAGAATCTATAAGCCCAGCGGCAACACCTGCAAACATTGCTATTGATTTATCATATCCATCGCATTTATCATGATAAAATAAATCACGATCTTTTTTTAAACAAATATCCATATTTTTCCTCTTTATATAAATATTAGTTGCGTTCGCACTACTACAATTGTAACAGTTTTTATATCTAAATACAAGGTTGATCAATAATCAAGAGTCGTCTATTATAATTTAATGGTTCATCTATAACGATTAAACATCACTTTAACTTCATTTTTAATCTCCTCCACAAACTCCTCGGGAGATACAACCTTAACCCAACTGCCTTGACTCAAAAGCCACATTTTTATACCGTCACCGTAAACCTCTGCTTCAATAAGATAACATTTACCTTTGCGCTCAATAATTTTTGCTGTAGGAAGCTTATCAAGCACAGCCTGAACAGAAGGTCCCGTAAATTCAAAACGTATTGTTCTGCATTTTCCGGGCCACATCAAAAGACTTCTTTGTCTGAGTTTTCCTTCGTTGAAATCCGGCAAATCCTGTAATCTGAAGAACACTCTGTGTTCTTTGATATATTTAATTCTGTCAACACGGAAATAGTGAGGAATATCCTGTTCTTCTTCAACCTTGTAAGCAATAAGATAGAAATAATAATCAGCAAAAATCAAAGAAATCGGTCTTAACCTATATTCAACCAAATTTCGATCCATACGGTAATATTCAATGGTGATTTCTTTTTTTGTGTCGATACAAGTTATAAGTTTCCAGAGCGAATTCTCAACACTGTCACAGTCATGTTTTATCTCAGAGTAATAGAAAAGTTCTTTTCTTATAAGTTCTTCAAGTTTTTGTCTGTCATTTACAGTTGTGAATTTTTTTAGTTTACTAATAATAGAAAGCAATTCAATTTTTGAAAAAGCACGGGTTCCGATAAGCACCTTAACAACAGCGAATAACTCCTTATTGGTTAAAAATTCATCCATTTCCAAACGGTAGCATTTATCCTGATAGGAATAAATAAGTTCCGTATTTCCAACAAAATCTCTATGGTCAGCTAAAAATGCTTTAAGATCATTTATAGTTCTGGTTATACTTTTGGTTGTCACTTCGTACTCATTTGCCAATCTCTTGACGGACAAATTCTCACCTCTGAGACATCTAAAGAATATTTCAAGCATCCGTTCCTGTTTTGAAGAACTCATTCCACCACTTCCGATATGTAATATCATTTCTTATGTTTAATATAACAATCAAACAAGACAAGTGTATGTCCTAATAAAATTATTTTAAAAAACTGAACATATTTTTAATTATATATTGTTTTTTTATGATAACACAAGTCTTTTCGGTTTTCAACTTTATGTTTTATTATTGAACAATTTTCAAATTATGATATAATAAACACAAACAAGGAGGTGAAACCAATGGCATACACAGAGCTTATTAAAAACTTTGAGCGAATCCGTGACTATATGAGAGAGTTTTATGTTTATGGCTTTAAAAGCAGAGATGAATATGACAAAAAGAGTGCCCGTTCCTATGACAATGAGCGCCGCAGAATTGAAAGCTACCTCGGTGAATATATGGGCTTTCGTCAGAGCGAAAAAGGTAAGAATGTTTTTCTTTCAATAGACAGCCGTTCGGTTTCACATAATCCGCTTTATAGTGTGCTTAAATCAAAAAGCTTTACTGACGGTGATATAACATTGCATTTTATTGTTTTTGATATTTTGCATTCACCCGAGGTTACTCTGTCACTAAATGAGATAACAGATAAAATTGACAGAGAGTACCTTTCCTGCTTTAACGAGCCGATGGTTTTCGATGAGTCAACTGTCCGCAAAAAGCTTAAAGAATATGTTGAACTCGGACTGGTACAGTGTCGTAAGGAAGGTAAGAAGGTTTTATATTCAAGATGTCCGGATGCCTACATATCCAACCTGTGTGATGTCATATCTTTTTTCAGCGAAGCAGGACTCTGCGGTGTAGTAGGCAGCTTTCTGCTTGATAAATTCCCTTATAGTGAGAATTGTTTTTCCTTTAAGCATCATTACATCACTCACGCTCTTGAAAGTGAGATTCTTTATAAAATTTTTGATGCGATTTCACAGAAAAGAACACTCACCGTAACTAACACCTCACGCCGTACACAAAGTGATCGCAGAGAGGAAATAGTGCCGTTGAAGGTGCTTATAAGTGTGCAGAACGGCAGACGATATCTTGCCTCGTATTCGATAAGCTACAAGTATTACAAGGTTTACCGTCTTGACTATCTCAGTGATATATCCATTGGTGAGGTTTACAATGCCTTTGACGAAAGAAGAGAAAAGTTTTCTTTAATGCAGAAAAATATGTGGGGTGTTGTCTGTGATGAAAGACGGCCTCTTGAGCATATTGAGTTTACGGTACATATAGGCAAGGATGAAGAATATATTTATCGCAGACTTTTAAGAGAAAAGCGATGCGGTACAGTAGAGAGAATTGATGAAAGAACTTGCCGTTTCTCTGCTGATGTTTACGATTCAAGTGAGCTTAACCCCTGGATTCGTACCTTTATAGGCAGAATTGAAAACATAGAGTATTCCAATAAGATATACGAAAACCGATTCAACATGGACTTACAGGACATGTACCGTCTTTATGGCTTGGGAGGTGAGGAATAATGCTCTTTCACGAGATTTACGGCTGTTACTATAATGCCGTTGCCCAAATTCTCCGTCAAGCTGTTAAGGGTGAGCTTACAGAAAAAGAAATGCATAAAATCGTTTCTCATAAAGCCTTTTCGGAAAGCTTTCTTACTGTAATACCCTCACTCAAAGATGAAAAGTGGCAACTGCTGAAAAAGGATTTATCCACACCTATTAAAAATGAGCCGTCTATGCCGTTGACCGAATTGCAAAAGCGATGGCTGAAAGCAATAAGCCTTGACCCGAGAGTGAAGCTTTTTGATGCGGATTTCAGCTTTCTTGACGGAGTGGAGCCGCTTTTTACACCTGATGATTATACTGTCTTTGACAAGTACAGTGACGGGGATGATTTTGAAAATGAAAACTACATAAATGTTTTCCGTACACTTATGTATGCTATCAAGAATAAAAAGAAAGTAAAAATCGGTTATCACGGGGCAAAGGGAACTTTCCGTGTTTTTATAGGGGACCCATACAAAATGGAGTACTCCGAAAAGGATGACAAGTTCAGGGTTATTATACGCTCTTGCAGGAACGGACCAATGTTAAGGGTTGACGGAATAGAAAGTGTAACCGTTATTGGTGATGCCTTTGCCGAAAATACACGAGAGATGCTTGAAAGCACAGAACATATAACATTGGAGCTTCTTGACCACAGAAATACTCTTGAAAGAGTAATGCTTCATTTTGCACACTTCAAAAAAGAGGCTGAAAAAATCGGTAATGAAAGATACCGCATAAAGATTTTCTATGACTCTTCTGATGAAACAGAGCTTGTTATCAGAGTTTTATCCTTCGGACCTTTTGTTGAGGTAACAGAACCGCAGAATTTCAGAAATCTTATTATTGAACGGCTAAAAAAACAGAAAAATATTGAAAATAAAGAGTTGTGAGCTTGATTTTCGTCAAGTTCGCAACTTTTTTTCCGTGAAAAAACAGCTTCTGATTGGTAGAATATGGTTGTAAAGTTGCTTCGGATAGTGTCTGAATTCACTTCGGTGCACGAGGATTTTCCAAAGTGTATGCCTGAAGGGCTTTGCGCTTGGCAATCGAGAGAGTCTTGAAAACTCACGGTCGATGAGGTTCAAATCCTCTTTGTGGACTTTTAATCCACCCTTTACGCGGGTTCGAATCCCGCCGTACGTAATTATAACGTATCGCCAGTGGTTTGGTAAGCCGTAACCGGCAAAAGAGAAAACGGTACACTTTATGTGTGCGAGAACGTTTTTAAAGCAAACAGTTGCTCCGCCTGATAATGATTTATTCTGTATCGGCAGTACATTTCTCGCCTTGCCCGAAAACAGATACCGTAATGATGACATTCAAGCCAAAAGTAATCTTTCCGCTTGGATTGTTACTTTACTTAAGTATTCGGCCGTTTGATTTGTATGAGCGACTGTAACGAAAAATTAACCTTAGGAGGGTATTACATATTATGAAAAAGATAGTTATTAACGAAAATCAAAAAGGTTTACTTTTCAAAAACGGAAGATATTCAAAAATGCTTGACGCCGGTAAGTATCATATTCTTGGTGGCAGCAGAGTAGATATTCTTAATGTTAAGGATGCAATTGTATCGGAAAGAGCTTCACTTGAAACACTTCTTAAAGATGAGAAAATCAAAGAAGCTGTATCTGTAGTTGAAGTTAAAGATGAACAGCTTGCACTGCATTTTATTGACGGGAAATTTACGGATGTTCTGCCTCAGGGTAAATACGCCTTTTGGAAAACAGAAAATAGCCATGAATTTAAAATAGCAGATATTTCTTCAGCTTATGTTGACAAAGATATTCCTGATTACATATTCGCAAATATTCCTGTAAAACACTATGTAAGAATAAATGTTGTTCAGGACCACAAGGCACTTCTCTATTTTAACAATAAGTTTGAAAAAATTCTTGACCCCGGTGTTTACTACTTCTGGAAAAATTCTGTGGATATTGATGTAAGATTTATTGACACCCGTCTTACACAGATGAATATTACCGGACAAGAAATTCTGACACACGACAAGGTTGCTCTCAGAATAAACTTTGTTTGCAATTATAAGGTTACAGACTACATAAAAATTCACACAGAAATCGACGACTATATTGAACAGATACATATAACTTGCCAACTTGCACTTCGTGAATATGTGAGCAAGCATAAGTTTGATGAAATCCTTGAAAACAAAGAACAGATGACTGCTTTTGTTTTTGAGAAACTTAAATCAAAAGAAAAAGAGCTGTTTGTTGAATTTAAGGATGCAGGCGTTAAGGATATTATCCTTCCCGGTGAAATCCGTGACATTATGAATACAGTTCTGATAGCGGAAAAGAAAGCGCAGGCTAATGTTATCACACGCCGCGAAGAGGTTGCCTCAACAAGGTCACTTCTTAACACTGCAAAGCTTATGGATGAAAACAAAACTCTTTATAAACTTAAGGAGCTTGAATTCCTTGAGCGTATCTGCGAAAATGTTGGTAATATCGAAATCAGTGGTAAAGGCGATATTCTTACACAGCTTGCTGAAATACTGCAGAGTAAAGGTGCATAACCTTTTTTCGGTACTGCTATATGTAAATTTAAGTTGCGAGTCTGATGAATTATCTCATTCTCGCAACTTTTTTTCCGTGAAAAATTAAAGCTTACTTGGTAAAATATAACTGTAAGATGGCAAAGGAGGTAAGTTCCATGACAGTAGAGCAAGCGTTTTACTTTAAAATTATGCTTATATGCGGATACAGTGATGAACTGTGTGAATACATTGAAAATACTCTGAATGAACAAACTTCCTATGAAGAAGTGATTGTTGACCTTGCCTTTTGTGGCTATAACGAAAAACAAATGTTGTCTGTTTTAGAATCATACATACGGCAGAAGAAAGAAAAGGTTGATTTTGATATCGTTATTGTCAAAATATTCAGCTTTCTTCAGAAGAAATATCTTGACAGTGAAACATCCCTTGAAGCTTTGGTTAAACTGATGTACCGAATAGGCCAACTTTCAGAGTTAAATGAAGAGCGTACAGAACCTTGGTTTACGATGACAATTTTTGATGAGTTTTATGAAGATGCAAAAAAAGGCTATATAGATAAAGATGAATACCTTGAATATATGAAATCATTTATATTTGAAAGAAAATTTTATAATGAGTTTCAATTTTATAAACCTGTAAAACAACAATCAAGAATTAAAATATATTTGCAAAATCTGAAAAACAAACTAAAATTAAACTCACAGAAAGGAAGATTACTATGTTAGAAATCAGCGGAAAGTTTTGTACCGCAAAGGTTTTTATTGATACAGTTGAAGATACTGCCAAGGAGCAGATTAAAACACTCTGTGACCAGAGCTTTGCCGAAGGATGTAAAATCCGCATTATGCCTGACGTTCACGCAGGTGCAGGCTGTGTAATCGGCTTTACCGCTAATCTTGGTGCAAGAGTTATTCCTAATATTGTCGGTGTTGACATAGGTTGCGGTATGCTTACGGTTGACCTTGGTTTTAACGATGTGGATTTTGAAAAGCTCGACCGCATTATAAGAGAAAAAATTCCTTCAGGCAAGGATGTTCAGCCCGGCAGACTTATCCGTTTGCCCGAAATACAGAATCTTCACTGTTACAGAGAGCTTAAGGATGCCAAAAGACTTGAGAGAAGCGTAGGCTCACTCGGAGGCGGTAATCATTTCATTGAGATTGATGTTGACGATGAGGGAAGAAGATATCTTGTTATTCACTCGGGCAGCCGTAATTTAGGAAAGCAGGTTGCCGAGTTTTATCAGAAAATGGCTATAGAGATTCACCGTGGCATTGAGGAATATTGGGCAGAGCGTGACAGAGTAATTACCGAATACAAGGCTCAGGGCAGAAGAAAAGAAATAGAAGCAACCTTAAAGGAAATGAAGAAAGCCTTTCAGTTAAAGGTTACGGAGGTTCCCGAAGAGCTTTGTTACCTTGAAGGCAAATACCGTGATATGTATCTTCACGATATGCAGTTCTGTCAGCAGTTCGCTCACCTTAACCGTTTTATGATGGCTAAGCTTATACTTAATAACCTTTTTGGCAAAGAGGTTGAGGATTTTGAGCATTTTGAAACGGTGCACAATTACATTGATATGGAATCAAACATAATCCGCAAGGGTGCAGTATCTGCTAAAAACGGCGAAAAGCTTCTTATTCCTATCAACATGCGTGACGGCAGTCTTATTTGCAACGGCAAGGGTAACGAGGATTGGAACTGTTCAGCTCCTCACGGCGCAGGTAGACTTTTCAGCAGAAATACTGCAAAGGATAAGTTTACCGTTGAAGAGTTTCAGAAGAGTATGGAAGGAATTTTCAGCACCTGCATCAGCGACAGAACTCTTGACGAAAGCCCTATGGCGTATAAGAATATGGATGATATAGTTAACAACATTACTCCTACGGCAGATATTGTTAAGGTTATCAAGCCTGTATATAATTTCAAGGCGGAATAAGCGAAAGAGCAGAGGGTCAAATCTCTGCTCTTAATTGTTATATTAGTTGTAAATCAATTCGTTACAAACTATTTCTCTTGATTGCGCCTGAATGTTGGCTATTCTCTGTACCAGTCAAGCTGGTCTTGCTCTTTCAATTCTTCTGTAACTCCTTCTGTCTCTTTCATTTGCTCAATCAGAAGATCATACATTTCATTTGCCTGACTGTCAATATCTGCAAGATAAGGCCAAAGTGTACATTTAGTTACCATTAGCATAAACAGCCCTCGTTTATTATGTTCAAGGTAATCTTTATGCATTATCCCTCATTTGCCAAGAGTGATATTTGCTTGTTCGGGCGGCAAGATAATGTTAGGAATGAGATAGCCATTGACTTGACTATAAGTGATTTTTGTTTTCTCCCTCATTTTACATGCCTCCTTTTGAATTTGCAACAAAAGTATCGTATGTAAATCTTGCACCAAATCTAACCCCTGAAATGAAACTGTCAGAATTACTTATACTTGAAAATTCATTGTAAGCACAAGTATAGTTTGAAAACAGTTCTTTCTCTTCTTCGGAAAGCTTTGAAGTCAATTCTTCCTCTTTCTTTACAAGCTCGCTTAATTTCTTTTTTAGTCTGGGTGTTATTTCTGTAGTGAGTTCTTGCGGCTCAAGGTTTCCGTAGAATAATTCTTCTATTATGTTTGACATTATGTAATCCTCCGTATAGATTGATTTATACCTACAATTCAATCTTTTTGGCTGATTACAAAAGCCGAAGGGGACAACTTCCTTACGGAGTGTCCCCTTCTGAAGTGGTTTTTTCAGTTTTATTCGCCTTTTGGCGAGTTGTATTATTGTGCTTCGCACAGTGTTATTCGCTTCGCGAGTTTATTGGCGAATAAAATATCACTGAAATGAAGTTGCCTTGATGGATAAATGGAGTTGGCACCCATCACCACACAAAAACTTATATAAAATTCCTCAAACCTATTTACTTTTTTGGAATAATTGTGTACAATAAATCTATAAAGTTAACGGAAAGGTTGGCAAGTTTCTATGAAGTTTGCTATATTTTGTCAGATAGATAGCTCGTTTTTGTATTGCCATCCTATACAATCCGTGCGCAATTTAACATTTGGTAACTGACCGTTCAGGCTCGTTTTATGCTTCTGAACGGTTTTTTTACATTATTTTTTAAGGAGGAATCAACAATGAAAACAAAGAAAATTTTAGCTTTAGTATTAACGGTGATTATGCTCTTCAGCTTATTTTGTTTCTCTGTAAGCGCTGAGGATGTTTTCTGTAAAGACGGTTCGTTTTGGTATTCAGGTTGGTGGTCTTATACGGAGTTATCAGAAAATGAAGTTTATATTGCCGCATATGTAGTGGATGAACCGTTGGAAGGTGAGCTTATTATCCCTGATACAATAGCAGGTTACAAAGTAGTTATGGTAGGCCTTGAGGGTGCGGATTTAATTGTAGAGCCGCCGCGTCAGTCCTTTAAAAACTCTGATATTGAAAAGCTTGTAATACCCGAGGGTGTGAGAGAAATCGGGACTGAAACTTTTTCTGGTTGTAAAAAACTCAAAGAGGTTGTTTTACCTGATAGCCTTGAATCAATTGGTGCCGGAGCTTTTTTTGGGTGTACGAGCCTTGAAAGTATAGTGATTCCCGGAACTGTAAAAAAAATCGGTGATCGGGCATTTTACGGTTGCTCGGCTCTTGAGAATGTAACGATAAACGAGGGCGTTAAAGGTGTAGGTTGTGAAAGCTTTTCTGGCTGTAATAGTTTAAGATATGTTATTATACCTGAAAGCGTTGAACGGATTGAACCCGGTGCATTCGGTGATTGCGATTTATTGAGAGATATCATAGTTTTAAGTACGGATTGTGAGTATAGTCATACAGGATACGGCAAATATGAATCAATCGTTCGCCAGACTGCAGGTATAAACGGTTATCCGAATTCTACAGCACAGACTTATGCAGAAATATATGGTAATCATTTTTTCTGCTTACATTCCTTCGGCGAATGGAAAACCGATAAAGAACCTACCTTCGTAAATGAAGGCTTTGAATTTAGAGAATGCCCCTGCGGTCAAGGAGAAGGAAGATCAATACCTAGGCGCGAGCCACAGAATATTGTAGAGCATATTACAGCTATTTTTCAGAAGATAATGCAATTTATTCAGAATCTCTTTAAGTTTTAATATTAACTTGATTACCGCCGGGGAAGAATCCCCGGCGGCTGCCGTTATATGTGGCTGTGCCTTGTCTGTTCCCTTTCAGGTAAAGGTAAATCCTTTTCACTCATATATGCCACCTGAGTAAAATATTACTGAGGTGTTTTTTTTATGTTTAACGCATTATTATATTTTTTAGCTCTTTTACTTATGTTGTTTGGTTTGTTTTTCATCTTTTATGTTGTTTTTGCAAAACTACTGAAAGGTGAATCGGAAAATTTTTTTGTTACTGTTGAAGGTTATGAAGAAAGTGAAGACCTGGAAAAGCAGGTTTACGGGGCTTTTATTCAGGTGAATATGATGAACTTCGGTGAAAAAAGACCCGTTTATGTTATTGATTACAACCTTTCCCCAAAAAGAAAAAGTGAGCTTGCTGAAAGCGCATCACCCTACGGAAAGGTGATTTTTATAAAAATCGGAAATCGTTGGGGTGAAGATTGACTTTTTCCGTTGCAAAGACGGGATTAATAATGTATAATTATATTTAATACTTTAATTTCAGGTTAAGGAGGAGCTATGGAGCAGGAAGTTTTTATTGACGGTACAATAGAAGATGTTGTTTATTCCAACCCTGAAAACGGTTACAGCGTAATTGATATAAGCTGTGATAAAAAGCTTATAACAGCTGTCGGTATTATGCCGTCCTGTTCTCCCGGTGAAAAAATCAGGCTCCGTGGTCAGTGGGTAACACATCCTTCCTTCGGTAAGCAGTTCAAGGCATCTGCCTGCGAACGCTCAATGCCCAAAACGGCAGGAGATATGCTCCGCTATCTTTCGGGCGGAACAATTAAGGGTATCGGCCCTGCGACTGCGGCTAAAATTGTTGAACGCTTCGGTGAGGATACCTTTAATATTATGGAACACGAGCCCTTGCGCCTTGCGGAAATCAAAGGTATAACAAAGGATAAAGCGCTTGATATTGGCGAAAGATTTAAAAATCAGTTTGCCGTAAGAGAGGTTATAATTGCTCTTGAGCGCTTTGGTCTCAACCCCACAGAATGCCTTAATGCTTATAACGCTCTTGGTGTGGGAGCTGTTGAAAGAATCAGTGAAAACCCCTATATTCTCTGCTCCGATAAGGTGGGTATGCGCTTTGAAAGAGCTGATGAAATTGCCGCTTCATTCCCTCAGGGAGTAAGGGATATTTTAAGGCAGAGAGCAGGTATAATACATATTCTCCGCCATAATCTCAGAAACGGCCATACATGCCTTCCGCGTTTTAAAATATTCGTCCCTGCAGAAGAGCTTTTAGGTATGAATCTTTCAGAAACGAATGAGGTTATTGACGATCTTATTACGGATAAAGAGCTTGTTGAAGAATTTATTGAAGATAAAAGCTTTATTTTTCTGCCCTATGAATATATGGATGAAAAAAGTATAGCGGACAGAATTAAAATTATGCTCCGTTTTCCTCCTGCAAAGGGCAGAACGGTGGATAAGGATATTGACAAAATTGAAGAAAAGAAAAACATAAAATTTGAACAAAAACAGCGTGAGGCTATCAGAACCGCCGTTACAAAGGGTCTGCTTGTTTTAACGGGCGGTCCGGGTACGGGGAAAACCACCACGCTAAACGGTATTCTTGAGCTTTACGAAAGGCAGAAGCTGAGGGTGCTTCTTGCCGCACCCACGGGCAGAGCCGCCAAAAGAATGAGCGAGGTCACGGGCAGAAATGCAAAGACAATTCACCGCCTTTTAGAGGTCGCATGGACTGACGGTAACCGTCAGAGCTTCGGCAGAAATCTTGAAAATCCCCTTGAGGCTGATGCCGTTATTATAGACGAGCTTTCTATGGTGGATACTCACCTTTTTGCCGCACTGTTAAATGCACTGCCCTTAGGCTGTCGCCTTGTTATGGTTGGCGACTCTGATCAGTTACCGCCTGTAGGTGCGGGCAATGTGCTTCAGGATATTATTGCTTCTGAGCTTATGCCTGTTGTGGCGCTTACAGAGGTGTTCAGGCAGTCCCTTGAAAGTCTGATTGTCACCAACGCTCACAGAATAGTCAGGGGAGAATACCCCGATCTTTCGAGAACGGATAAGGACTTCTTTTTTCTCGGCAGGGGCAATATATATTCCTGCGCCGATACGGTGGTGGAGCTTTACACAAAAAGGTTACCCTCGGCTTACGGTTATAACCCCACTGAGGATATACAGATTATCTGCCCTTCAAAAAAAGGTGAGCTTGGCACCTTCAACCTTAATAACCGTTTGCAGCAGCTTGTAAATCCACCTTCACCGGATAAAGAGGATTATGTAAGAACGGGCAGGGTGTTCCGTGTGGGTGATAAGGTGATGCAGACCAAAAACAATTACGATATCGTATGGACAAAGGGTAGGGAAGCCTCATCGGGCATTTTTAACGGAGACATCGGCTTTATTACTGCCATTAATTTTAATGCATCCTTTATGAAAATCAATTTTGACGGAAGAATTGCCACTTATCCATTTGATAATATCAGCGACCTTGACCTTGCTTATGCCGTAACGGTGCATAAAAGTCAGGGCTCTGAGTTTGAGGCGGTTATAATGCCTGCTTATGCTGTTATTCCTCAGCTGAGCTATCGTAACCTTCTTTACACTGCTGTTACAAGAGCCAAAAAACGACTCATCATTGTCGGTTCCTCGGAGCAGGTCAATATGATGGTTGATAACGATAAAAAGACCCGCAGATATTCTGCGCTTAAACATATGCTGAGGTGTGACTGATGAAGCTCGGGGAAAAAATACTCAGGGCATTTTTCCCTGAAAGGTGTCCTCTTTGCGGTAAAATCATTGACCTCAGGGAGTACGACTGTCCCGATTGCAGAGCCGATGTAATAAGGCTCGGTAATGACTGCTGTTCGGGTTGCGGCTGTGAAAAGGACCGATGCCTTTGCTCAGGAGACAGAATTGTGCTTTCGGATTTTGCCTCGGTGTACATATATACGGGACTTATTAAAGCTCAGATACATCAGTTCAAGTTCCACGGCAATAAGGCTTTGGGTAAAAGATTCGGCGACGATATGGCTTTCAGGCTCTCTGAATGCTTTCTTGACACTGATTTTAACCTTGTTACCTTTGTTCCGATGAATAAAAAAGCTCAGAAGGAAAGAGGGTACAATCAGAGTGAAATTCTTGCAAAAAGGGTAGCGGAAAAGTTTTTTCTTCCCTGCGAGTCGCTTCTTTGTAAGGTACAAGAAACCTCAAAACAGCATAAGCTCACTGCTGAAGAAAGAAAAAACAACATAAAAGGTGCCTTTGCTCTTTGTGACGGAGCCGATATTAAAGGTAAAACAATCCTCTTATGTGACGATGTTAAAACAACGGGAGCCACACTGAAAGAGTGCGAAAAGGTACTTTATCAGGGTGGGGCCAGTAAGGTTTGCTGCTTTACACTTGCCCTTACGGATTATGTATTATAGTCTGCCTGAGTTTACCTATTGACAAAAAGCGATATTCTTATTAGAATTACAGCATAAGAAGTTTAAAGGACGGTGAGAATATGCCGGGACTTAACCTTGGAATTGACCTTGGTACACATACAATAAAAATATTTGCGCAGGGTAAGGGCATTGTTCTTTCCGAACGGAATGCCGTAAGCTATGATTCAATTAACGATGAAACTGTTGCTATAGGCACGGCGGCGGCAGAAATGGAGGAAAGAACCCCCGACTCCATTATTGTTAAAAAGCCTGTTCAGGGCGGTGTGATTTCCGATTTTTCTGCCATGACGGAAATACTTTCTTATTTTATTAAAAAAATCTGCAGAAATCAGATTTTCAGACCCAATATGGTAATAAGTGCCCCTTGCTGTGTTACCTCCCTTGAAAAAAAGACGGTTATTGAATCCGCCTGTGCCGCAGGTGCAGGTAAGGTGCATATTGTTGATGAGCCTATAATTTCTGCTCTCGGTGCAGGTGTTTCCATTGAGCACCCTCACGGTGTAATGGTAATTGATATGGGTTCAGGTACAACGGATATTGCCGTAATTACAATGGGCACCGTGGCTTATGCAACCTCCCTTAAAGTGGCAGGGGACAGCATCGACGAAGCAATATGTAATTTCTTGAAAAGGGATAAGGATATAGTTTCCGGACTTCCCACCGCAAGAAAAATCAAGCATATCCTCGGCTCTGCCGTAAAACGTGAGGAAGAAATTGAAATCATATGCTCCGGTAAGGACTATATAACCGGTATGCCCAGAAGCTTTAATGTAAACAGCTCTGAGGCATATGATGTTATAAAAGAGCCTATGGCTCAGATTTTTGACGGTATTATGGATGTTATGGAACAGCTTCCCCCTGAGCTTTACAGCGATATCTGTAACGAAGGAATTCTTCTTACGGGTGCAGGGTCAAAGCTTTTCGGTGCGGATATGTATTTTTCCGAAAAGCTGGGTATAAAGGTCACTTGTGCCGTTGATGCGGAAAACTGTGCCGCCAAGGGGGCGGGATATATTCTCAGAAATATGAAAAGGCTTGAAGATAACGGATATTATTTCCGCTCAAAAGAAATAATATACGACTGACAGACAGTTTAAAGGGTGTTGCACTGTTGTGTAACATTCTTTTTTTGATGTTAAATAATTGACAATAAGCAACTACTGTGTTATCATAATTATGTATAATTTTTGAATTTCTAAAGGAGGCAGACTATGAAAAGCATTATCAAAAAAAGTTTCTCAGTTCTTCTTGCTGTTATTATGGTTTTAAGTGTCAGCTACGTTGCTTTTGCAGCAGAGGCCGGTTCACTTATGCAAAGTTACGCCTATGGCAGTGTTGAGGATTTCCACGCTCAGCAGTATCAAGGGAAAATAGGCAAGGTGGTATTCCTTGACCTTTCCGTTTCCGATTTTCCTGAGGGCGAAGTATATATAAAAGAGTTTGATCTTTCTTATTCTGAGTCTACGGGTAAGGTAACGGGAAAAATTGCTTTTCCTGAGGATGTTGCATTTGATAATTATTACACTCTTTATATCGGCGGCTACGGCGGTGTAAAGGCACCTCAGGACAGCTCATATCTTTTTGCAGGCACAGGTGCAACAGAGTTTGAGGGGATTGAAAATCTTGACACCTCTGATGTTACTAATATGAAGGAAATGTTCGGCAACTGCCGTATCAAGAGCTTTGATCTTGACGCAATTGATACAGCCAATGTAACAAATATGTCACAGATGTTCAAAAACTGCGAAAATCTTGAAAAGATAAAAGGTGTAAGCTTTTCTACAAGTAAGGTTACGAGCTTTTGGAATATGTTCTCTGAGTGCTACGCCCTTAAGGATGTAATACTTAAGAATGTTGACCTTGCAAGTACAGACAGCATTGACTATATGTTTTACGGCTGCACTTCTCTTGAAGAGATTGACCTCAGCAGCTGGAAGAACACAGCTTGCCTTACAAGCATCAATGCTTTCAGAAACTGCCCCGCACTTAAAACTATTGATATGAGCGGATGGGATATTTCAAATGTTGTCAGCTTTGACGATGTTTTTTCCTATTGCTCATCCCTTTCCGATATTTATCTTATCGGTGCAACGGATGCAGTTAATTCAGTTTCCGCATCTGATGACCCTGTTAAGGGTGTGACATCTCTCACCGTACATACAACCGATATTAACTTTACGGTTTCTTATTTGTGGAAGAATTGCTTCGGTAAGTCTGCAAACATTAAGGTGGCTTATCATAAAGCAGAAGGTGACAATGCTGTAGGTGTAGTTTTTTCAGAAAACAGCTTTGTTGAGTATTATATTGTAACTGTTTACGGAGAAAACAAGAATATTTATCCGGGTTCTTCAATCACCCTTCCGGCCGGAACTGAGGTTAAGGTTGATGTTAAGGCAGCGGAAGGCGCAAATGTACGCCACATTAATGTTAACGGTGTTGTAATGGAGCCGGGCTCACAGTTTACCGTAACGGAGAATACAGTTGTTACAATTCAGACTTATTATGACGACACTCCCGTTGAACCTGACGAAACAGTTGAGGTTATCAAAAAATTCAGCTTAGGCTTCAAGGGTCTTATTGAAAAAATCATCAATGTTCTTGAAGGCTTCTTCGGAAGATTCTTCCCCTGGCTTGACTGATAATATATTACAAAAAGGGCAGAAATGCCCTTTTTCTATTGCTTCCATTGACAATAATATGCAAATATGCTAAACTGAATATGCTACACAATTGATAATATTAGTCTGAAAAGTGGAGAGAATATACTTTGCAAAAAGTGCATTCTCTTGGTTCACTGTCTCTGCTTTTCAGTAAAGGGTAATCAATTTGTGTAGCAACAAATGAGATGCATTTTTTGGTGTGTCTCATTTGAGGCACACTTTTATATTTTATAAGGAGGCTTTACTATGAAGAAAAAATTACTCACCTTTTCGGCAGTGCTGCTTTTGCTTGTTACTCTTGCTTTTTCTGCCTCGGCAAGCGGCATCAAGGAATTCAAAACAAAAAGCACATTCGTGCCCGTTACTTATTCATCGCATAAAAGCACTTCATCCGTTACACTTTACGGTAACGCAGACTATCTTTGTATGAAGGCTTATTCTGAAACGAATAAGTCCGAGTATTTCTGCATTGAAATTTACTCTGACTCAAAAAGAACCAAGAAAATCCTTGAATATGCAAATACCTTCAAAAAAGGAACAACCTATGAGGATATTCTGTTTGACCTGACAAGCCTTAAAAGTAAAACTTATTATGCAACATCATATGTTATTAAGCAAAGCAACCGTCATCCTGATTATAGATTAGTTAAGGACCCTGCAACGGTCAGGAATTTTACAATTATCGTAAAAAGAGACGGCACCTCAATAAAAAATATGAAGAGCTTTATGTACGGCTACGAAAACACCTACTACGGTCCTGCAATTTATTGGTACTCCGTACCCGGTGCAACTAAGTATGAGGTTTACAAATATATTGACAAGAAGTATAAGAAAATTGCAACGGTAAAGGCAAACGGAGAGGATTTTTCTTATTATATTGATAAGAGCCTTAAGGATAAAAACACCTCTGCCTATTATAAGGTAAAAGCGCTTAACGGAACGGGTAGTACTGCTTTATCTCTTAATAAAGTAAAGGCAATAACCCTTAAAACACCTACCGTTAAAACTGAGCTTCTGACTAATGGAATAAAGGTAAGCTGGAGTAAGCCGAGATCATCCTGCACTTATGTTGTTCTCAGAAGCACCAACGGCGGTGATTGGAAGCAGATAAAAGAAACCAAAAGTACAAAATACACGGATACGGAAGTAACAACAGGTAAGACCTATTATTATACCGTAGTGGCATATTACAAAGGCACAGCCAGCGGTTATGACCCTGAGGTTGAAGGCCGTTATTATATAGCGGCTCCTACGCTTGATTCAGTAAAGCCGGCAGACGGTAAATTGAATTTTAAATGGAAGAGCATCAAAAAAGCGGAAAGCTATAACGTTTACAGAAAGGCTTCGGGAGAAAAATCCTGGACAAAGCTTGCCAATGTAAAAACAGCGGAATATACGGATGCTTCAATTCAGAGAAATAAGGTTTATTCATACACAGTAAGTGCAGTTATAGGTAAAAAGCAGAGCTTATATAACACAAAGGGTATTTCAGGTGCAGTTATTGATACCCCTGTTCTCAATGAAATTGAAAGAACACCAGACGGATATGCTAAGATAAGCTGGAACAAGATTGACGGAGTATCATATAAGGTTTACAGAAAGACCGCTGAAAGTGGCTGGGAGCATATAAAATCAACTTCGTCAACGGAATATATTGACAATACGGATTTGATTAACGGTAATGAATATTATTACACCGTAAAAGCATATATCGGCTCAAAAGAAGGTGCCTTTGACAAAACAGGAAAGGGCTTTGTATATTTTGAGCCTGTTAAAATTTATTCTGTGGGAACTGTTACGGGTGGTGTCGAACTCAATTGGAGTCTTGTTGAAGGTGCTACGGAATATATCATTTACAGAAAAGCCGCTGATGGTGAATTTGTTCGCCTTGCTTCTTGCTCTAAGGAAAGATACTTTGACGAAACAGCAGAGAAAGAAGTGAATTACGAATATAAAATCACTTATGTACTCAATTCCGTTGAGCAGACTGCTTTCCCATCATATAAATCCTGCATGATTTCTGCAGATACAATAGCACTTGCAGATGAGGGAGCAGCTGAACTTATTGATTTTTCGCACGCTTTTGGTTGGAGGATAAGAATAAAAGGCTATAACAGTGATGCTACCTATTCAGTTTATGAGAAAACTGAGAACGGTTTGCGCAATGTTGATGTAAGCAAAGAACCCGACGCATTTATCATCAAATGTAACAGAAATTCAGGATTTAACTTTATTATAACTGAAGTAAAAAAAGATGGTACAATCAGAATGTCACCGCCTGAAGGCTTTACCTTTGAAATAGTACCTGTCTGCAAAACAATAATTCAAAGTCAGGATAATAAAAAAGGAGAGGTAACCTTAACCTGGACACCCGTTGAAGGTGCTGATAAGTATTATATTTACAAAGAAGAAAAACTCATAAAAATATATGATACTGTAAGCGTATATACTGAAACCGGACTTAAACCGGATTCTTATATCAATTACAGAGTGTGTGCGGTTAAAGGTTACAGTGTGGGTGCTTATGAATCGCAAGATGTTTGGATACCGGGTATACCAAAGATAAAATCCGTAAAAGTTAATACATCAGGTTTACTTATTAAATGGTGTGAAGATGAAACCTGTAATCTCTACAGAAAAGCAGAGGGTGAAAATGAGTGGAAGCTTATTAAAAGCAATATTTTATACGGAAGTTATCTTGACAGTACGGTAAAAAGCGGCAAGACTTATTATTACACTCTTGCACAAGTCGGGGGACACGGCCGGGAAGGTCGCTATAATGAAAAGGGAGTAAAGGCTACTTATTTGGCTCCCGCTACAATTAAGTCAGTAGATTATTATACATCATCCCTGCGTATAACATGGAATAAAGTTTCCGGTGCAAAGTATTATAAGGTGTACCGCAAGGTAGATTCAACTGCATCAAGTAAGTTCAAGTTGGTTTATACAACGGAAAATGCAAAGACAGTAAAATATACGGATAAAAATGTTAAACCAGCAGATCGGTATATTTACTATGTAAAAGCTTATTCGAGCGATGTTACAAGCGCAGTTGAAAATAAAACCGTATTTTTCCTTGCCCCTCCGAAAAACCTTGCTGCTAAAAAGGTTGACTCAGGAGTAAAAATAACTTTTGATAAGGTTGCGGGAGCTTCAAAATTATATATATATCGAAAAAGTGGTAGCGGAAGTTGGGAGAAAATCGGCAGTGCCAAAAGTAGTGCAATATCTTACACAGACAAAACGGCTAAGAAAGGCGTTAAATATTATTATTATGTAAAATCTTATAACAAATACTATAAGCAATACAGCTACAAATCATCAACAGTAAGCTGTAAACGATAACAAAAAATTCACCCTGCGGTATTCCGCAGGGTGATTACTTTTTCTTATTTTATATTTTAGTCTGTCTGATAATTTCCTTGAGACTGTCAGCACTTCTGTGAAGAGCTTTGACTTCATCATCTGTAAGAGGAAGCATAACCTTGCTGTGAGCACCGTTGTGACCCACAACAGTGAGAAGGCTCATACATACATCGTCAATACCGTACTCTCCGTGAAGCATGGTTGAAACAGTCATTGTAGTGTCAATACCGCTGAGAAGACATTTGCAGATGTGGCAAACGGACATTGAAACAGCATAAAAGGTTGCACCTTTTCTTTCAATAACTCTTGCACCGGACTTTCTGACGTAATCCTCAACCTCACTTATGCTAAGGTCGGGAACAATGATACCGCCGGGCTTTTTGAAGGATTTGCTGTATTCAAGCACGGGTACATTCGAGATGTTAGCTGTTGACCAGGGAATAACCGAAGAGTCACCGTGTTCACCCAAAACATAAGCATGTACATTCTGCTGGCTGAGAGTAAAGTATTCGGCAAGGCGGCTTCTGAGTCTTGCTGTGTCAAGAATAGTACCTGAGCCGATAACTCTTTCCTCGGGAATGCCTGAGCACTTGCAGAAGGTGTAGGTGAGAATATCAACGGGATTGCTAACTATAACGTAAGTTGCCTCGGGAGCGTACTTTGTAATCTGAGGTATAATGCTCTTGAGAATATCAACATTTATCTGTGCAAGGTCAAGTCTTGTCTGACCGGGCTTTCTTGCAACACCGGATGTAATGATAACGATATCTGAGTTTTTTGCATCAGGATAGCTTCCGGCGTAAATTGAGCATGAGCCGCAGAATGGGGTACCCTGACGGATGTCAAGAGCTTCACCCATGGCTTTCTTCTCGTTTACGTCAATCATAACTATTTCTGTTGCAATACCCGTAGCTGTGAGTGTGTATGCGATTGTTGAGCCGACACTGCCTGTGCCGATAATAGTGATCTTATTCATATAGAATTCCTTTGATTTTATTTTTTAATATTATATACAAAAAAACGTTATGTTGTCAATATTTGCAGAAAAATTAGATTGATTATTTATAAAAGCTATGCTATAATTATACCGAATTTGTTTAATTAAAAAACTAATATTATCGTATTTTAAGGAGACACAGAAAATGAAAATTACGGTTTGTATCGGTTCTTCCTGCCATATCAAGGGTTCACGTCAGGTGGTTGAGACACTTCAGAATCTTATAAAAGAAAATAACCTTGAAGAAAAGGTGCAGCTCGGCGGTACCTTTTGTATGGGTAACTGTCAGAAGGGTGTTTGTGTCACCCTTGACGGTGAGTTTTACTCACTGACACCTGATACCGTTGAAGAGTTTTTCTCTTCAGAAGTTATTGCAAAGGTGTGAGAGTATGATTATTCAAATTTGTGTGGGTAGTTCCTGTCATCTTAAGGGTTCACCCGAAATTGTTGAACTTTTGCAGAATGCCGTTGAGGAATACGGGCTTTCCGATGAAATTACCCTTGCGGGCAGCTTCTGTATAGGTAAATGCAACCGTATCGGTGTAACAGTTCAGGTTGATGACGATATACATACGGGTATTACCAAAGAGAATTTCAAAGAGTTTTTCAAAGATAATGTATTAGATGTTATAAAAAGGAGTTGACATTAAATGTCCAACTGTCTTACATTAAAAAAATCAAACTGTAAGAATTGCTATAAATGTATCCGCCACTGTCCCGTAAAAGCAATCCGCTTTTCAGGTAATCAGGCGCATATCATAGATAATGAATGTATCCTTTGCGGTCAGTGTTTTGTTGTATGCCCTCAGAATGCAAAGCAGATTGTTGACGAAACAGAAAAGGTTAAAGTTCTGATACAAAGCGGAGATCCCGTTATAGTATCAATTGCACCTTCCTTTATTGCCAACTATGACGGTGCAGGTATTAATTCAATGAAAAAAGCACTTAAGAAAATGGGCTTTTTTGATGTTGAAGAAACCGCAATCGGTGCAACTATAGTTAAAAATGAATACGAAAGAATGCTCAGGGAAGATGAAAGGGATGTTGTGATTTCATCCTGCTGTCATTCAGTCAATCTTCTTATCCAGAAGCATTTCCCTTCCTGTCTTGAATACCTTGCCGATGTCATGTCTCCAATGCAGGCACACTGCCTTGATATTAAAAAGAGATATCCTGAAGCAAAAACAGTCTTTGTCGGACCTTGTGTTGCAAAAAAGGATGAAGCAGATTATTACAGCGGTATTGTTGATGCTGTTTTAACCTTTGAAGAGCTTACAGAGTGGATGAAGGAAGAAAGAATCGAGATTGAAACTGAAACTGACAGTGAAGATTGCAGCCGTGCAAGATTTTTCCCCACAACGGGCGGTGTTCTTAAAACAATGGAAGAAAACAGCGGATACACCTATGTTGCTATTGACGGCGTCGAAAACTGTATGGCTGTTTTAAGGGATATTGAAAAAGGTAAAATCAGTAAATGCTTTATTGAAATGTCCTCTTGTATCGGCAGCTGTGTAGGCGGACCGGTAATAGAAAAGTATCACCACGATTCAACGGTTAAGGATTATCTTGAGGTCGCTTCCTATGCAGGCAGCCGTGATTTTGAAGTAACACAGCCCAAACCTGTGGAACTAAAAAAATACCTTAGCTATATTGAGCCCAAGCTTCCCTATCCTTCGGAAATTGAAATAAACAGCGCCCTTCGTCAGATGGGTAAATTTAAGCCTTCTGATGAGCTTAACTGCGGCTCTTGCGGATATAACACCTGCCGTGAAAAAGCTGTTGCAATATGTCAGGGTAAGGCTGAAATTTCAATGTGTCTGCCTTTCCTTAAGGATAAAGCAGAAAGCTTTTCTGATACAATTGTTAAAAACACCCCCAACGGACTTATTGTTCTTAATGAAAACCTTGAGGTTCAGCAGATAAATGAAGCTGCCCGCAGAATTATGAATATCCGCAGCGCTTCCGATGTTCTTGGTACACAGGTTATCCGTATTCTTGATCCTACTGCCTTTATGAATGTTCTTACAAGCGGTAAGGATGCAAAGGATATGAGAGTATACCTTGCAGAATATAAGAGATATGTTGAGCAGACCATTGTTCATGATAAGGAATCCCATCTTCTTGTGGGGATTCTTCGTGATGTTACCGATGAAGAATATGAGCGTGAAAGAAAAGAAAATATCAGCCGTAAAACCATTGAGGTTGCCGATAAGGTTGTTGATAAGCAGATGAGAATTGTTCAGGAAATTGCATCACTTCTGGGTGAGACTGCCGCAGAAACCAAGATTGCACTTTCCAAGCTTAAGGAGTCGATTACAGATGAATGATTTATGTGCTGATATCGGATATAAAAGTATAAATCATTTCGGTGAAGAGCTTTGCGGCGACCACGTTGATGTGGTGGAAGAAAATGAAAGCTCTACGGTTATCGTCCTTGCCGACGGTCTTGGAAGTGGTGTAAAGGCAAGTATTCTTTCCACACTTACCTCAAAAATTATTTCAACTATGATGGCTGAGGGCCTTCCTATTGAAGAATGTGTTTCCACTATTGCCGCAACACTACCTGTTTGCTCTTTAAGGGGTGTGGCATATTCAACCTTTACTATTGTGCACCTTAAAAACAACGAGAAGGCAGAGGTTATACAGTATGATAATCCTCATGTTATCCTTATTCGCGACGGTGTTAATTACGATTATCCCAAAACCGAAATGAACATCGGCGGCAAAAAGATTTATAGGACGGAAATAAGCCTTCAGGAAAATGATATATTTGTGGCTATGAGCGACGGATGTCCTCATGCGGGAATCGGTATGCTTTATAATTTCGGCTGGAAAAGAGAGGATATAATTGATTTTATTGAAACTCTTGCACCGGCAGGCTACACGGCAAAAACTCTTTCCACAATGCTTGTTGATGAATGTAACAAGCTTTACGGAGGAAAGCCGGGTGACGATGCTACTGCCTGTGTTGTCAAAATCCGCAAAAGGGAGCCTATGAATATGCTTTTCGGCCCTCCCTCTGACCGTGATGATGCCGACCGAATGATGTCCCTTTTCTTTTCAAAAGAGGGTAAGCATATCATCTGCGGCGGAACTACCTCGTCAATTGCGGCAAAGTATCTGGGTAAGGAGCTCAGAGCTACATTGAATTTTGAAAAAAGCGATGTACCTCCCATTGCGGAAATAGACGGCGTTGACCTTGTTACTGAAGGTGTTATTACCGTAAATAAGGTGCTTGAATATGCCAAGGATTATCTTGGTGCCAACGAGTTTTATGAGCATTGGAGCTTTAAGCGTGATGGTGCTTCTCTTATCTGCCGCCTTTTATTTGAAGAAGCAACTGATATAAATTTCTATGTGGGTAGGGCTGTCAATCCTGCGCATCAGAATCCTGACCTGCCTATTAATTTCAATATTAAGATGAATTTAGTCAGTGAGCTATCCGAATGTCTTAAAAAAATGGGAAAAAGAATCAAAGTGAGCTATTTTTAAGGTGATAAAAGAATGAGAAAATTTGATACTAAAGTTCAATATTTAAAATACAAGGTGCTTCGTGAAGTGGCTTATCAGGCGTGGAACGATACTCTTTTGCAGAATGTTTTGGATATTCCCAAAACAATTGTTCCCGGCAAGACCTCCACAATGCGTTGCTGTGTTTACAAGGAAAGAGCTATTCTTGCTGAAAGAGTAAAGATGGCAATGGGTGGAGAAAATGACAGTGAAAATATTATTCAGGTTATTGATATAGCCTGCGATGAATGTCCTGCCGCCGGTTATGTTGTAACCGAATCCTGCCGCGGCTGTCTTGCCCACAGATGTGAAGATGTTTGCAAAAAAGGTGCAATCACCTTTGACCAGAATCATGTGGCACACATTGATAAGTCAAAATGTGTTGAGTGCGGTCAGTGTGCAAAGGTGTGTCCCTTTGCGGCAATTGTAAACCGCAAAAGACCTTGTCAGATTTCCTGCAAGGTCAAAGCAATTTCAATAAATGAAGATAATGCTGCATCTATTGATGACGAGAAGTGTATTCAGTGCGGCGCCTGTGTTTATCAGTGCCCCTTCGGAGCTATTACGGATAAATCATTTATTCTAAATGTTATCGACCTTATCAAAAATAGTGAGAACAATAAAAAGTACAAGGTTTACGCTGTTGTTGCGCCTTCAATTTCAAGCCAGTTTACCTATGCGAAGCTCGGTCAGGTTATAACGGGACTTAAAGAGCTCGGTTTTTATACTGTTGTTGAAGCAGCTCTCGGTGCCGATATGGTGGCTCAGGCGGAATCTAAAGAACTTTATGAAAAAGGTTTTCTCACAAGCTCCTGTTGTCCTGCTTTTGTTAAGTATATAAAATCAGCATTCCCGTCTTTATTGCCTTTGGTGTCTCATAATCTTTCTCCGATGGCAACCCTTGCAAAGTATATTAAAGAAACAGACGAAACTGCTAAAATAGTCTTTATAGGACCTTGTACAGCCAAAAAGGCGGAGGCTCAGCTTGAAACTGTAAAGCCTTATGTTGATGCTGTTCTCACCTTTGAAGAGCTGCAGGCACTTTATGATAGCCGTAATATTGATATAACAACTCTCGAAGAAGATGTTCTTGATAATGCCTCATATTTCGGCAGAATCTTTGCCCGTTCAGGCGGTCTTACTGATGCAGTAAGGCAAGGTCTTATAGAGCAGAAGCTTGACTTTAATTTGAAGCCCGCTACCTGTGACGGAATTGATGAGTGTAGGATAGCACTTCTTAAAAAGAGCAAAAATGTTCTTGATGCTAACTTTATTGAAGGTATGGCTTGTATCGGCGGATGTATCGGCGGTGCGGGATGTCTTACTCACGGTGAAAAGAACAAGGCTGAGGTTGACAAGTACGGCAGAGAGGCACTCGAAAAGACAATAGGCGATGCAATTTCTGTTCTTTAATAAAACTGTAATATTCACTTAATCAATACAATAAAAATAATGCACCTGTTTCGAGTTGATTCGAAACAGGTGCGTGTGTTTTTTATATTTTATTATTCTTCCTCGAATACATCCTTACCGAGTCCGCAAACGGGGCATTCCCAATCTTCGGGAACATCCTCCCATGCTGTGCCGGGAGCGATGCCGTTATCGGGATCACCAAGCTCGGGATCGTAAACATATCCGCAGGGACAAGCGTATTTTGCCATAATATTTTCCTCCAATTTTATTTGTTATATTTTTGTCAATAGGGGAGTTTTTTACACATGATTTCAGAAATTGCATCAAGAATTTTATCGTGGCAACCGCCGCAGCCTGTTGAGCAGTTGGTAATTTTCTGAACTTCCTCGAAGTTCTTTTCAATATCTTCAAATTTATCAAACCTGTTCAGAGCATCTTCCACGTCAAAGAAAGATACCTGCTTACATTTGCAGATTGTGTAATCAAACATAATTTTCTCTCCTTTGATGCAATATATTTAGCAGGGGAGGATTTTATCCTCCTCGAAGTATTAACCAAAATATCTGTTAAGAAGACCTTCGAATGCCTTGCCGTGTCTTGCTTCGTCACGAGCCATTTCGTGAACGGTGTCGTGGATAGCATCAAGACCGTGTTCCTTAGCCATCTTTGCAAGGTCGAACTTGCCCTGTGTTGCGCCGTTTTCAGCAGCAACTCTCATTTCAAGATTCTTCTTTGTGCTTGCAGTTACAACTTCACCGAGAAGCTCAGCAAACTTTGCTGCGTGTTCTGCTTCTTCGTAAGCAGCCTTTTCCCAGTAAAGACCGATTTCGGGGTAGCCTTCTCTGTGTGCAACACGAGCCATTGCAAGGTACATACCAACCTCTGAGCATTCGCCGTTGAAGTTGTCGCGAAGACCCATAACGATTTCTTCGGGAACATTGGCTTCCTTGCCAACACCGAGGATGTGCTCAGCAGCCCATACCATACCGGCGCCTTCTTCTCTTTCCTTCATCTTTGCTTTGCAGATGGGGCATACATCAATCTTTTCGTCACTTTCGTAACCGCATACAGGGCAATAATACTTTTTCATTGTTTTTTCCTCCGTTTAATTAAATGATTTTTTTACACTACCTTGCAGTCGGGGCAGCAGCCGAAAAACATAAGCGAATGACCGGTAACCGTACCGCCGAAGTCTTTTACAAGACTGTTGACCTTTGCACTTTCTTTAAGCTCCAAATCAAGTACACGCTTGCATCTGTTGCAGGTGAAATGATAGTGGCTGTGAGTGTGACCGTCGAACCTGTCGCTGTCCTCTGTGGTGATTTTCAGTATCAGACCTTCACTTTCCAGAAGCCTCAGGTTGCGGTAAACCGTTGCCAGACTTATTGAGGGCATCTCATTTTTTAAATCGAGATAAACATCCTCAGCCGTCGGATGGTCATATCTTTCGCTTAAATTCCGGAGCACTGCATCACGCTGCTTTGAATTTCGCAGAGTAGACATTCAGATCACTCCGTTCATTGCTTATTGATAATGATTATCATTATCGTGATTTCATTATAGCGGGAGAAAAAGCATTTGTCAATAGGTTTTTTAAAAAATTTTTAGAAAATTTTGAGAAATTTTATATCATTAAATCGTGGGCAGTCTTTTTACTCCCTCCGCCTTCGCTTTGCTCAGGCACCTTCTCCTGTGGAGAGGGTGTCACGCAATGACGGGTGAGGTATGACAAATGCAGAAGGTATATCTGCCTGAAATTAATATTAAAACCATTGTAAAACCTCCAAGCTTTTACAATGGTTTTGCTGTTACAATATATCTATAACTTTTCTTATATCATCAATTATATAATCAATCTTATATTTTTCGTCGGCAGTATCCCCGAATAAATTCAGCCAGCAGCAGTTTATCCCGGCATTCCTTGCTCCCTGAATATCAGAAGAAAGGGAGTCGCCTACAAGAAGAATTTTGCTTGTATCCTTCTCTTTTACTGTATTCAGCACATAATCAAAATATTCCTTCCTCGGCTTCTGATAGCCTACGGTTTCGGAAACAAAAACCTCGGTAAAGTAGGGGAGAAGCCCTGCTTTTTTGAGTCTTTTTGCCTGAGTTGCCGCAACGCCGTTTGTAACAATGTAAAGGTCGTAGCCATCATTTTTAAGTTCTTTGCAAAGCTCAACTGCACCTGAGAGGGTGTTGCCGCCCTCGCCTAAAAGGGAGAGATAGTGCTCGTTAACAGTCAGAGGTTCTTCATCACAGTGAAAGTCTATTGCGTCAAAAAAGAGCTTGAAGCGTGTTCTTTTAAGCTCGGGCTTTGTGATTTCACCTGTTTCAATCTTCTTCCATAGGCTTTTGTTTATTTTAACATAGGTGTCGATATTATCATCTGTAACGGGAACGCCGTAATCCTCCAGCGCTCTTACAAGTGCCTGATGCTCGTCCTTGTCAAAATCAAGGAGTGTGTTATCCGCATCAAAAAGTATGGTTGTATATTTATGACTCATTTTATTCACCGTCACCTTCACTTTTACTTTTTTCTTATTATATTCTACTTGCTTTTTCTTCTGCTGTCAACAGCAATTAATCAGTGTGGAAAACATTACATTTTAATAAATTTTCCTTATAACTATTTACTTTTCTGTCTCTTGTGGTAAAATAAATAATGTATAACTATGTATCCTTGATACGGAAAGGAAAATATGAAAGAAACTATGGATAATTACAGCTTCAGTGAAGGTGTTGCTCCCGGCGGACTCAGGAACAGAGCAGACATAAAGCTTCTTATATGCTATCTTCTTAAAACCCTCGGCAACTCACTTACAAGAACACAGATAAATGAAATACTTCAGGAATACGGAATTGCCAATTATTTTGAAATCAACGGCGCTTTAAGTGAGCTTATCTCTGCAGGCAGTGTGTCAACAGAGCTTGTAAACGGTGATGAGGAAATCACCTTAAGCGGAAAAACCGAATATCAGGTAAGATATATTGAAAAGGACCTTCCGAAAACTATCCGCGAAAAGGCGGTTAAAAGCGCATTGAAGCTTCTTGAAAGGGAAAGAATAGAGCGTGAAAGCAAGGTGGAAGTTATCCCTCTTGACCACGGCTACCATGTGCAGTTTACCGTGTGCGATATGGATACGGAGCTATTAAAAATTACAATTTATGTTGCCGATGAAAGTCAGATTGAAATAGCAAAAAGGAATTTTTATAATAACGCTATAACCATTTATTCCGATGTTATTTCTGCCCTGACTGTTGAATAAAGAAAGATTACTTTTAAAGGAAGTGAGGATATATAAATGAAAGGAAAAGTATTAGGCTTTTTTTGTGCTACCTTAGTGCTTTTAGGCATTGTTTTCGGTATGTATATGAGATATATTTATGTGGGCTCATACGGCGTTTTTATTGAAAGCTATGACCACGGCGTTCTTACCGTTGACAGTGACAACACTGTGGGTGACGACAAAAAATTCCGTGTTATGGTTAAAAAGGGTGATGAAATCACAATCAACATCAACCCGGAAAGAACCGATGACAGCTATTATGTTCTTAACAAGCTTACGGTTAACGGCAAAAATGTTACCAAGGAAGTCAATATGCTTCAGTATAAAACCGTGGTTGACTCCAAGCTCACTGTTGTTGCCACCTTCAAAAAGGGCAAAAGACCTGAGGCTTCCGATAAAAAGGCAGAAAGCGTAAAGGCATCCTCGCCTAAGATTGAAAAGGTTGCCGCAGACAGCTATATCGGTTCCTACGGTGCTTACGATGTTAAGGACCCCGGTGTGTTCTACGACAAGGCAAGCGGTTACTATTACTGCTTCGGCTCAGACAATGTTGTTGTAAGGTCAAAGGACCTTCTTAACTGGAGCCTGAGAACAACCTATTTTGAGCACCCGGAAAACGCCGCAAGTAATGCAATTATGACCTTCAGTCAGTTTGAAAGCGTTAAAAAGTGGGCAAAGGACCACGGCTACGGTAAAACAGAAACCTCATCGGATAAAAATAACGACAGAACACCTCTTGCTCCCGAGGTTATAAGGGTGGATGATACATATTATATGTATTTCTCACTTTCAAAAATCAATTCTTCAAATGAGTCAGCTATTTTCTGTGTTAAGACAGATAATCTTTCCGATTCTATTGACACAAAGAACTGGGAGGATGTTGGCCTTGTTATAAGCAGCTGTGCAGGTGACAAAGCCAATGCAGTACACCCTTCAGTGCTTTATAACGACGGAAAGATGTATATGGTATACGGCGGATACTATAACAGAAACGGCATTGACGGTGAAATCAATCTCCTGGAGCTTGACCCCACAACAGGTCTTCTTAAAAAGGACAGCTCAATTAATTCAGGCGGTGAGTCAATCTCAGGCACACACGGTAAAAATACTTTCCGCTCAGGTGCTGTTGTTGCCGACCCGGGTGCAGTTCCCGCACTTTCTTCCGGTGAAGGCAGTCTCGTCAGCGGTGCTGATCTTGTATACAACAAGGATACGGGCTTCTACTACCTCTTTGTAACCTACGGTAATGATGGCACGAACTACAATGTAAGAGTTGCCCGTTCGAGAAGTGTTGAAGGTCCTTATACCGATTATAACGGTCAGGCAATGGATGATTTCTCCAAGGATATGTACGGAAAGGGTTATATGCTTCTCGGGGGATATAACTTCACTAACAGCTCCGACGGAAGAGTTTCCTATACAAATGTGGGCAGAGGCTCAATCGGCTCACCCAAGGTTATAAGAGACTCCGAGGGCAACTGGTTTGTAGCTTCTCAGTCACAGCTTTATTATAAGGTTGATTCAAGGATAATGACGGGTAGCCTTATGGCTGAGGAAAACGGCATCAGCACCAATTCCGCACCATGTCTTGAAGTGAGAGAAATGTACTGGAACGAACAGGGCTGGCCCGTGGCAATGCCCGAGGTTTATTCCGGTGCAACAGCTAAAACAAATGTAAAGCTCACTCAGTTATACGGCAACTGGGATATAGTTGTTTTTGATGCTGAGGGCGATAAGAATGATTACAAGGCAGTGGAAAGAAATCAGTCTCAGATTGTTTCAATCTTCCAAAAGGCTGTTATTTCACAAAAGGATATAAATAAAAATACCGATATTAATGTGGGCTTATCCTTCAGTAAAGCAGGTGACGCATATACCGTTACAATAGACGGTGTGCAGTATACTGTTTATGTTGCTTCCCTTTGGGACTGGGAGCTTCAGCAGGGCAGCATTGTGCTTACGGGTATGGGTGCTGACGGCAGTACAATATGGGGCAAGAAGAATCTTTCAACCTCTGTGGGTCTTTATACCGATGCATTCTATTATCTTTACGGTAAATGTGAGGGAACGGTTGCATCTGAGGTGGAAAAGCGCCTTGAAAAGATGAAGAATAACCCCTCTCAGAGTCTTATTGATAAGCACATTAACTGGATGCTTGATAATCTGACGGTAAACGGCTGATAAATTTTGCAAAATTGAATAAAACATATATAAATCTCCGTGAAAACTACGGAGATTTATTTTTTTATGCATAATATTGTAAATTTTTTGTTAATGAAGATGCTTGGAAACAGCAATTTTTTGCCGCCTTTTGTTGACGACAGTCATTTACCGCACAACATCTTGTGAAAAAGTCGAAAAACCTTGATAAACAAAGAGTTTTAAGGGGTTCTGTCGGCGTGAAAAAGTTGTGAAAACATTATATTTTTTTCGGTAAAATCCATTGACAATTGCAATATATAATATTATAATGTTACTAAAAGTGGAGCATTATCCCAAAATATGCAATTTTAGTGGCAGGTTGTGGTGAAAAATTCTCCTGAAAACGGTATTTTAATTTTTAAAGAAAGGACGGTGCTTGAAATGATGTTCATCGGAACATACGAACATAATCTTGACGGTAAGAACAGAGTTATTCTTCCTGCAAAGTTCAGAAAAGGCTTAGGCGATGAATTCATTTATAAGCTTCACGCTTCAAAGTACCCGTCTATTCAGCTTTTTAATGCCGAAGAATTTGAAAAGACCCGTGACGAAGCTCTTTTAAGGGCAAGGTCACCGATTGAAAAAAGAAATGTTCTTGCCGAGTTCCATCTCGGTGCCGATACTGCATCGTGTGATTCTCAGGGCAGGGTGGTACTTAACCAGCTTGTTACCCAGTCGGCGGAAATTGAAAAAACCTGCATATTCGTCGGTTTCGGCGATTATGTTGAAGTTATGAGTCCCTCTAATTACAAGAAGTACCTTGCTTCCATTACTGCATCCAATGCAGCTGATGAGCAGGCTCTTGAGGATGAGAAAAATGTTTACAGACAGTATCAGGCAGAGGGCAAGTTCCTCAATGCCGGAATTTGAGGTGGTGCGTAATGGAGTTTTCACACATAAGCGTACTGCTCAACGAAACCGTTGATGCTCTCGATATAAAAGAAGACGGTATTTATGTTGACTGCACCTGTGGCGGCGCAGGTCACAGCCGTGAGATTCTCAGAAGGCTCGGTAAAAACGGCAGGCTTATTGCCATTGACCAGGATCCCGATGCTATTGAGATAATTAATGAGCGAATCGGCGGCGATGAAAGAGTTACGGTTGTTCACGATAACTTCTGCAACCTTAAAAAAATCCTTTCCGATCTCGGAATAGAAAAGGTTGACGGAGTTATGGCTGACCTTGGTGTTTCATCCCATCAGTTTGATAAGGCTGAAAGAGGATTCTCCTTCCATAATGACGCACCTCTGGATATGCGTATGAGTCAGCAGGGAATGACGGCAGCCGATGTTGTAAATACCTATTCGGAAAAAGAACTCATAAGAATTTTCCGTGATTACGGAGAAGAAAAATTTGCTTCAAGAATAGCAAGAAGCATTGTCAGTGAAAGAGAAAACAAACCTATTGAAAGAACACTTGAGCTTGCGGAAATTATAAAAAATGCAATTCCCGCCGCAACAAGAAGAAGCGGAGGCCATCCCGCAAGAAGATGCTTCCAGGCAATTCGCCTTGAGGTTAACGGCGAATTAGAAAAATTGCAAGGAACAATTGACGATATGTTTTATTCCCTTTCGGAGAGTGGAAGGGTGGCAATAATCACCTTCCACTCTCTTGAAGACAGAATTGTCAAAAGGAACTTTGCAAAATACTGCAAGGGCTGTGAGTGTCCGCCGCAGACTCCGGTGTGCATCTGCGGAAAAACTCCTGACGGCAGCTTGCCTTTTAAAAAGGTTTTACCAAGTGAAAGAGAAATAGAAGAGAATGCCCGTTCAAGAAGCGCAACACTCAGATGCGTTGAACGGTTGGGTGACTGAGTCACGTATGATGTCGCCCTGAAAGAGATTAGAACAGATATGATTATATTGGGGTGACATAAAAATGGCGGCAGAAAACGCTTACAAATATAATTATGCTTACGGCTATGAGCCCGCTTACGCTCCCGAACGAAAGCCTGAAGTTCAGCCTGAGAAAAAGCCCGACCTAAAAAAGGTCAAAAAAAGAAAAATTGATATTGACAGGCAGAATGAAAGAATCGTTAATAAAAAGCTTGCAAAAATAGTTGCGGTTATGTGCGTTTTTTTTGCACTTTTTGCCGTTGTATGTAACAGCTTTGCTGCAAGGGCACAGGCTAAAAAAGACCTTGACGAAATAAAGGAAAAGTATACCTTTGTTGAAGCTCAGAACAGAGAGCTCAAGGTGGAACTGAATAATCTTATCAGCGCGGAAAATATTGACCGTATTGCCGTTGAAAAGCTCGGCCTTGTAAAGGTTGCTCCCGGTAATGAAATCTATATGGATGAGAATGCTGAAAATCAGGTCATTTATTCCCGTGGTAAATAAAGTTAAAGCTACGTATAAATTAAAGGGGACTGTTTAAAGGTTAAAAAACCGGACAGCCCCTATTTTGACTATTTGATGAAAGGCGGAAAAACATAATATGCGCTTTATTGTGTTTAAAAACAGAGTTAAAAGAAAGACCGACCTGAGCTTTGTTAAAAGAAGTCAGAGCCTTGTTGCGGCAGTGCTCGTGTGCTTTCTCCTTCTTTCTTTTGGCAGAGTAGGTTATATTATGGCCTTCCGCGGCGACGAATACCGTGAAGCGGCGGCAAGAAATCAGCTTTATGACCAGACCATTGAAGCCGTAAGAGGTACTATTTACGACTGCAATATGACTCCCCTTGTAACCAGCACCTCTGCCTGGATACTTTGTGCCAACCCTGCGGAAATCAGGGCAGGCTTCAAAAATTATCCCGATGAGCTTGAAAAGTTTTATAAATATCTTTCAAAGAATCTTGCAAAAATACTTTCTGTAAAAAAGGCTGATGTAGACTATCTTCTGAGGGAGACGAAAGGTCAGTATGTAAGAATAAAAAAGAAGGTTTCCGCCCAGATGCGCACAAAGCTTGAAGAGTTTATGGCAAAGCCCTTTACCTTTGAGGTGTTTGTAAAGGGTGAACGCTTCTGGCAGAAGGATTCCGTTGTGGAGAAGAAGTTTTATCCTTCAAATTACTTTTACTATGAAAACGACAGTATTAGAACATACCCGAACAATAACTTCGCATCCACAGTTATCGGTGTTGTTAATGCAGATAATAACGGTGACACGGGTATTGAGCTTTATTATAACGAGGTTCTCAGCGGCGAGGACGGCAGAGTTGTAACAGCCAAGGATGCCAAGGGTCACGCCCTTGAAACGGGCTATGAAACGGTGTTTGATGCCGTTGAAGGTAACGGTGTTGTGCTCACCCTTGACGAAAACATTCAGACTTACCTTGAAAATGCACTTTCCCAGGCACTTGAAAGCACGGGAGCCGCCGGTGTTTACGGTATTGTTATGGATGTTGAAACCGGTGCCGTGCTTGCTATGAGCGATAAGCCTGATTTTGACCTCAACAATCCACGTACCCTTGTGGATTCTATTGACACAACAGCACTTGAGGAGCTTGAAAAGGGTACTGAGGAATACAGTGCAAAATATTCCGAGCTTCTTTTTGAGCAGTGGAACAGCTTCTGTGTTACCAATAACTACGAGCCCGGCTCAACTTTCAAGATTTTCACAGCCGCCGCCGCTTTAGAGGAGGGTGTGGTTGACCTTAATTCCACCTTCTACTGTAACGGCGAATATAAGCTTTTAGGCGTTACCTACCACTGCGCTAACCTTGCAGGTCATAAAAGCGAAACCTTCACTCAGGGCCTTATGAATTCCTGCAACCCCGTATTCATTGAAATCGGTCAGCGCCTCGGTATTGAAAAATTCAACAAGTATTTTGATGCCTTCGGATTTAACGAAAAAACGGGCATTGACGTTGCAAATGAGATTTCATCTGTTGTGCATAACCCCGATAAGATGAGCAAAATTGACCTTGCAAGTACATCCTTCGGTCAGAGCTTCAGAATTACTCCCTTGCAGCTTATAACGGCTACCTGTGCAATAGCCAACGGCGGTAAGCTGATGCAGCCTTATCTTGTAAAAAGCGTTATTGACAGCGACGGAAACATTGTTTCTGAAACTGAGCCTGTTACAAAGCGCCGTGTTATTTCCGAAAACACAGCTTCAACAATCCGCTCTATGATGGAGGCCGTTGTTGAAGGCGGTACGGGTAAAAATGCATATATTCCCGGTTACCGTGTGGCAGGTAAAACCGCAACAGCTGAAAAGCTTGACGACGGTAAGGAGGAGCTTATCTATATTGCATCCTTTGTATGCTTTGCACCTGCAGACGACCCTCAGGTTGCAATTCTCGTGGGTGTAGATGATCCTCCGGGACGATACAGAGGCGGCGGTGTTCTTGCAGCTCCCATTGCAAAGGAAGTTATGGAAGCTACACTGCAGTACCTTAATGTTGAGCCTCAGTATACTGAAAGTGAGCTTAAAACCGTAAGCCATATCACACCCGCCCTTGTGGGTAAGGCTCTTTCGGAGGCTAAGGTTACGGCGGCAGCTTCAGGCTTTTCCACAAGAGTTGTCGGCTCAGGCGAGCAGGTTGTTTCTCAGGTGCCCTCAGCAGGGGAATCCATACCTGAAAACGGCGTGATTGTGCTTTATACCGATAAGAACACAGAAGCCGAGGAAGTTGAAGTTCCTGATTTCACGGATCTTTCCGCAAGTCAGGTTAACCGTCTTGCCGCAAAGGTAGGCCTTAATGTGGTATTCTCAGGACCTACTCAGGAAGCAGGCGTAAAATCATATAATCAAAGCGTTGCTGCCAAAACAATGGTTGAAGCAGGCTCAAGAATAACCGTATATTTCAGAACAACCGATATCGCAATTGACTGATGGAGGATAATTTATGCTCATTTCCCGTTTGCTCAAAGCTATTGACAAAGAGTATAAAGAAAAGGACGCAGACATAAAATTTATTACGGACGATTCAAGAAAATGTGAAAAGGACTGTATTTTCGTTTGCACCGAAAAAGGAAATGATTATATTGAAGAGGCACTCCGTAATGGTGCGGCACTTGTAATAGCTCAGGAAAAACTGTGCGAAAATTGTGTGGTTGTGCCCGATGCCAGAGAAGCTTACGCAATTCTTTCTGCGGCGTTTTTCGGCTCTTGCCATAAAAGGCTCCGTCTTATTGGTGTTACGGGCACCAACGGCAAAACCACGGTGTGCGAAATGCTTTACAGTATGATGACAGCCGAAGGTAAGGTTTGCGGTCTTACTTCAACGGTGAGAAACATAACTTTGGATACTCAGGAGGATGCTGAACTTACAACTCCCGACCCCTTCACTCTTCACAAGCTTTTTTATGAGCTGTGCCAAAACGGTGCAGAATACTGCATTGTTGAGTGCTCCTCTCAGGGCCTTTCGCAGAAGCGGCTACACGGACTTAACTTTGAGGTCGGTATTTTTACAAATTTCTCTCAGGATCACCTGGATTACCATAAAAATGAGGAAAGCTATCTTGAAGCAAAAAAGACTCTTTTTGCTCAGAGCCAAACGGGTATAGTCAACCTTGATGATGCCCGTGCTGAAGATTTCATCTCCTGCTGTAAAGGAAAATCCTATACTTATTCAGTTAAGAAGGATGAAGCCGATTTTACGGCAAAGGCAATAGATTTAAATGCCGAAGGCAGTGACTATGCCTTTGTGGGAGACAGCATAATTCACCGCATAAAGCTTAAAATGCCGGGCTTGTTCAATATCAGCAATTCCATGGCAGCTCTTTCCTGCGCAATAAAGCTTGGCTTCGGCCTTGACGGCTGTGCGGCAGGTCTGCGCAATTTTTACGGAGTCAGAGGCAGAATGGAAATTCTTCCTGTAAACAAAGAGTATGAAGTAATAATTGACTATGCTCACACTCCCGACGGCCTTCGGCAGCTCCTTCTTGCAGTATCTGCTTTTAAAAAAGGAAGAATTATAACGGTATTCGGCTGCGGCGGAGACAGAGATAAAGAAAAACGCAGTATAATGGGCAGAACAGTATGTGAGTTTTCCGATATTGCCGTTATCACAAGTGATAATCCCCGTTCTGAAGACCCTCAGGATATAATCGACGATATTCTTGAAGGCACAAAAAACAGCAAAACTCCCGTATATATTCATAAAAACAGAACAAAAGCTATTGAGTATGCATTGAAAAATGCAAGAAAAAATGATATTATTCTTTTATGTGGCAAAGGACATGAAAGTTATCAGCTCGTAAACGGGCAGAAAATTCCCTATGATGAGCGTGAAATAGTCCTTCAGCTTATTCAATAACAATGTAATGGTAAGCGGACTTTTACGAGTTCGGTATCATCGCATTAAGGTAATAAAACGGAAAGGAATGTTTTAAATGAACAGTATTACCGCAATTATAATTTCTCTTATAGTCTCTTTCGGCCTTACTGCCGTTCTGGGGTATTTTCTTATTCCCGTTCTGCATAAGCTGAAATTCGGTCAGAATATCCTTACGGATATCGGCCCCAAATGGCATGCCAAAAAGCAGGGCACACCCACAATGGGCGGTATAATGTTTATTATCGGTATTATCGTTGCCGTGGCAGTGGCTCTCATTTCCTGCTCTTTAGGTTCATTCAGTGCCTTTGCGGAAATGGAAATTGTAAGATATCAGCAGTATACAAGACTTTTCTCCGGTATACTTATGGCTTTATGCTTTGCTCTTGTAGGCTTTGCCGATGACTATATCAAGGTTGTTAAGAAAAGAAATCTCGGTCTTACTGAAATTCAGAAGACAATTCCTCAGGTTGCAATCATTGCCGCTTATCTCGCTTCACTTATAATCAGCGAGAGCACAAGTATGTACATTCCTTTTGTGGGAAAAATAGCATTGGATTCCGTGGGCGGCACAATCTTCTTCATCCTTTTCGGTGTGTGTGTTATTTACGGTGCAATTAATGCCGTAAACTTTACGGACGGTATTGACGGCCTGTGCGGCAGCGTTACAATCCCCGTAGGTGTTGCTTTTACCGTTATGGCTATTATCATGGATAATACCTCAGTAGGTATCCTCGGTGCCGCACTTGCAGGCGGCTGTGCAGGTTACATTATCTGGAACCATTATCCCGCAAAGGTTATGATGGGTGACACCGGCTCAATGTTCCTCGGGGGTATGATTGTTGCCCTCGCTTATGCAATTGAATGCCCGATTATCCTTCTTCCCGTGGGTATTGTATATGTTATTGAGGCTCTTTCCGATGTTATTCAGATTGGCTCTATTAAGATAAGACACAAGAAGGTTTTCAAAATGGCTCCCATCCATCATCACTTTGAAATGTGCGGATGGAACGAAAAGAAAATTGTTGCCGTTTTTACTTCTGTCAGTGCAATCGGCAGTATCATAGGCGTGCTTGTTATGTATTTAACATATAACAGATAATTATTATTTACGATAAATTTTTCAGGAGGAAACTATGGCTTCTAAGGCAAAGAAAGTGATTAAAGTTCCGGGAATACCAAAAAGAAGGCTTTCAACAAATTTAGTTCAGCACGGCAACTTTGACCTTGTTTTTGCCTGCACGGTTTTGCTTCTTTTCTGCTTCGGAATTATTATGATGTATTCCGCTTCCTATGCGTATTCCGCATCAAATAAAAGCGGTGCGAATGCTCTGTTTATTTCCCAGCTTAAAAACGGTGTCCTCGGTCTTGTGCTTATGGCAATAATCAGCAAAATTGACTACCGTATCCTTAACGGTAGATTAGCATTTTTCGCTTACGGTGCAACGGTTGTTGTTCTGCTTCTGACTCTTGCACTCAATATCGGCAAGGATGAAAAACGCTGGATTGAAATCGGCTCAAGACAGATTCAGCCTTCGGAGTTCGCAAAATTCACCCTGATACTCATTCTTGCGTATATGATGTGTATATTGCAAAAGGCACTGCGTGCCCCTGACGGTAAAACTGCAAAATTCACCCCTCAGACCGATGGCCTTACGGGTATTGAAACCTGGTTTTATTCTAAGGCGAGAACACCCTTCTGGGCTTGTGCTCTTCTTGCAGTTGTTATTTGCTCTTATTGCGGACTTATATTCCTGGAAAGCCATTATTCCTGCACCATTCTTATGTTTTGTATAGGTGTGTGTATGATGTGGCTAAGCGGAACAAAGAAAAAGTATTTCGGCTTTCTTGCTCTCGGCATAGCCGCACTTGTTGCCTTTGTTCTTATCTTTCCCGAAAGCCTTGAAAAGCTCGGTGGCTTCGGTGCAAGCCGAATTATGGCATGGCTTGATAAGGATAACCCCATTTATGTTGACGACAGATACCAGACGGTAAACGGTCTTTATGCAATAGGCTCAGGCGGACTTTTCGGTGTAGGTCTCGGCAACTCAAAGCAGAAGCAGTTATATATTCCCGAGCCTCAGAATGACTTTATTTTTCCTGTTATCTGCGAAGAACTCGGCTTTATAGGTGCTTGTCTTGTGCTTTTGCTTTTTGCGGCTCTTATCTGCAGAGGCTTCATCATTGCAAGAAAATGCAGAGACTTTTTCGGCTCATTGCTTGTTATGGGTATTATGATTCAGATTGCCCTTCAGGTAATAATCAATGTTTGCGTTGTTACGGATATTTTCCCAAATACGGGTATAGCCTTGCCTTTCTTCAGCTACGGCGGTACGGCACTGCTTGTGCTTTTGTGTGAAATGGGTGTAGTGCTTTCCGTTTCCCGTAACAGCTCAATGGAAAAAGAATAAAGTAACGCTATTAGTCAGCTTTAAAAAAGAAAAGGAGAGAGATTTATGAAAGTGCTTTTTGCCGCAGGCGGTACGGGCGGTCATATTAACCCTGCACTTGCAGTTGCGGGTGAAATAAGAGAAAGGCATCCCGATGCTGAAATTCTTTTTGTGGGTACAAAGGATAAAATGGAAGCAAAGCTTGTGCCTGCCGCAGGCTTCGAGTTTACAACAATAAAAATCTCAGGCTTTCAGAGAAAGCTTACTTTAGAAAATATAATCAGAAACATAAAAACTGTGTGGTATCTTCTTACCTGCAACAGTAAGATTAAAAAGATACTTCGCTCCTTCGCACCCGATGTCGTTGTAGGCTTCGGCGGTTATGTCAGCGGTCCCGTTGTCCGTATGGCGGCAAAAATGGGTATTCCGACGGCTATTCACGAGCAGAACGCTTATCCCGGCATTACAAACAAGGCTCTCTCCAAGGTGGTAGACAGAGTAATGCTCACCGCTGAGGAGGCTGAAAAGCATCTTGATGCCAAAAACGGCTGTATTGTTACGGGCCTTCCCGTAAGAGGCGAAATGCTCCGTGCAGACAGAGATATTAGCAGAGCAAAGTTAGGTATAGCTGATAATCAGAAGCTTATTCTTTCAATGGGCGGCTCTCTCGGTGCTCTTACAATAAATAATGCAATGGTGGATATTATTGCAGACCACCATAAGAATGAAAACCTTTATTTCCTCCACGCAATGGGGCAGTACGGTCTCTGGGTGCCCGATAAGCTCCGTGAAAAGGGCGTTGACCTTGATAACAGCAAGAATGTTGAAATAAGGGAATACATAAACGATATGGATGTTTGTATGTCAGCGGCTGATGTTGTTATCTGCCGTGCAGGTGCAAGCTCACTTTCAGAGCTTCAGGCGCTGGGTAAAGCATCTATCCTTATTCCTTCTCCCAATGTTGCCGAGAATCATCAGTACCACAATGCAATGGCACTTGTTAATAAAAATGCGGCAAAAATCATTGAAGAAAAAGAGCTTACAAAGGAAAAGATGAATGAGCTGTTCCTGTCCCTCTCCGAAAATGACAGTGAAAGACACACTATAGAAGAAAATGCAAAGAAAATGGCTGTTTCCGATGCGAAGGAAAGAATAGCAGATATTGTAATTTCACTTATAAAATAAAGAAAACCGCAAGAAAAATCACATTTTTTATCCTATTGGCATATTATGGGGTGAAAGGTGTGATTTTATGGACAGCATTATTATAAGAGGCGGAAGACGGCTTACGGGCGAGATTGATGTTCAGGGCTCAAAAAACAGCACTCTTCCCATTCTTGCGGCTACGGTGCTTGTTAACGGAATCAGCGTAATTCACAATTGCCCATACCTTACGGATGTTGACGCGGCAATTGAAATTCTCAGGCACCTGGGCTGTAAAGTAAAAAGAGAAAATCACACGGTTACCGTTGATTCAAGGTGCATATCATGTTCCGAGATACCTGACCGCCTTATGAGAGAAATGCGCTCGTCAATTGTTTTTCTCGGCTCAGTGCTCGGAAGAACGGGTCAGGCGACTCTCTCTTCTCCCGGGGGCTGTGAAATAGGGCTTCGGCCCATTGACCTTCATTTAAGCTCACTTAAAAAGCTCGGCTTTTATGTGGAGGAAACGGCAGGTAAAATACTCTGTAAAAAAGAAAAAAGCGTAACTGAAGGCATAATAAGTCTCTCTTTTCCCAGTGTGGGTGCAACGGAAAATATTATCCTCGCCTCTGCCTTTGGTAAAGGTCGGACAGTAATACTTAACGGTGCAAGAGAGCCCGAAATCAGTGATCTTGCCTACTTTTTAAACAGTGCAGGCTGTGCCGTTGAGGTGGGAGCACAGGGCACAATAGTAATTGAAGGTGTTCCCAAAATATCCGATACAGAGCACACGGTGATTTCAGACCGTATAGTTGCTCTTACCTATCTGTGTGCCGCAGGTGCAGCGGGCGGAGAAATCCTTTTAAAAAATGTAAGACCATACGATTTTTATTCCGTTTTGCCTATTTTTGAAACAGCAGGCTGTAGCATAAGAACGGATAAAAACAGCGTACTTATAAAAATGAACCAAAGACCTAAAGCCTTAAGGGACATACGGACAATGCCTTATCCCGGCTTTCCCACGGATGCTCAGGCACCCGTGATGGCTATGGCTTCTTTAGGTGAAGGGACAAGTGTAATAGTTGAAAACATTTTTGAAAGCCGCTTCAAGCACGTGGGCGAGCTTAAAAAAATGGGTGCAAAAATCAATATTGAAGGCAGGGTAGCCGTTATAGACGGCGTTAAGGAGCTTTACGGCGCCGCCGTTGATTCACCCGACCTTCGTGGAGGCTCTGCATTGGTGGTGGCAGGTCTTGCGGCAAAGGGAATTACCACCGTAGGCTGTGTCAGCCATATTGACAGAGGCTATGAAAAAATTGAAGAATGCTTGAAATCCGTCGGTGCCGATATAAAAAGGCAGACGGGACAGTTAAAATAAATTAAATCTGATTTTTTTCATGGGCAGCTGTGTTATACTGTTATTAAGTGCGGTAACACTCTGCCTGTATTTTGTTTAAGGTATAACACGAATGCTAAAGAGGTGATGAAGTGGAAAACAGGAACAATAATAATGTATCGGAAACTTTTGGTAAATACGCAGACAGTACAAGCTTTGGCAACACAAAGGGTTATAATAAAGTAAGGCAGCCACAGAATATTTCTTCTTCAATGTGGGAACCGATAAGCACAGGTACGCAGCCGAAAAAACAAACGGCAGATTCTCAGCAGAAAAGCAAGAAAAAGCCTGATACACAAAAAACGGCTCAGGCACCCATTTCCGAGGGTAGACCGCAGGCAAAGAGCAAAAAGCAGAACAATCCTCAGCCGAAAAAGTCTTCTTCTCAGAAGCCGGGAGAAAAAAAGTCTGCCGATAAAAAGAGCCCTGCAAAGAAAAAGCCATCGCAGAAATCGAGGGTCCCCAAGGGAAAACCCGTAACGAAGGAAATGATGCAGGAAATTGCAAAAAATTCGGAAAAAGCAAAGGATATGCGTCAGCAATCTCAGCTCAGAAAAAGCAGAAGGGATTATGACGAACAGTTAAGACAAGGCAAAAGTCATAACGAAATCAGCAAAAAAAGAGCAGGGGAGAAGAAAAAGAAAAGGCGCATCAGAACACTTGCAACTGTGCTTCTGTTCCTTGTTTTTGTTGCGGGCTTCTTCTGTGCTTACTTTTATGCTAAGGGTGCACCTGTTGCCAATATAGTTGTTGAAGGTGAAAGTGCTTATAAAGCTGAGAAGATTATTTCCGCTGCAGATCTTGAAATCGGACTGAATATGTTCACCGTAAGGGAAGGTAAAGTCAACAAAAAGGTTACCGCTGAGCTTCCCTATATTCATTCCGTTGATATAAAGCGTAAGCTCCCCGATACGATAATAGTAACAGTTGAGCCTACAAAGGATAAATACCTTATTGCAGGCGATAAAGGCTATATCTGCCTTGATGAAAACCTCAAGGTGGTTTCAAATAAAAAAAGAAAGCTCACAGACGGCTCCTTCAGACTTCTCGGTCTTGAAGCTCAGGAGGTTGAAATCGCATCAGAGTTTGAGCCGAGCGAAAATAATAAAGAAAAGTTTGAACTTGCAAGAAAAATGGTAAGTGCTATTGAAAGCAAGGGTATTATGAAAAAGGCTGAAATTAATCTTGAAGACCTTTCTGATGTAACTGTAACCTACGATTCAAGAATAATGATTTACCTGGGAGACTGTAAGGATCTGGAAAACAGAATCAGTCTTGCAAGTGATGTTGTTGAAACTGCCGCCTCTCAGGGACAGACAGGTTATATTGACACAAGATATGACGGCAGAGCATATTTCAATGAAGGCACAATGAAAGTTGACTGATATTGACACTGATTTTTCCTTTTTTTACAAAAATCGGCAAAAAAATCTTCAATCTTCTGCACATTTATTATTGTATTTTCCTTTAAGTCGTGCTATAATTACTTGGATAATAAGTAATTATGCCCTTTTGGGCGCACAGACTTTATAACAGATTACTATCATTTAATTTAAAATATTTATGTAGGAGGAAGTAAAATGGGCTTCATAATTGATAATGAAAACATCGCTTATAACCAGATTAAAGTTATCGGTGTCGGCGGTGGCGGCGGTAATGCCGTTAACGGAATGGTTGAGTCAGGTATTGTAGGCGTTGAGTTCCTCTCAATCAACACAGACAGACAGATTCTTGAAAACTCAAAGGCAACTCATAAAATCCAGATCGGCGAAAAGGTTACAGGCTGCATGGGCGCAGGCGGTGACCCTGCAATCGGCAGAAAGGCTGCAGAAGAAAGCCGTGACGTAATTGCCGATGCACTTAAGTCAACAGATATGGTATTCATCACTGCCGGTATGGGCGGCGGTACAGGCACAGGTGCAGCTCCCGTTGTTGCTGAAATCGCAAGAGAGCTTGGTGCACTTACCGTTGGTATTGTTACAAAGCCCTTCAAGTTTGAAGGCAGAAAGAGAATGATGCAGGCTGAAGAAGGCATCAAGGAACTTGAAAAGCATGTAGACAGCCTTATCGTTATTCCTAACGAAAGACTTAAGCTTCTCGGTGACAAGAGCCTCAGCATGAAGGATGCCTTCGGTAAGGCTAACGATGTTCTTTGGCAGGGCGTTAAGAGTATTTCAGATACGATCAAGGTTCCCGGTTACATCAACCTTGACTTTGCAGATATCAAGAGCGTTATGAAGGATGCAGGTCTTGCTCATATGGGTATCGGCCGCGGCAGAGGTGCTGACTGTGCTTCCGAAGCTACAAAGCAGGCTATTACAAGCCCCCTTCTTGAAACAGCTATTGACGGTGCAAGCGGCGTTATCATCAATGTTACCTGCTCATCCGATATGTCACTTGATATGATTGAGCAGGCAGGCTCACTTATTGCTGATGCAACACATCCGGATGCAAACATCATCTTCGGTTCCGTATTCGATGAGGATATGGGCGATGAAATGCTTATCACTGTTATCGCAACAGGCTTTGGTATGGCTAAGAAGGATGATGCTGTTTCCGTTTCAGCAGCTGCAGCTCCTGCAGCACAGCAGGGTGTAGCTCCCGAATTTATCAGCCAGTCAACAAGAAAGGACAGTGCCCCTTCTATTTTCTCAACAATGGATTCCGAAACCCTTGATTTTGCTTCAACAAAGTTCGGTCAGAGCTTCGTTTCAATTTTTGAGCAGGCAGCAGCCGCTTCAGGTGCAAACAACGTAAAGGCAAGCGACTTTGCTCCCATTCAGGCACCTGTTCAGCCCGTAGCAGAAGCTCCCTCAGCTCCCGCACAGCCCCTTCAGACACAGTCCGTTGATGTAATTGAAACTCCTGCTAAAAAGTCAGATTCAATCTTCGACGACCCCGATGATGACGAAAGCGACATTCTCCCCGTATTCAAGGGCAGAAACATCTTCGGCAACAACTGATTAAAGTAAAAATATGAGGTGCAGTCTCGTGAGAGTGCACCTCTGTTTTTATTTTTGGATCAAAACAATCAAGTGTGTTGCATTAAAGAAAAAAGTATCTTTAAAAATGTAAATATTGTGAAAATCCCCTTGACCTTTTTGACATTTTCTGTTAGAGTATATAGTGTATAAAATTGTGTTATTATGTCTTAATATATCCATTCCCAGGAGGCCTTGTCATGAATTTTGAAAAGAATAAAACGTCTATTATAGTGGTCGTTGCACTGCTTGTTGTATGCATCGGCTCTTTCTTCGGTGTGAGTGCTATGACTAAAAGCGATAAAGTTTTAACTCCGCCCACAACTCTTCCCACCACAAGTCAGACAACGGTGCCCACAACGGCGGCTCCTGTTCCTCCAACTCAGCCTGTGGCAACAGTTGCTCCCACAACTGAGGTACCCTCAAGCACCGGCAGTGTTATTACAACCTTCCCCATAACACCCAACACTTCTACCACTGCCCCCACAACAACAGCACCTACTACCGCAAAGCCCACAACCACTGCTCCCACAACAACTGAGCCTCCCGCTCAGCAGCCTTCAACAACAGCTCCCGATAAGGTGATTGAAAACGCTGCTATATTTGACAATGGCTTCCTCAGCTATATGTTCAATCCCGACGGTAATTATTATTACACAAACTCGGACCCCTGGCAGAGAGCACTCGGCTATCACGAATTCTTTGATGTCGGTGCAGGCTTTGTTGCCATTTATATGGACACAATGAGATGTAAGTTTGAATACGGCAACAAGGACTGGATGATTCAGTTCTGGAAGGGTCAGTACGGTCTTGTTTTTGTCGGTCACGAAATCGGTGTTTATACTAAGCCTAAAGATAGAGGAAACGAGCATTACGATGCCGCTTCCAATGAAGAAGCTCTGTATATGTCAATGACCGGCTACCGTAAGGGCGAAGAGCTTTATACAAGAGAATACGGTAAGTATTGGTGGTGCACCGGCTTCGTTCCCGGTAAGCTTGATAACTATTCCGACCGTTCTGAGCTGGAAATCAGATGCAGAATCACTATGAAGGATTATAAAATGCTTTTAGGCTTCTGCGGTGCACTCAAAGAAAACGGAATGGTTTTAGGTGAAAACTTTACAACATCAGGTCTTGATGTATTTGTTACCTGGTAAAAATATGAAATAAATTGTGAAATCTATTGATATTGACCACAATTTATAGTATAATACATAGGATAAGGTGTATATTTTCAGCCTTTGGCTGTTTATATAAATATTCAGAAAGGATTTGATAGGACATGAAAAAGTTTATTGGTGTAATTGTTGCAATTATGCTTTGTGCTTGTCTGCTCGTTCCCACTGCTTTTGCTGCTGATGAAGCTTCAATTGTTGATGCTCTCAAGGGTGCGGATCTCGGTGCTCTCAATGCTGACGATATCTCTGCTCTTCTCGGTGACCTTGATCTCAGCGAAATCGATATTGATTCAATCGTAGCAGAATTTGAAGGCGAAGACCAGAACGATGCTCTTGATGCTCTTAACGGCATTGCTGATCAGATGAACTCCGTTCAGGCTCAGAACTCAGGCGACGGCACAACAACTTCCGATCTTGAAGCTATCCTTAAGATGATTCCTGTTGACTTTGATATCACTCCTATTGCAGAAATGCTCGGCAGTCTTACAGACGGCGGTCTTTCTTCACTTGTGTCATCAATCGGCAGCATCTTCGGTGGTAAGGGTATTAACCTTGCATCTTCAGAAGTTGGTACATTCGATATCGCTAACCTCGGTACAGGCGGCGACCTCGCAGCTAACGCAACAAACCTCACAGCAGGTATTGCTGACACACTCGTTGGTGTTCTTGAAGGACTCGGTCTTGATTCATCAGTAATTGAAGGTCTTCTTGACAACGAAATCGTAAACTTCTTTGCAAACATGTACATCGGCTTTATCGGTGAAGTTGAGGAAACTACTGCAGCTCCCACAACCACCAAGCCCGCTGTTGTCACAACAACTACTCCTAAGACAGGTGATACATCTGCAGTAATCGTAGCACTTGCAACTCTTACAGTAGCATCCGGCGCAGCCTTTGTTTGTCTGAGAAAAAAGGAAGAAGCATAATTCTTTCCTGCAAACATTTTTAACTTTTTATAAAAAGCTATAAATTAAGCACTCTCCGCAAGGGGAGTGCTTTTTGTGTAAATGCAGTTGACAACAAATATGATATTTGATAAAATATACACAGCAAATGAGGAAATACGGGTGAAAATCCCGAGCAACCGCCATTGCCGTAATTGGCTTTGCCATAAGTCGGAATGCTCATTTGTTACGGCGCTAAGGCGTCGGTAAAAATAACAATCACTTTTGGGCAAAGGGAAAGTGGTGAAACATAAGCCGTATTATCGGTCTGTTTTGCTGTTTTTCTGTCCTTGCCTTTTCGGGCGGGGACATTTTATTGGAGGTGAAAACAAAAAACAGACTGACTTTTTATAAAATAAATTAAAAATCAAGGAGTAAATTAAAATGAAAAAATTATTATCACTCATTCTTGCGGTTATCCTTGTGATTTCTGCTGTGTTTGTTCTCTCTTCCTGTGGTGACGGTAAAGCTACCGACGGCAACGCTGTTTCTGATGTAAGCACATCTTCTACAGAAAGCGTAAATGTAGGTGAAGGTGCAACGAAATTTACTTTTAATGTTATGCACGCTGACGGTAGCGAGAAAAAATATGTTGTTTCAACGGATAAAACAACTGTTGGCGAGGCTCTTTTTGATTGCGGTCTTATTGACGGTGAAGATGGAGCTTACGGTCTTTATGTTAAAACAGTTGACGGTATGACTCTTGATTATGACAAGGACGGCAAATATTGGGCTTTTTATGTCGGTGATGAAATGTCACCCGTTGGTGTTGATATGGCAAAGATAGAAACTGACAAAACCTATTCCTTCAGAGCTGAATAATGAAGCTTACAACAAGAGAAACGGCAGTTTTTGCAATGCTCGGAGCCACTATGTACGCTTCTAAGGTTCTTATGGACGCCTTGCCGAATATACACCTTCTTGGTGTGTTTATTGTAGCTCTGACCGTGGTTTACCGTAAAAAAGCGTTGTATCCCATTTATATTTTTGTGTTCCTCACGGGGCTTTTTAACGGCTTTAATACTTGGTGGTTTGCTTATCTTTACACCTGGGCTGTTCTTTGGGGTATGACGATGCTTTTGCCTAAAAATATGCCAAAGGCTGTAGCACCCGTTGTGTACTGTATCGTAAGTTCGTTTCACGGCTTTATATACGGTATACTGTGTGCACCTGTTGAGGCACTTTTCTTCGGTCTTAAAGATTTCAAGGCAATTATTATGTGGATAGCAAACGGTACAGTATTTGATATTACCCACGGTGTTAGCAATTTTCTCTGGGGCGTTATGATTGTACCTTTGATAAAAGTGCTCAGAATGGCTGAAAAACAAAAAAATCGCAGTATATAAAAATGTCGGCACTGAACTTAAGTGCCGACATTGATTTTTATTCTTCTGTTTCTTCTTCGTCTTCAACCTCTTCAAGAATAACATCCTGATTAGTGAAGAATTTGATTTTGTTGATGGGTGTACCCAGTGCTTTTTCACAGCTTGCGCTGAGAAGGGACATAGCCTTTGATTCAACAACGGTGTTAATCATTGCAAAGTCGATAAGTACCTGAATCTGAGATTTGATGAACTCATCATCCTTATCGTCAAAGTAGTTATCCTCAACCTCTTCCACAGTTACACCTGTAAGGCCCATATCCTGGTCATAAAGCCTTTTATTGTTATTGAAGCACTTCTGCATAAGGGTAAGCATCTGCTCTCTTTTGCCTGCTTTAAGGGCATTTGTGAGGGATGTGGACTTGAGCTGAAATTTGAAATTAAGCTTGCAGGTTTTAACAACTGCAGTTGCAAGCTTTACAAGGTCAGGATTGATTTTTTCGGGGACAAAAACTTCCCCGTCTTTTTTATAAAAATAAGTCATTTTATTCTTCTCCGTTCTTTTAAATTTTTAATCGGCTTATTTTAGCAAGTTTTCAATGGTTTGTCAAGAAGGTAGAGTTACAAAAAAATCATAGTTAAGAAAGCATCAGAAAAAATTCATATCCTTTATATGTAAAAAAACTTACTTGTTTTTTATTTATTTTCACTATAGAAAATCAATTGATTAAACAGTAATCATAATGTATAATTAAGAATAATCAGAATCAAAGTTATTCCGGAAGGGGGCTATAACTGCTGTTTTTTCAGCGGTTACTGTTTTATGAATTATGTCAGCAAAAAAGAAAGAAACAGCTTTTTAGCGGGTCTTGCAGGTCAAAATCTTGTTTATTGTATGATAGGTGCATCATTCTTCACATACTTTATGACGGATATTGCAATGTTCCCGCCGGCTGTTGTTACCGTACTGCTTCTTTTAATGAAAATATGGGACGGCGTAAATGACCCGATCGTAGGTGCAATTGTTGACCGTCACCGCTTTAAAAACGGTGAAAAGCTTCGTCCGTTGCTCAAATACACACCTGTTCCTGTCGGTGTTTTCACTGTTCTTCTGTTTATTGTTTTTTCAACCTCCGAAAGCCTTTTATGGCTTCGGGTTGCATATTTTGTAATTATTTATCTTTGCTGGGATATCACTTATACCTTGCAGGATGTTGCAATCTGGGGTATGACTGCTGTTGTTTCTCCCGATTCAAACGAGCGTGATAAATTTGTTCAGATTGCAAGAACGGTTGGCTCTATTACCTACGGAATTTTCAGTGCTGTTGTTCCTATGGTTATGGAATCCGTAGCAATTGCTTCGGGCAATTCTCTGGCTCTTATGACTGTTGTTTTTGCTGTGATTTTCGGTCTCGGAGGTGCACTTGTAAGCGCGAAATGCTATAAGGCTCAGGAAAGAGTACGTCTTGTTCAGCCCGAACAGCAGCAGACCTCAATTATCGAATGTTTTAAGCTGCTTTTCCAGAATAAGATGCTTCTTCTTATAACTCTTGCAAGTCTTTTAGGCTCATTCGCTTTCGGAAATAACCTTGTTACATATTTCTTTAAGTATATGTTCCCTGACGACTATTTCGGTGGTTTTATCGGTGCATTGGGTATTACAACAATTTATTCAGCCCTTACTTATGCTCCAAGCTTTATCGGTATGATTTTTGCAACCAAGCTCAAAAAGCTTTGCGGCGGATACAAAAACCTTATTATTGTTATTCAGGTATTTACAATAATCGGCAGAGTTGCAGCTTACCTCATAGGCTTTGAAGGCAAAAATATGTATATCGGTATGGCGGTTATGGCAATTTTTTCAATTCCCTCAGGTGCAGGCAGTATAGCACAGACATCCCTGTTCTGTGACAGTGTTGACTATATGGAATGGAAAACAGGCAAGCGTACGGAGGGTGTTACCTTTGCAATGCAGACCTTCTTTACAAAGGTTTCAAGCGGTATCACCGGCGGACTTGCAACTCTGGCTCTGGGACTTATCGGTTATCAGGCAGTTGCAGATGTACCCGGCGCAGTATATTACGGTACACAGAGTGCAACATTTGAAAAGTGGATATGGCCCCTTGTAATGCTGACTCCCGCAATTGCCGCATTGCTTTACATTATTCCCTTGCTCTTTATCAAGTATACACCCGAGCAGAAGGCTCAGGTTGAAAAGGAGCTTTTGGAACGCAGAGGACTGCAGGAAGCTTCTTCAGAAGCTTGATAAGTTAAAAATCCCGTCGGCATAAGGGTTGCCCAACTGCCGACGGATTTTTTTGTTATGTTGATTTATGCATATTTCTGCAATAAGATATAAGCAGAAAGGCTGACTCTTGCTGCATCCGCATTATAAAGGGGATAAGCGTGGTTTTGAGTAAGTTCAGCGTAGTTTGTCATATAAGTTACGACACGGTCGATATCGTTCATAGCGACTGCCGCCTGAAGGTTTGCGCCCCAATAGTAAACATCGGGATAATCAAAGTTTTCCCAATCATAAGTCGCACAGAATTTATCATAAAGCTTGTTTGCTCTTTCAGTGTTGGGAGCGATAACTCCGTGAATAATCGGGAAAAGCTGAGCCGTTGCACAGGGGTAGTACTGTTTCCAGAAGAAGATATCTGATGGGATTTTTATTATTTTTCTTATGCCGACTTCGTAGTATCCCCAAATAGGTCTCCAAAGCTCATTCTCAATGGTCTGCAGAACTTTAATTGCCGCATCTGCGCATTTTTTCTCTACTGCTTCAAGGTCGGGGTACTGAACAGAAAGAACATTATCAAAAAGCTCTGCCGCAGCAAGAAGGCCTTCATAAACCTCACTGTTATCCATAAGGTATTTTACCTGCCATTCAGGTTTTGCAATTGTCATTCCATTGTGGTAGGTAGCAAAAAGGGCATTTATTATACGCTGAATTTCTGAGCTGTGTGATATAATATATTCGCTGTCGCCGGTTTTGTTGTAGTATTTATTAAGCACGGAAAGGAAGGTTGCAGCGTAGGAGTCAACGGAGTCATAGGATTTTTCATTTTTAACAATTGAAACGCTTTCATTCGAGATTCTGCCGTCTTTAAGGGTTATTATGTAATCGTAAATGGTGCCGTCAATACCGTTGTGGTCAGTTTCGGCTGTGTTGAGGTGGCTGAAATGCCAATCCATATATTTTTTTACCGCTGCAGCGTATTCTTCTGCCTTATCAAGAAGAGCAAGGGCGGCAAAATCGGCAAAGTAAGGATTCATTTTAACCTCACCGTTTGGGGCATAGTTCATAGGAATTGCGCCGTTTTCAAGCTGCAAGGAAGCGAGCCACTTTGTTTCCGATTCAAAAATCATTTGAAAAAGCTCAATATTCTCCTGCGTGGGAACACCTTCACGTTCGGCGATGGGTAGAAGATCTTCTCCAGGGGCGGTAATGCCGAAAAATGTGAGAATAGCCGAAAAAATCAAAGCAAGCAATTTCTTCATATTATTTCCTCCTGAAAAAATATCATTTATATTATAACACAAGTTTGCGTAAAAGCAATAATTAAATCACCGTTAAAAGATAAAATGATTTAACCGAGTCAGAATATTTATCTGAATGCAAAGTGATTGACTAACATAAAAATTTATAGTATACTAATCGTCGGAAGAAGGTGAGTGTATGTATCAACATTTAGGAGATACGGGCATTGTGTTATATGATTTTTTTAATAATCTTAGTGTGTTTATACTGGTGATTTTTAATTTTACACAAATAAAATATAAAGTAAACTTTTTGGGTAAATATTCAATAAATATAATAAAAAAATCAAAAAAAAGTTCTGTTTTATCAAGGCCTTATTTTTTTGCATTTGTAGAAACCATAATAGTTTCTGTTTTTCAGTTTGCTCCGGTTTTATCTTTAAATATTGTATTTGGAAAATTAGTTAATACAGGGACAAACTATTTCGGATTGTGCTTCATTTTGCCGATTATTTTGATGATTGTCTTTTTATTATTAGGCATACAGCCTTTAAAGCAACTTGACTTGATAACACCGGCTTTCGCTCTTACATTAATTACCATTAAGCTGGCATGTTTTTGTCATGGATGTTGTTCCGGATTGAAATGGGATAATGGTTTATATAATTACAGTACTGAACAAGTGGAGTTCCCGATTCAACTAGTCGAAGTCGGACTGGCAGTGGTTATTTTTATTTTTCTTATGCTTTGGAGAAAAAAAGCTAAGGAAGGTACAATGTTTCCGATTTATTTAATTCTTTATAGCGGTACGCGTTTCTTTGTAGAGTTTTTTAAAGCCGAACCCAATGTAGTGTTGAATTTGAAAACATATCATTTGCTTTGTATTTCCGGAGTTGCCGTTGGGTTCATTGAGTTATTAATAGTAAAAAAATATAGCCAAAAAATAGTAATTCTTTTTGACAGCTTTTCAGATATTGTTTTAAAAAAATTAGATCTGATTTCCTTGAAATTTGGTATAAGAAAAGAGAAAAATATTATTCACCACAAAAAAAGAAAAAGATAAAAATTTAAAAAGCATCAGCATTTATACAGCTGATGCTTTTGTTTTATTAAATTAATTTAAGTATGACATCAATAAGATTTTTCGCGTTGTCACGTTGGAAATAATGGCTTTTGGTATCTATAAAATGAACACCGCACACATCATCAAAGTATTTAAGCCATAGCTTTTCCGCTTCAGTATAGTTTTTGGTAAAGATATCATTTTTACTGATAATAACGCTTACGGGGGTTTTGATTTTTTCTCCGAACTCAAAGAATCCGATGTTAGCGAAATCAGTATCTTTTCTGAATTCTTTCAACAAAACATCCGTTTTTCTACGGTTAAGTCCGCTGAAGTCAGCTCCTGCCTTTAAAAGTATAAACCTAAGAACTGCATTTGGCACAATATTCCATATGTTATTCTTTGATGGCTTTTTAGGTGGGATACTTGCTCCCGCAAAGTAGTGCTTAACAGGACCTAGCTCTTTTTCAAGCTTATTGAGAATATACAGTGCCACGGAAGAGCCGACACAGTGAGAATATAAGGAAATCTCTTTTCCGTTGAGCACCTCCAGTATTTCATTTGCCGCTTCTTCGCATTCTGATGATGAATGTAAGTAGCGTATAAAATAAACAGAAATACGGCTGTCTGTATTTTTTAAAGTATTTACAAAATTACTGTATGCTTCCGCTCCTCCACCCGCAAAGGGGAGAAGAATTATCACACGTTCGGAGTTTTCTGCTATATGCAAGGGTTCGAGATATTCAAGTGTTTCAATGCTTCTGTTGTGCATAATACGGGATAGTTTGGAAGGTGTGGGATTTCTCATGAATTCAGCCGCGGTTATATTTTCAAATCCTTCTTCACCTAGAAGAGATATCATTGAAATACTTGTACCGCCCATATCAAAGAAATCGCTGTTTCTGCCAATGTTTTCTGTGCTGAGAACGGTTTCAAAGGCTTTACAGATCAATTTTTCAGTTTCGTTTATCGGTTTATCATTTTCATCTGACTTTGTAAATGTTATATGTGTATCAGAAAGTATCTTTCTGTCAAGTTTTCCGTTCTGATTAAGTGGTAAGCTATCAAGGCGTTCAATTGCACCGGGTACCATATATTTAGGCAACCTGCTTAAACAGTGTTCTCTGATTATTTTTTCACAGTCATTTTTTCCGGCATAGAAAGCAACGAGAACATCTCCTTGTTGAATCTTTTTCACAATAACAGCAACAGAATCAATGTCGTTGAGTTCGCAGATAACAGACTCTATTTCGCCTGTTTCTATTCGTTGACCGTTTAATTTGATCTGTCCGTCTTTTCGTCCGCAGAAGATGATATTACCGTCTTCACGCCAGTATCCGTTATCTCCGGTTCTGTAAAGCTTACCTTCTCTGAAGGGGTTGTTTATGAACTTTTCGTTTGTTAGGACGGAATTGTTAAGGTAGCCTTGTCCGACATTGACACCGGCAATGCATATCTCTCCCATAACTCCTGTGGATACGGGCTTTAAGTATTTATCAAGAATATGAATCTGTGTGTTGTAGATGGGTTTACCGATTGGAACGGGATCGGTGTCTGAAGGTGCGCAATCGTAATATGTTACATCAACAGCACACTCTGTCGGTCCGTAAAGGTTGTGGAGTGTGACCTTTTCAAAGTCATAGAGCTTGTAGAATCTCCGCACAAGATCTGCCGAAAGGGCTTCACCTGATAAGAATACATATCTTACGGAATCAAACTTGTGAAGTTCATCTTTATGTGCTTCAAGATATTTGAGGAACAGCTCGAATACGGAAGGTACAAAGTGTAAATGGGTAACCTTCTTATTCTGTACTTCCTCAAGTATTTTGGCGGGTAAGAAATGCTCGCCGGGTTTTGAAGCGGCAAGACTTCCACCTGAAATACCCCACCAGAAAAGCTCCCATACAGAAACGTCAAAGGTGTAGGGCGTCTTTTGCAGGATTACACCATTGGTGCGTAAGGGGTACTTATCGTGCATCCAGAGTATACGGTTGACTGCCGATTTATGGCTGACTCTTGCCCCTTTAGGATTACCTGTTGAGCCAGAAGTGTAAATGACATATGCTGTGTCATCAGGTTCTGCGGCATATTCATATGTTACGGATGTATTACTGTCTGCATTTTCAATAAAGGCAGTCATATCAATGCAGGGAACATTTCCTGCGAGATGACAGAACTTACCCTGTGCTATTACTGCTTTTGCGTTGCTGTTTTCAAGAATGTAGTCTATTCTTTCCTGAGGATAGTTAGGGTCAATGGGTAAGTATGCATTGCCGCCGCGGATAATACCATAAATTGCAGCATACATTTCTACTGAACGTTCAGAAATAACTGCTATTACCGATTTTTCTCCCTTTGTTATTCCTCTTAGTTCTGTATCAAGCTTTTCTGAGATATGGTGAAGCTCAGAGAAGATAATATTCCTTTCAGCCGTTGTTATACATATATTATCTGGATTTTCTTTCGCTGTCTTTTCAAAAAGACTGTAAAGGGTTGAATTGTTGGGTATATTGTAGCTGTAATTTGTATTATTGAATTCATAAAGAATCTTCTTTTCCACATCTGAAAGCATTTCAAGGTCAGTGATTTTTTTGTCGGGATCAGCTATAGCATCAGAAATCAGGTTAAAAAGATGATTGTGAAGCTTTTCAATATCATTTTCAGTAAACTTTTCTGTTTGGTAGTCGTAGTGGATTTTAAATCCCTTGGTGTTATCTCTGTCATCAATGTGAATCTGCAGACTTTCATTCTGTATGCCGTTATGGTACCAGGTGCTTTCAAATGATTCACCGTCAATCTGAGCGTTCTGATAACTGAAGATGACATCATATAGATTTCCTGTAAATCCGAATTCGTCCTTAAGAGCAGACATAACATCTTCATAAGTGAATTTCTGGTGGCGCATAGCGGTCATTACAGCAACTTCGATATTATCTATATTTTCTGAAAAAGACTTGTTATTTTCTGTCTCAATAAGTGTAGGCGCAGTGTTTATAAACAATCCCGCCGTATTTTTTTCAACAGTTCCGGTTCTGTTTATAATAGGGAGTCCTATATAAAAACTTTCACAGTTGTTTTTTATTCTGTTCAGGTATACAGATATAGCCGTAAGAAAAAATGTTGCAGGGGAAACCTGTTTGTTTTCTGTAAAACCGTATATTGAACTTGATGTTGCTTTATTTAAAGAAAAAGTAATTCTTTTGGCGGAATTGGTTTTGACGTTTTTTTCTGAAATATAAACAGGCTCAGAACATTTTTTAAATCTGTCAATATAAAATTCTTTATCTTTTAAATATCTTTTTGAAATAAGATACGTGCCGTCTTCTTCCATATATTCTTTATATGAATATGCAACAACATCTTTACCGTTGAGGATACGGTTGAACTGAGATGCAAGCAAAGCAAGAGTCCAGGCATCTGCAATTATATGGTGCAGCTTGTAAAGAATTCCCGAAAAATACGGAGAAGAAAGTATTTTTATTTCACAAAGGGAGCCATATATGTCCAAAGGCTCATATGCTTGTGCCTGAGCAAAGTCATGGAACTGCTGTTTATCGGTAAAACTGACTGTCTCAATGTCTTTTAGGGAAAAATCATCAACATATTGAGAAATCTTTCCGCCGTCAGAAACGAGTCTGATACGCAAAGCATCGTTTATTCTGTATAATTCATTTACCGCTTCAGACATTTTTTCAATATCATAAGATTTATCAAAAACAACACTTCCGCAAATTACATTTACAGAGCCGCCGATTATTTTTTCAATGTCATACATAATTTGCTGTTTTTTTGTCAGCTTCACTTTTTTCACCTTCTTATCGGTTAAAAATTTAAAATTCAATTATTTTCCTGTTCCTCAATGAACTTCATAATGTCTCCGACCGTAACAAGGGATTTAATTTTTTTGTCAGGCACAGATATATCGAATTCATCTTCCAAAGCACATATAAGTTCAACTATGTCATATGAATTTATATCCAAATCTTTAAGAATAACGGTTGTTTCATCAATTGTAATGTTTTTGTTTGTTAATACAGGATAAATAACATTTTTAATTCTTTCAAGCATTTTCACTGTCTCCTGAATAGTTTCTTTTGATTTTTTTTGTTGTAGTTTTTTCAAACTCACAGTTTCTGAATTTAACTACACTTATTTGTTTATAAACAGGTTGGCTTTTATTTGTTTCAAAAACCATTTTTTCAATAATTTCTCTTTTGTCTTCGTCGGAATAAATCTCTGCAATTATTTTATCGGAAAAGGAATAAACAACCACTTCTTTTATTTCTTCAATGTTTGATTTTAAGTTCTGTTCCAGTTCCTCGGGTGAAACATTTTTGCCGTTAGAAAGAATAATCAGATTTTTCTTTCTTCCCGTGATGTGCAAAAATCCGTTCTTTATTTCGCCGATATCACCTGTTCTGAACCATTCTCCGTCAAAAATCTCTGCAGTGGCTTCCGGATTTTTGTAGTAGCCTGCAAAAACAGTGTCACCTTTAACCTGAATTTCGCCGTCCTGGATTCTTACAGATACGCCCGGGTGTACCGTGCCTACACTTTCAGGATAATAATGTTCGTTTCTCACGGTGGAAACAACTGGAGAGCATTCGGTTATTCCGTAGCCAACAAGTGCCTTGATACCGAAAGAATTAAATCCCTTGACATATTCTGGTGCTATTGCGGCTCCGCCTATAACCAGAATTTTCAGGTTACCGCCGAGTCCGTCAATTACACTTTTAAAAAGTTTTCTTCGCAAGTCAATGCCTGCTTTGCACAAAGCATCGCTTATAATGATTAACTTTTTTAACAGGTTTGCCTTTCCGCTGCTTTCCGCACTTTCCCATATTTTTTTATACATTACCTCGGCTATAAGGGGAACAACAGCCATATACTCCGGTTTGGAATGTTTTATGTCATGAATTAGCTTTCTTGTGCTGCTGTTAATAAATATGGAGCTTCCTATAAGCATGGGGATAGTAACACTTGCAACAAAACCGTAGGTATGGTGCAAAGGGAGAGTAAGCAGTGAGGGGTCTGCAACACGGACACTTTTTGATGTTGCAACAGTATCGCGGGCTATATTCTTGTGGCTGAGCATAACGCCCTTCGGTTCTGATGTAGTGCCCGAGGTGTAAAAAATGGCACACATTTCATCATTATTTATCTTTACCGACTCATAAAAAGAAAAGTTATTGCACATATCTGTTCTGTTTTCACTGATAACATCATTGAGATCTTTCATATTTATCAGTGTAATTTCTGTATTGACCATTGCTTCGTCCGTATAATCATCTGAGTGAATAAGTACCGTTGAGTCGCTTTTTGTTATTATTTTGCTCAGGTTGGCTTCATTCAGCTCCTTATCTAACGGCACAACAATATTATTTGAATTGACTATTGCGAAAAAGGACACCAGCCACAAGTAACTGTTTTCACCCAAAAGGGAAATATGCGTTCTGTTATATCCGCATTTAATAAAATAACTGCATAAAGCGGCAACATCCTCAAAAAAGATTCGGTAACTCTTTTTAATTTCTGTGTTTTTATTTAAATAATTGAAAGCGGTTTTTTCCTTGTAAGTCTCAGCGCAGTAGCTTATCAATTCCTGAAGATTTTCAATCTCGGGAGTATCATAATACGGATACGGCTTGTTTTTCATTAATTGCACCTCAGTTATAATAATCAATATATTATAACACATAAATATTATATATTCAACCTATATGTATATGTTTGCCTTCAACATATCTGATGAAGCCTTTCAGCGGTATTCACAAGCGTTTTTTCTTCTCTGTTTTGGCGACAAAATTCCTCACATATTGACATTTTTTTCTGTTTATGATATAAACTATCTTGTTAATTTATTTTAATAAAATGTGTGAGGGGAGTGAATATTTTGTTGAGCAAAGAAGAATTGGAAGCATACTGCCGTGAGTATTATGCTCCGGTTTACAGATACTGTTTGAACAGACTCTCCAACAAAGAAGATGCCGAGGATGCTACTCAGGAAACCTTTGCGGTTTTTAGCAGAAAAGGTCACTTGATTGAAGAATTTCATGTAAAACCGTGGCTTCTTACAACGGCACACCACATGGTTTTAAAAGAGTATAAACGGCGTTCAAGGGTGCAGGACAAGGAATGTGTTTATGACGAGGAGTTACTTGAACTTTCATTGAAATTCAGAAGCTTAGAAGAGGATATAGTTGACTATTACGGTGAAAGATACATAGAAGAAGTTTGCGCTCGTTTGACCGACAGGGAAAAGGAACTTTTTGATTTGTTCAGCGATAACAATATTAAAACAGGTGATGTTGCACAGATGCTTGGTATGGATATTCACGCCTGCTCAATGCGTAAAAAGCGACTTAAAGAAAAGTGTAGAGATATAATGATAGAAATTTTGTTCTATTAAAAAATTTTTTGTTAAGTTTTAGCTTTAATGGGATATACCTATGAAGAGCGAAACTTACCAAAAGGAAGGGTGGTTAATTTTGGAAGAGGAAAACCAGTTTTTCGGTAAAAATGCCGAGGATACAGACAATCTCAAGTCAGAAGATTTTTATTTTTACCGTCAGAATAAGGAAAAAGCAAAAAAAGATATCGATAATTCAGCAAAGGAAATAAATGATTTTATTGACTGCCTTATAAAGGATGTTCCCGATCCTTCTCAGGAAGAAATTGACAGAGGAATTGAAAAAATTCTTCAAAAAGCATATCCGGAGAAAACAGAAATCAAGCCGATAAAATCAAAGAAGAACAGGAAGACGGCTTTTAAGGTGCTCTTTGTTGCGGCAATACTTTCCGTTGTTTGTTTTTCTTCGCTTTTTGCCGTGGGTAATACCCATAACATAAGCATTGAAAACGGTTTTGTTTCCTTTGCAAAACAGACTGTTCAGGTTGTATTTTTCGGCGGGGATGAGGAAGAATATATCTCTGTTGATTCACTGCTGAAAGACCTTGAAAAGCACGGATATAATGATATTCTCTTCCCTGAAATATTCATCACCAAATCCGATGAATATAAGGCAAGTGTGCCTGAGTATTATAGTGATGAAGTAGGAAAACAATTGACCTTTGATATGCATAGTGAAAATGAAATATTTAAATTTTTTATTTATAGTTACAATCCCTTGCAACAGTCATTTGATTATACAGATGTAGAGAATATTAAAACGATAGCAGTTGATGATATTACGCTATATATCCTTGAATGTGATGATGAAGCTTCGGCAGTAGAATTTACCAATAATAAATACCGTTATTATATACGTGCAGAAGTTCCTTATTCAGATATAATAAGTATTATTTCGACTATGAAATAGGAGAAAGCTTTGAAAAAGAATATTTCGTTATTACTCTCAATAGTTTTGATGTTATCATTTTTTGTTTTTGATTCAAGTGCGTTAGAGAGTGAAGAATTTGAACCGTATGTAGCACATTTTTCGTTAACATCAGATTTTGTTGATGATACAAATGATGGAAACAACGCCCGCGCAACGGGGCTCATACACGGATACAGCTTATACCTTACAAAAACCGGAACCACACTTAATATAACCGGTCAGACACTCGGTACTTCAGAAGCTGTGAGAACCGGCTTCAAGGACCTTACAATCCAGAGAAGAAAATCAAGTGCTTACGACTGGGAGGATTACTACGAATACGGAAATGTTTACCGTGATGCTTTTTCCGCTAACCTTGACACCAAGCTCGTAGTTCCTGCAAATTATCAGTACAGAATTTCCTGTAAGCATTATGCAAAGAAAAACTTGCTTATGGTACAGACAATAAGCAATGTTTCAAACATTGTAACAACTGAATAATTTTTAAATAACTGTAACCGCCATACCTTAAAAGAGTACGGCGGTTGTTTTTTATGTAAATTTAATCCTTTTTTATTGAAAAAACACCTTTTATGTAATATAATTTCAAAAAGAGAAAAAATGAGGTGTTAAGTATGAATAATAAATATCCCAATCTTCTGTCACCCGGCAAAATAGGTAAGGTCGAGCTTCGCAATAAAACTGTTATGGCGGCTATGGGTATGAGTCAGGCGGAAAACGGCTTTGTGAATAAGGCTGTTCTTAACCATTATTCCGAAAGAGCAAAGGGCGGAGTGGGCGCAATTATTGTTGAGGTTACCTGCGTTGATTCACCTCTCGGTCTTAACACAAAGGGTATGCTTGTTATTGATGACGATAAGTACATTCCCGGTATGAGACAGCTTGCCGATGTTATTCACGAAGGCGGAGCTAAGGCGTTTTTGCAGATTTCTCACACGGGCAGAGGTGCCAGGAGAAAGATTATCGGCGACCAACCCGTAGGACCAAGCGCGGTGGCAATGCCTTATTCATATATGATGGGTCTTGCAAACGAAACACCCCGTGCACTGACAATTGATGAAATAAAGAATATAGAAGAAAAGTACGCTCAGGCAGCTTTGCGTGCCAGAAAAGCAGGCTTTGACGGTGTTGAAATCCACGCTGTAGGCTATTATCTCGGTCAGCAGTTTCTTTCAAAAACTGCAAATATCCGCACCGATGAATACGGCGGCAGCCGTGAAAACAGAATCCGTTTCCACCTTAACATAATTAAAAGAATCCGTGAACTTTGCGGAGATGACTTTGCAATTATCGTAAAGCTTTCCGTTATTGAAATGGGTAAGGACGGCGGTATTTCAATGCCTGACGGCTTATATTACTGCAAAAAGCTTCAGCAGGCAGGTGTTGATGCCATTGAGGTACTTGCAGGTATCTGGTCATCTGAGGCAGGCAAAAATCAGAAGCCTGAATCAGCTTATTCTGACTGTATGGCGGTGGCTCTCAGTCTTGTTATGAAAATAGGTCTAATGCTTACTGCGGGCAAGAAAAAGGTTGCCCTTATCGGCGGCGGCAGAGCACAGAATCCCGTTGCATCGGAAAAGGCACTGAAATCAGGTCAGTGCGACCTTATTTTCATTGGTCACGGCTTACTTGCTCAGCCCGACCTTGTTAACCTCATAGACGAGGACAGAGAAGACGAAATACGACCCTGTATCGGCTGCGGTCATTGTGTTGACCATCAGCTGCAGCACGGTGAAAGAGCAATCTGCTCAGGCAATGCTGTGCTTGCAAGAGGGGATAACGATTACACAATTATTCCCGCAGAAAAAAAGAAAAAGGTTGTTGTTATCGGTGCAGGTGTTGCAGGCGTTGAGGCAGCAAGAATTGCGGCAATGAGAGGTCACACTGTTGATATATATGATATGGAAAACGAAGTGGGCGGTCAGATGAATCTTGCTTGCAAGCCTCCCTTCAAACAGCATCTCGGCCTTATGAAGCCCTACCTTGAAAAACAGCTTGAGCTTCACAAGGTAAATGTACATCTCGGCAAAAAGCTGACAAAGGAAGATGTGCTTAATATGAACGCAGATGCAGTTGTTTGTGCAACGGGTGTTAAGCCTGCTGTGCTCAATATTGAAGGTGCAGAGAAAGCTGTTAATGCAATTGATATTCTTAAGGGTAAAGAAAGCGGAAAGAATGTTGTTGTAATAGGCGGTGGCTCGATCGGCTGTGAAACTGCCGAATACCTTGCAAAGCAGGGCAAAAAGGTCACAATTGTTGAAATGACCGATACCCTTGCAGGTAACACGGGCAAAACCGACCAGACAATCCTCCTTGGTCATCTTAAGGGATATAAGGTAACGCTTCTGACGGAATGCAGGACGGAAAAGATAACTGAAACCGGCGTTGTTTACAGCACAAAAAACGGCAGAACAGCCACAGTAAATGCCGATACCATTGTTCTGGCAATCGGCGGCAGACCCGAAAGGAGCCTTTATGATTCACTCAAGGATGAAGTAAAGGAAATATACAATATCGGCGACTCAAACGGCGGCGGAATTATCCCCAACGCTGTTTATGAGGGCTATACAGTCGGCAATAAGATATAATAAAAAACCTCCGAGTTTCTCGGAGGTTTTTTAATTTTTTAAAGTGAATTAAAACTTAAACAGATTCTTGAACCAGTCAATAATCTTCTGGAAGAATGCCTTAATCTTACCGATGAAGCTGTTGTCCTCTTCTTCTGCCTCGTTCCAGTCATATCCGCAAGTGTCACAAATCTTATTGCCGTCAGCGTCAGAATGTCCTAATGAGGAAACCTCTCTTGTTTCGGCCTTACCGCAAGCACACTTACGTGTTTCAACACCCTTTTCATCACAGGTGGGATTAACGGTTGTTGCCCATGCACCGAAGGAGTGAGCCTTAAGGGGCAATTTTTCTACCTTGTTGTAATCACATCTTGAGCAAGTGGTTGTTTTTGTACCTGCTGTTGTGCAAGTTGAATCAACAGTGTTAACTTTGTAGTCATGATCAAGAGCAGGAATTTCACCGCCGCCTGATACTACATAACCGCATTCTGCACACTTAATTGAATTCTCTGTACCTGTTTCAGTGCAGGTTGCAGCCTTGCCGGGAACTGTGATTGTTTCAAGGTCAGCTGCAGTGTGGTCCTTATCGCACTTTGCAAAGAAGGGAAGAACGCCTGCTTCTCTTGCAAGGTTAAGCACTGCGGGAACGAGGTCAGCCTTACGGGCATTTATGCTGTCCATATTGTTGGAAGCAATAACCTGATCGTTTTCAGCTGATGTGAAGTATTCCTGAACAGTTGTTTCTGTGAAGGAAACTGCTGAATAGTCTTCAAGGTTTACATAAAGCTCAGCCTTAACTGTGTCGGGGAATATTGCATCAACGATGTGCTCGGAAGCCACGATGAGAGCCTCTGTTACGGATACGTCAGCTGCAACATCTTCAGTCTTTGTCTTTGTTTCAAAGAGTCTGAGGAATCCGTCAAGATCGCCTTCAAGTCCGTCATCAAAGAGGAAGCCCATTACTTTGTTGCCGTCAAATGCGAAGCCGTTACCTGCACAGTTTGAAGCAAGTGAGCCGAGAGGAAGAATTGAATTAGCAACAGCGGAAATCTTATCGATTGTGTCTGTATATTCGTTATCACAAGCGATGATAATACCGTCAGCGAGCTCATATACTCTGTTGGTGAGAGCTGCGAGAGTTGTCTGCCAATCTGCACCCTTTGTAACATCAAGCTTGAATGCTACTGTGGGCATTTCAATACCGGTTTCTGTGCCGATTGTTGTGAGCGCATCGTTAGCGATTGTGTTAACAAGTGCTACGCCCTTAACTGCTGCTTCGTAAAGAAGGTCAACAGCCTTTGTCATAATGATATCCTTACCTGCACCGTCTGCAACTGCTGCGTCTGACTTAGCGGGAACTGTAAGAGCAAAGTCGAAGCCGGCCTTTGCAACTGCATCGTTGAGTGCGGGGATGCAATCAGCGAGAACATAATCTGCCACGGCAACTGCCATAGCATCAAGGTTCTTGAGGTCACCGATGAGAGCGTGAATTTCAGCGATAAGCTCGTTGGAGCCGTCATCAATAAGGTCAAGACCGAGAGTGATAACTGATACCCAAAGGTCTTCTACTGATGAGAAGTTAATCTTATAAAGAAGTTCTGTATCAAAGCTTGCAAGGATAGCATCAATGTCAATGCCAATCTGACCTGCAAGGTCCTTGTATTCTTCATTGTTGATAACTTCTTCTGCTGCAGCCATCATATCGTTAGCTGTTGCACAAACCTTTTCAAGGTTTGCTGTGAAGTTATCGTTGTTGCCGTCAACAAGAGCGAGCTTTTCCATACCTGCATCGCTTACAAGCATATCAACAAGACCGTAGAGGATATGGTTTGCCTGACCTACAACACCGTTATAAGCATCGTAGTTGCCTGCAAAATCAAGAAGGTCAGCGTCGATTACGAAATCGGTGTCGATGAAGTCAAGAAGAGCCTTTGCATCGTCGATGTTAAGGTTACCTGAAAGACCGTCAACTACTACTGTAACAACGGGGTCGGAGTCAATCATTGTAGAGATAGCTGTTTTTGCAGCGGAATCTGCAGTTGACTGTGCGAATGATGCAAGTGAACCGCCGAGCTTAACTGTTGCATCTGAAAGAACTACTTCACAGATGAACTCATCTTCTGTTGCATAGCCTCTGTAGCTTACTGTTACATCAACAGCTTCAACAGTCACAAGTGAAGGATTCATACCCATACCGGTAAGTGCGCTTTCAGCCATTGTCTTTGCTGCCTTAGCTGCTTCAGCTTCAACAAATTCTTCAATTTCTGCAAAGGTGAGCTTAAGCTCGGAAATAATTTCTTCGCCCTGAGCTACTGTAATGCCGAAGGAATCAGCAAGAGCCTTTGCATTTGCTTCTGTCATAAGAGCTGCATATTCTTCTGTTACAGCTTCGCCTGCAAATTCAATTTCAACCATATCAGCCATAAGAGCCTGGTTCTTTGCAGTTGCGTAAAGGTTAATCTTAAGGTTGTCTTTTGAAGTGGGTCTGTAAACCTGAACTTCTTCGTTACAATTCTTACCTGTGTAAATTGTAGCAGTGGGTGCTTCGAAGTTGATGTCAAGAGCATCTTCCCAAGTGAGAGCCTTAGCTGTTGCAGCACCTCCGGCAACTGTTACTTCATAGTAAGCATCGCCGTCTTTGAAGTATACCTTACCGCCTGAAATTTCTTCAAGAAGAGCAAGGTCCTTATAGGTTTCTGCGAAAGCTACGGGAACAGCAGCGTCTGCACCTATTGTTGCAACCTGACCGAGTGTTGTTTTGAGAAGTGTACGTACAACTGTGTCAAGAAGGTAGTTGTAATAAGTATCAAGCTTAACCTGATTGTCGCCCTGTGCGAGCTCTACGAAATCCTTAACAAGAGTGTAGATATCGTTTGTACGAAGGTCGTAGGTTTTGAGCTCTGCAATAGCGTCAGCTGAAAGGATGCCGTTTGTTTCGCAAAGACCTACGAACCAACCGAGGATACCGTTATTGAGAGTATCGTCGAAGGTCTCGCCGTCATCGGGTGTGTAATTCATCTGAGTTGCAACCCAATTGATGAACTTGGACTGAATGTCGTTGCCGATAAGGTAATTCTGATAGAAATCATAAATTGCCTGCTCGTCAGCGTTGTCTGAATCTTTAAGGGTTTCAATGTAATCGCCTACCTTACCGTAGTCGAATACTTTGTCATCCCAACGGAAAACCTTACCGAAGATTTCGCTGTTGGCTGCCATAAACTCAAATACGCCGTCAATAAAGCCGAGAGCTGAGCCGGCTTCTGCACGGGTGATAAGAGCAGCTGCATCAAGGTTAGCGAAGTCACCGCCGAGCTCTTTGAGGTATCCCTTATAGCCGATAACTGCATCGAGAGAATCGATGTCGGGAATCTGAGCAGCGATAACATCGCCGAAGGCTGCAATTTCAAAGCCTTCAAAGCCGTTTTCAATAACGCCTTCGACTACTGCTGCCTTGATGTCCTCTGAATATTTTGCGATTTCTCTGTCAACCCAATCAAGGATAACAGATGCAATCTGTTCAGCGTTCATACTTTCAATATAAGCTTCGTCGTTAGCGGCAACAGCAGCTCTGTCATAGCTGTCATCAGCCGCAAATGAAGCGAAGGGCATTACACCTAAAAGCATAACAACCGAAAGAATGATAGCCAGTGTTTTTTTCATTATTAGTTCCTCCTTTAATTATGTTACTTATTTGTGTCACTGTTCACAAACTCGTCACATTTATTATAACTCCTATAATAAAAACAAAACAAGTAACAAAAACCGCGATACTGTCAATCAAGGACAAAAATATCTGTTTTGTTACTCGAATTTTGTTATAAATATATAAATTAATTGTTCTGAAAAAATTCGTATGCTATTTCTGCAATTCTTTGCAAATTTTTGCTGTAGTTTTCCTTATCATAGTTGAGCAAATCAAAATACAAAGTGGCAACGCCACCGTTAAGGAGAAACTCGAATTTTTCTTTGTTCTCGTTGTAATATTCCTCTCCCCAACGCTCAATCATCTTATTTTTGTAGCGTGGGAAAATAATGCTGTTTGCATTCATGGCAAAATCCCAATAAACGTGCTTACCCGTAAAACCTTTAAGTAATGATATATCAACCGCATCAAAAACCATAAGGTCTTTACCGTAATAAACACCGTCCTTTATATCCAGCAGTATATTAAGCTGTTCATCGAGCTTATTGATAATGTACTCCCGGGTTTTGTCAATAAGGTCGTCCATATCATTATAATGGATATAAAAGCTTGCTCTTGAAATATCAGCTTTTTCACACAGGGAAGAAACGGAGATTTTTTCGATATTTTTATCAGCAAGCTTCGCCATAGTTCTTCTTAGCTTCTCTTCAACACTTATTTGCATGACGGCCTCCGAACGATTCATCAAAATTCAACAGTTTTTTACAAATCTCAATATAGTTTGGATTATGCTTTCTGCCTTCAAGGATATCCCTTACATAAACACCGACCATCGCAACGGTCATAAATCTCAAACGAAAAAGCTCTTCCTCGGTATAGTTGATGTTTAACTGAGAAAGGTACTTCTGAGCGTTACGGACCATAGCTTCAAAAAAATATCTGCTTCCGTTCTCACCGGAAATAAGAAGTATATATCTTTCCTGAGTGTTAAATATCCTAAGAACTCCTTCAAAATAATCTTCCTCATTACGGGCCTTTATTACCTGATCTGCACATTCCTCAATCACAGAAAAAGCAAGTCTATCGGCAATTTTTTTATGCATATCAAAGATATCGACATAATGACGGTAAAAGGTGGTACGGCTGACATTAGCTTTTGAAATAATATCCGAAACGGTAATTTTGCTGTAATTTGTGTTTTCCAGCATATCAAAATAGGCTTTTTCAAGCTTTTGCTTTGCGCCCCGAGGGTTCATTTTTCCGCACTCCTTTTAAATTTAATAATTTTTTATTTTTCTTAAACATTTTAATGCCGTTTGTTACATTTTGCAATAGTTATTATACAATTATAGGGGTTTTGTAACTCTCTCGATAAAAAAAGCAGACACCGCCTGCTGAACAGTAACGGTATCTGCTTTCATAATCGTTATGTCAGGTAGTGCAAAACTTACTTTAAGTCGTTCTGCTTAATACCTATAGTAATAATTTCAAAGGGCTTGTATTCAATTGTGTCGGTTTCTTCAGAAACATCTTCAAGGAAGTTGAGGATTTTAACTTTTCTTTCAAGCTTGATTCTGCCACGTTTTCCGTTTTGTTCGGAAAGTCGCACAACCACCATATCACCCTTTTCACTCATTTTCATAGTCTGCATATAAAGCTCACCGAAAGAGTTTTCGCAGGACAAATCAGCCTTACAAAGGGGGATATTGTATTCAAATGCGATATTGTTAATTTCTGCCTTTACGAAATCATCGCCGTGAGGATAAATCATATAACTGAATTCGTGGTGACCAAGGTCACTTGTAACATCGGGACGGACTGTTGCACGCAGAAGACTCAGGCTCATTGAGTTTTCCAGAAGTCCTACACCGTATTTTGAATCGTTTATAAGAGCAATACCGCCGTCGGTTTCTGCCATATCAACCCATTTGTGGTGGCAGACCTCAAAGCGTGCCTGCTGCCAAGTGGTGTTTCTGTGGGTTTCTCTTTCCATAAAACCTGCACTTGTGTCGCATACTGCTTTTCTTGTAAGTACATTACAGTCAAATTGTGCCTTAGCAAGTACATGTCTTTCATTCCAGTCAACAATGTTCTCTATCTCGACACCTCTCGACCGACGGAAAACTCTGATGATACGCTTCCAAATACTCTTTTTTGTGGCAAGGGTGCAGGCAAATGATACAACCTCTGAATTTTTCTCAACCACTTCAAGAGGTTCAACCACCTTTACTTCAACCTCGCGGTCGGTGTAATTGGGAAGAATATCCCAGGCATCATATACACCGGGGTTATCTTTATATAGCCTGAGCTTATTGAATTCACCCTTTACCCATTCTCGCCCAAGCTCTCTGTCATAAAGACTTGATATACTGCCGTCAGGACTAAAACGGATTTCATAGAACGGAGTTACAACCTTTTCACCAAGTGTAATCCATTCTTCCTTGTACTCATCTTTTTGAATTTCACCGCAGGAAAGAGAAGAAAGATGTGGAATTACCCAATTACCTCTTTTGCCGTAACGGATGCTGTCACCTTTTTCGTCAGACACAAAAGTAAGATGTGTACGGGGGAAATTAAGTGAATTGAAATACTTTTCGCCTGTACCGATAATTTTATTTACCCTCTGTTCAATTTCCTCGTAATCAGCCATTGCATCACGGTAAACGGGTGTGATATGACTGCCGGGAAGAATATCGTGAAACTGATTGATAAGTAGTTTTTTATAAATATCACGAATCTTCTCGTGGGGGTATTCTTCACCTTTAAGGTGACGGAGCGTTGAAATAATTTCCGCCTCGCGGAGCTTATACTCAAGCTGACGGTTGTAACGCTTCATCTTTGATTTTGTGGTGAAGGTGCCACGGTGCATTTCAAGATAAAGCTCACCGTCCCATTTAGAGAGATGTTTATTGTCCTTCAGATTTTTCTCAAGGAATTCCTGGCCACCCGTGAGCTCGGTCTTGGGCATAATTGAAAGCTTGTTGAAGCGGTGCATAATCTCAATCATTTCTTCCGTACAGCCGCTTCCGCCGTCACCGTAGCCGAACATGGACATGGTCTGTCCGCCTTGGTTCTTGTCCTGATAGGCTTCCCAGTTTTCCTGAATCTGTGAGGGCATATTCCATGTTATAAAGTGCGTTGGCGGTACGCAGGCATAAACCTCACTGCCGTCAATCCCTTTCCAGATGAAGTTATTGTGCGGGAATCTGTTGGTATCGTTCCATGTCGACATCTTGTTTGAAACGAAATAATCAACACCGCTTTTTTTAAGAATCTGCGGTAATATCCAGCTGTTACCGAAAACATCCGGTAACCAGCAGTTTTTGACGGTCTTTCCGAACTTTTCACGGAAATAGTGCTGACCGTACATAAACTGACGGATAAGGCTTTCGGCTGAGGGAATGTTGCAGTCGGGCTCAACATACATAGCACCCACAGGCTCAAACTGTCCTCTTGCGATTTTTTCTTTCAGTTCTTCAAAGACATCAGGATAATACTTTTCAAGCATTTCGTAGGTGTATGCCTGAGTGTGAGTGTATTTGAAGTCCGGGTATCTGTCCATAAGACGAAGCTGAATGAGAATGGTACGCAGATTTTTCTGTACTGAGTGGATTCTTCTCCAGTAATATGCAATATCGAGATGGGAATGGGCAATTAGAGCGACGTCGCCGCTTCCTTTGTAATCATCGTTGGCATATATTACATCGTCAACATATTTTTTAGCCTTTGCTACATCCTCTATTTTCAGATCGTCAAAGTCAATAAGGTTAAGGGCGTTATTGATTTCACGGTTAAGGAAATTTCTATAATCCTCGTTAAAAAGCTCACTTTTTGCAATATCCAAAAGCAGTTCAAGGTCATAAACTAAATCAAGTACCGTGTGATTTACGGTGGCAAGATAAGCTCCCTCAAAAATCTGACGGCAGCCGCGTACGGAAAGGGATTCGGGGTTACGCTCGTCGTCGGGCTTTGAGCGGTTATATCCTTCCATTTCAAAGTGAAGCATATCGGAGTCGATATAGGGTGACAGTAAAATTCTGTCGCGGTTCGGGTCAACACCGCCCACATATCTGCCGTTGACTTTTACGATAATTTCAGCGGCAGTTTTAAGAGAAAGCCACAGCTCCTTACCCTTAAGGTGTTCTGGAACAGTGACATCAGCCTCGAAAAACGCGGTACCGTCAGGAGTGAAGTACATATCTCCCTTGCGGAGATTTCTCCATCCCTCGGGGTAAAACTCATACTGCATCTCGGCTACCTGACGGGCGTCACGCACCATAAGGTTTTCTATTTCAAATTTTTCTTCATATATGTATCTCTTAAGCCAGCCGAAGCGCAAATCTGTCCACTCCTCGGGCCTCATACTTCTTCTTACAACTTTAATATGTGCCATAATATTCCACCTGCCTTAGTCCTTGTCCCAAAAGAAGGGCTTTTTCTTCTGAACAATAATCTTCACCTTTTCACCCTTGTCACGCAGAATCTCATTTTCAATCCAGGTAATACAGCGATCTACAATAAGGCATTTTGAGCATTCGCCTTGCAGTAGAACAGAGAGAACGCTGTCTTCATAGGCTACAAAATCAATTTCACCGCCGTCGCCCTGAAGCTTAGGCTTTATAATGTTTTCTATGTAATTCTTCATATTTAAAACCCCTGTTTATAATTTCAATTTATTCTATACTAAAATTGAAACGGTGTCAATCGGGAAGTAAAGTTTAACATTATCTTTGAGCAGTTTACAGTGGGATTTGATGAGGTGAAGTAAGAGAAAACCGAGTAGATTATGTGCTCTACTCGGAGTTTTACTTCACTGTGTTTATCTGTTTTGGTTATTCTGGTTGTTTCTGTTATTCTGATTGTTCTGGTTGTTTCTGTTATTCTGATTGTTCTGGTTGTTTCTGTTGTTCTGATTGTTCTGGTTGTTACTGTTGTTGCTGTTGTTGCTGTTGTTGTTCATATTCTCACCTCCTAAATAGTGTACAAGGATAGTTTTTCTCATTTGAGGCAAACTATACATACAAGAAAAAGACTGAAAGGAGAAAAATATGCTTTTAATTGCAAACGGTATTTTACACACAATGGAAAGCGATGCACCGTTACAGGCTGATATTCTGACAGACAAAGGTAAAATTATAAAAATAAAAAAACAGATTGTTCCGTCAGCGGAAACAGAAATTTTCAACGCTGAAAACCTGAATGTTTACCCCGGCTTTATCGATGCACACAGTCACATCGGAATTGCAGAAGAAAGAATTTCATCACAAAACGATATGAGCAACGAAAACACAAACCCCATAACACCCGCCATAAGAGGAATAGACAGCATTAACCCTATGGACAGTGCTTTTCACAATGCTGTTGCCGCCGGAATTACGGGTGTTATGGTAGGTCCGGGAAGCTCCAACGCTGTTGGCGGACAATTTGCATTTATAAAAACCTACGGCAGATGTGTTGACGATATGATAGTTCTTGCTCCTGCCGCTATTAAAATTGCCTTTGGTGAAAACCCGATGAATTGCTACGGTCTTAACGGTAATATGCCGTCAAGCCGTATGGGAATTGCTTCGATGATCAGAGAGGAGCTGTTCCGTGCAAGGCAATACTTTTCGCAGAATCAATCGGGCAATAAGGACTTCACGCTGGAATGTTACAGAGAACTTTTTGAAAAGAAAATACCGCTTAAGGCTCACGCTCACCGAACTGATGACATTTTCACTGCAATAAGGATTGCCAAAGAATTTGACCTTGATCTTACAATCGACCACTGTACCGAGGGACACCTGATTGCACAGGAAATTGCAAAAAGCGGTTATCCGGCAATAGTAGGCCCTTCTCTGGCTTCTCGCAGTAAAGACGAGGTCAGCCTGTCAGATTTTAAAACTGCCGGTATTCTGCATAACGCCGGGGTTAAGGTTGCAATAACAACCGACCACCCTGTTTCCAGGATACAGTATTTGCCTTTATGTGCAGGTATTGCGGCAAAAGAAGGTCTGGGTGACTCGGCTGCACTTCGTGCAATTACAATTGATGCGGCACAGATATGCAGGGTTGACAACAGAACAGGCAGTCTCAAAGAGGGCAAAGATGCCGATATTGTTATTTTTGAAGGTAATCCTTTAGAAATAAACTCTAAGGTTAAAGCTACCGTTATAAACGGTGAAATTGTATGGCGGAATTAAAAGGATAACACGGGGGGACGGTTAGCGTGAAAACCTAACGGTTAACCCTGAAAAAAGAAACACTAAACCAAGGCTGTTGCAGAAATGCGACAGCCTTTGCTATGTAAAAATTGCACCTCACTCTTTAAGATAAGGTCTCATAGCAATATCGTTATCGTAGAATTTATCATTAGTTAAAAGATAATAAATAGTTGAAAGAATTTTTCTGGAAACAGCCACAATGGCCTTTTTCTTACCCAAACGCTGTTGATTAGCCCAAAACCATCTGCCAAAAGGATTTTTTCTCGTTTTTGCCGCCACCCATGCAACCTGACAAAGAATAGATTTGATATACGGATTGCCGTGCATAACCTTTTTAGACTTGATTTTACCTGCACTTTGGTCATTTCTCGGCGATAAACCCGCCCACGAACATAAATGTGCAGCAGTTTTAAAATTTTGTTGGACATTTGAACCGATTTCTGCTAAAATAAGCAAAGCAGCGGTAATATCAATGCCAACAATGGAATCCATTTGCTCCAAAGCCTTTGAATAAGGCTCGGCTATCTCCTTCATTTTATCTAAAATCAAGTCAATATGGTCTTGTATTTGCTTTAATTGATTGAGAAAGTCTGCGAGCAAAAAGCACTCATGCTTATTGAGCTTTCCGCAAATAGCGTTTTGTATTTCTTGGGGTGTCTTTTTGGTGTTACGGCTGATAGCGTTTTGAACATCGTCTATGGATAAATGACCTTTATGGCTGAGGGTTGTTAAAAGATTTATTCCGGAAACGGAATTGATGTCACTCAAGACGCTTGAAAGTTTAAAGCCGTGTGTTTGAAGAAACTTTTCCAGTCTGTTCAAACAACGGCTTTTCTCATTTACAGCATTTTTGTAGGTTCTTGAAAACTCTCTTAAATCCCGTATAGTTCTTTCGGGAACAAACGAAGCTTCGAGTAATCCGTGCTGTAAAAGAGTAGCAATCCATTCAGCATCTTTAACATCTGTTTTTCTGCCGGGAATATTTCTCATGTGATGAGCATTTGCAACTATGATAGATTCATAATATGGAGAATACTCCTCAATAGCTTCATACACAGGCCGCCAATAAACACCGGTACTTTCCATAGCAATATGAAAACAATCGTTATCATATAACCACAAAACAAATTCTTTCAATTCATTTTGAAAAGTGCCGAATTGCATCCTGACAAATTCAGGCTCTTCGACACCTTTAATAATACAAGCTTCAATAATTTCTTTGTGAACATCAAGTCCACAGCAACATTCTAAAATAGGTTGCATAATCACACTCCTAATATAATATATAGCAGGAATGATTATCCGAAATTTAGAAGTTTAGCGTACGCTGTCAAGCAAGCAGTTCTGTGTACTCAAAGATAATCCGGTCATGTTCTAAAGGCGTGATTAAATCTACAAACCGTCCCTCGACCTGTCCTGCAAATACATTATATCATAAGTGGTTTTCATCTGTTGTGTGTGATACAAAAAATCATGCGGTGTTCTCTGATTGACAAAAATTGAACAAACAAAAAGGCTGTCGCAACAACCGGCGGCCTTTTTTTCCTCACCCGTCACTTCGTGACACCCTCTCCGGTGTAGAGGGCAAAAAGGGCTTCTCCTTTGGAGAAGCTGTCGAACGCAGTGAGACTGATGAGGAAATGTGTCCGTTCTCACAGCACCCCTGAACTTTCCCCCTCAATTGACAAAACTCCCGCCATAGGCTATAATTATCCCATCACTAAATTTCGGAGGGAAAATATGAACAAGCTTAAATTTGCATTATCTTTTATTTCGGTTTTTGCCGTTCTTGCTGTTATAGTTGTGGCTTTCTTCCTTTCAATCAGAATCACGACGGGCCCTGTTGTTTTTGAATGCGGTACCGATGAATACGCCGTTGTGTGGGCAACCTCTCTCAAGGGCAGCGGATATGTCAAATACACCTATGAGGGTGAAGAAAAAATCCTTTGGGACTCTCAGGGCGGTGCAATCGCAACGGATGATAAGGTGCATATGGTAAAGGTGCCGAAAAACGAGCTTCAAAACAATACATATTCTGTGGGCTCTCAGTATGTTATGCTTAAAATGGGATATTTTGCCTTTAAGGGTAAAACCGTTGAAAGTGAAAAAATAGCTTTTGGCGGTGAGGAAAAGCAGGATGATATCAAGGCCCTTTCCATTTCCGATATCCACGGCATGACAAATGAAATGATGAAGTCCGTTTCTTACTTTGAAGAAAAGCCCGACATTATTTTTATGATTGGCGATATTTCCTCTGAGCTTGTTTATAAAAGCGGCTTTATCAGTGAAATTCTCGGTAATGCTGCTGTTCTCAGCGGCGGCGAGGTCCCCGTTGTTTATGTCAGAGGCAACCACGAAACAAGAGGTGAGTTCGCTTCTCAGATGATTCAGTATTTCCCCACAAGCACCGGCGAATACTATTTCACCTTTGACTTCGGGGGAGCTTCCTTCCTTGTGCTTGACAGCGGTGAAGATAAGGAAGACGACCACAAGGAATACAGTGGACTTGTTGATTTCAGCTCATACAGAGAAAAAGAGCTTAAGTGGATTAATAGTTTTGAAAAAGAAGATTTTGACGGTAAATATAAAATCGTTCTTTGCCATCACCCCCTTATTGATACTGAATATTTCGGCAAGGATTGGGAAACACCCCTCAAAAATCTTGAAATGGACCTTGTTGTGGGCGGACACTACCACGAATCAAGGTTTGTTGATGGTGACCTTCCGAGACTGATTGACGGCGGAAAGCACGATGATGCCGAGGGTAACGGCAGCTGGGCAGCAACAATGCTGTATTTAAAGGACGGAAAAATTTCCGTGAAGACAATCAACCTTGACGGAGAAACCATTCTAAGTGAAGAAATTGAGGTAAAATAAAACAACCCCCACAGCATTTTTATTTGCTGTGGGGGTTGTTGCATTGTTGGAATGTTCAGAATAAAAAAGAACGCCCTATGGGCGCCCCTGCGATAAGAACAACATATATCCTGCGAGCAGAATTTACTGTTTTGCACCGGATGCTCCCGCAATTCCGAATTCCGAATTCCGAATTCCGAATTTAACAAACTCCGCAGGTGTAATCCCGTACTCTGCCGTAAACGCCCTGTAAAACCCTGCATAATCATTGAAGCCGCAGTGGGCGGCAACGGTAGTGGGTCTGATTCCGCTTTCGAGCATCTGCTTTGCATTTATGAGCCTTTTAAGTGTTATATATCTGTGCAGGCTTGTGCCAACGGCGGAATTGAAGGCGTGGGAAAGATAATATTTGCTTACAAAAAACTCTTCGGCAATTCTGTCAAGGGTTAATTTTTCGCAATAATGAATGTTTATATAATCAATAACCGAAGATATAAGAGGGGAGGGACGGCTTTCCGTCACCTTTTGCTCTCTTCTTTCAATCGTAAGGCGGTTAAGCTCAACAAGAAATCTTGTCAGCAGTGCTTCTGCCGCAAGAAAGCTTCCGTATTCTTCACTTTTGCTTTCTGCCAAAAGCTCCTCTAATTTCAGGGAAATATATTTCTGCTGTGAAATTGAAAGGCGCAGAAGGTTTGTGTGATCGGGATTGGTGTTGTCAAAGCAGCGTGAAAGGCTTACTTCGTTTTTGCAAAGCTGAGAAAGGTAGCTTTTATTAATCCACAGCACTATTCTTTCGTAGTCACTCTGGTCGGGTCCTATTCTCGGCTGATGAAGCTCAAGAGGGTTGATAAGAAGAATATCACCTTTTTTCAGGTGGTAGGAATGACCTTCAACGCTGTATTCAACATTGCCGCCGATGAAAAAATAAACCTCGTAAAAGTCGTGCTGATGCACGGGAACGCCTTCAAATTTAGCGTCACGGTAATGGAAAATTTCAAATCTGCTGTCGGACATACTCTGCCTTGGGTCGAAAATCTGCATATTATTCTCCTTCATATTGCTTTGGCTATATCATACAGCAACATTCACAATCAGTCAAGCAATTTTCACTATTTTTATTGTTAAAACAATATGGTAATATTATAATGACTAATAATGAGCAAAGGAGAATGTGAATGGGCGGTTTTATGACAGAAGATTTCCTTCTTTATAATGACACGGCAAAAAAGCTTTACCACAGTTACAGCAAAAGTTTGCCGATAATCGACTATCATTGCCATGTAAGTCCCAAGGAAATTTACGAGGATGAGAAGTTTGAAAATATCACCGAGCTCTGGCTTTCAGGTGACCATTACAAATGGAGACTTATGCGCTCCAACGGTGTGAGTGAGGACTACATTACGGGTGACAAACCTGCCAAAGAGAAATTCCTGAAATTTGCCGAGCTTCTTCCCAAGGCAATCGGCAATCCCATGTATCACTGGTGTCACTTTGAGCTTAAAAGATACTTCGGATATGAAGGTGTGCTTTCCGCTGACACAGCTGAAGAAGTATGGAGCCTTACAGAAGAAAAACTCAGAAATGAGAAAATGAGCGTAAGGGACATAATTGAAAAGAGTAATGTTGCTTTTATCGGTACAACCGACGACCCCATTGATTCCCTTGAATACCATCAGAAAATAAAAGAGGAAGGAAAGCTGAAAACCGTTGTTGCTCCTTCCTTCCGTCCCGATAAAGCCTTTAATCTGAATATGGACGGCTATGCCGATTACATCAGAACGCTTTCAGAGGTATCGGGTGTTTCAATTAATTCTGTTGCTTCACTCAAAGAAGCTCTCAGAGGCAGAATGGAGCACTTCAATAATTGCGGCTGTAAGGCAAGTGACCACGGAATCAACTTCCCTGTTTATGAAATAATGACTGCGGAAGAAATGGACAAGGCTCTCGTAAAGGCTATTTCAGGTGAAAAGGTCAGCGATAAAGAGCTTTTCGCCGTTCAGACAGAAATGATTCTTTTCTGTGCAGAGGAATATTATAAGCTCGGTTGGGCAATGCAGATTCATTATAACTGCCTGAGAAACCCCAACACAAGAATGTTCCGTAAGCTCGGCCCCGATACGGGCTTTGATATAATCGGACCTTATAACGGTTCCGTTGCTCTTACAAAGCTTCTTGACAGAATGTATCTTTCGGAAAAAATGCCCAAGATAATTCTTTACAGCCTTGACAGCGGTGACAACAGCTTTATTGATACCCTTTTAGGTGCATTTCAGCAGGAGGGCTATCCCGGAACAATTCAGCACGGCTCAGCCTGGTGGTTCAACGATACTATGAACGGTATGCGTGAGCAGATGAAGAGCCTTGCCTCCTTAGGTCTTTTAGGCAATTTTGTTGGTATGCTTACAGATTCAAGAAGCTTTTTAAGCTACACAAGGCACGAATATTTCCGCCGTATTCTTTGCGGAATGCTCGGTGAATGGGTAGAAAAGGGAGAATATCCCGATGATATAAATGCTTTGGGAAAAATCGCAGAGGATATTTCCTACGGTAATGCAAAAAGATTTTTCGGTTTGGAGGAAATTATATGAAAATGTCATTCAGATGGTACGGCTACGATGACCCCGTCTCCTTGAGGTACATCAGTCAGATACCTAATATGCGTTCAATTGTATCCGCCGTTTACGATGTAAAGCCGGGTCAGGTATGGCCTGAAGAGTCCATCGAAAAAATGGTTAAGGAATGCGAAAAAAACGGTCTCGTATTCGATGTTGTTGAGTCAATCCCCGTTTCCGAGGATATCAAATTAGGCTCAGAAAACAGAGACGAGCTTATTGATGTTTACTGCGAAAACATCCGCCGCTGTGCAAAATACGGCATCAAGTGTGTTACCTATAACTTTATGCCTGTTTTTGACTGGACAAGAACACAGCTTGATAAGGAAGCACCCGACGGCTCAACAAGTCTTGTTATGTACTGGGATCAGATGAAGGGTCTTGACCCACTCGTGGATGATATAGATCTTCCCGGCTGGGATGCGAGCTACACCAAGGATGAAATCAAGGAGCTTTTCAGAAAGTACGCAGTTATCGGTGAAGACGGCCTTTGGGAAAACCTTGAATATTTCCTTAAGAAGGTTATCCCCGTTGCCGAGGAATGCGGCGTAAGAATGGCAATTCACCCCGACGATCCTCCATACCCCATTTTCGGTCTTCCCAGAATCATAACTAACGAAGAAAACCTTGACCGTTTCCTCAAAATCGTGGACAGTCCTGCAAACTCACTTTGCCTTTGCACCGGCTCACTCGGTTGCGCCGCGACCAACGATGTTGTGAAAATGGTAAGAAAATACAGCGCTATGGACAGAATTGCCTTTATGCACATCCGTAACATTCTCATTATGGATGACGGCTCATTTGAAGAAAGCGGGCACCTTTCAAAGTGCGGAAGCATTGATATGTATGAGGTTGTAAAGGCACTCGTTGAAACAGGCTTTGACGGTTATGTCCGCCCCGACCACGGCAGAATGATCTGGGGTGAAACGGGCAGACCCGGCTACGGTCTTTACGACAGAGCTCTCGGCGCAACATATATAAACGGCCTTTTCGAGGCTTGTGAAAAGGCAAACAAATAAAAAAGGGGAGATATAATATGATTAAAAATGTACTCGGTACCGACCTTACGGGCAAGGTTGCCGTTGTAACGGGCGCAGGCGGTGTGCTCTGCTCAGGCTTTGCAAAAACTCTGGCCCGTGCAGGTGCAAGGGTTGCACTTCTTGACCTTAACGAAGAAGCCGCAAAGGCTTTCGCTGATGAAATTACTGCAGAGGGCGGCACAGCAAAGGCATATAAATGCAATGTTCTGGATAAGGATGTTTGCAACAAAATCGCTGAAGCAGTTGAAAAGGATTTGGGCAAATGCGATATTCTCATAAACGGTGCAGGCGGTAACAATCCCAGAGCTACTACGGATAAGGAATATTATTTCAGCGGTGATATTGACGAGGATTGCAAGAACTTCTTCAATCTTGATGCTGACGGAGTAGGCTTTGTTTTCAACCTCAACTTCCTCGGTACACTTATTCCCACCCAGGCCTTTGCAAAGCAGATGCTCGGCAGAGAGGGCTGTAATATCATCAACATTTCATCAATGAACGCCTTTACACCTTTAACAAAAATCCCCGCATATTCAGGTGCAAAGGCAGCTGTTTCAAACTTTACTCAGTGGCTTGCAGTTCACTTTTCAAAGGAAGGCATCCGTGTTAACGCAATTGCACCGGGCTTTTTCTCAACAAAGCAGAATGCGGTACTTTTATGGAATCCCGACGGCTCACCCACACCCAGAACGGACAAAATTCTTGCCGCAACACCTATGGGACGCTTCGGTGAAGCAAAGGAGCTTGACGGCGCACTTCTTTTCCTTGTGAATAACGATGCCGCAGGCTTTATCACAGGCGTAGTTCTTCCTGTTGACGACGGCTTCTCATCCTATAGCGGTGTATAAGCAATTCGCAATTCACAGACCCCTCAGTCACAACCTACGGTTGCGACAGCTCCCCTTTCAGGGGAGCCAAGACTTGCCTCTCCTGAAAGGAGAGGTGGCATGCGTAGCATGACGGAGAGGTTAAAAAAAGCGGATATAATCCGCCTATGGGGCTTAATCGATTTAACCCGACATCAAAATGAATTGCCTATGGCACATTGAATCCTTACTACTTGCTACTTACTACTCTTAGCAATTCTTACTATAAAAAGGAGATGTAAATTCCAGATGGATATGTTCAAAACAATTTACGATTTAGGTATAATTCCCGTTGTTGCAATTGACGATGCCGATAAGGCAGTGCCTCTTGCAAAGGCTCTTCGTGACGGCGGACTTCCCGCAGCTGAAATCACATTCAGAACTGCTGCAGCTGAAGAAGCAATCAGAAGAATAAGTGAAGAATGCCCCGATGTTCTTGTGGGTGCCGGCACCGTTCTTACAAAAGAGCAGTGCGACAGAGCTATTAAAGCAGGTGCAAAGTTTGTTGTAACTCCCGGCTTTAACCCCGAAATGATTGCTTACATCAAGTCAACGGGTATTCCAATGATGCCCGGTGCCGCAACTCCCGGTGAAATGGAGCAGGCTATGAGTATGGGACTTACAAATATTAAGTTTTTCCCTGCTGAAGCAAACGGCGGTGTGAATAAGCTCAAGGCTCTTGCAGGCCCTTATCAGGCTGCAAAGTGGATGCCCACAGGCGGTGTTAACACAAAAAATCTCAATGATTATCTTTCCTTTGACCGTATCCTCTGCTGCGGCGGCACATGGATTGCAACAAGTGCCGATATCGCTGAAGGCAAGTGGGATGATATTACAAGAAAATGTAAGGAAGCCATCAAGACAATGCTCGGCTTCAAATTAGAAAAAATCTGCATTTACGGTGACAGTGCAAACGCTGAAAAGAATGCTCAGTTTGTGGCTTCTCTCTTTGGCTTTGATGCCATTGAAACCGAGTGCGGTATAGAGGCAGGCTCACTTTGCTTCAGTAAAGAGGAGAGCGACGCCAAGGGCTGTATCGTAATATCCACCCTTAACGGCAACCGTGCAAAGGCATATCTTGAAAGACTCGGTGCAGAAATTGACCCCGATATCTGGTACGATAAAAAGGGCAATGTAACCTGCTTCGGACTCAAGGACACAGTTGCAGGCTTTGAAATCTGCATTGAGACTAAGTAACTACTGATTGACCCGCTGTCACGAATCTCATCGCCATATTTTCCGTCTCCCTTGTCCGAAAATCCTCGTTAATACACAAAGTATTGCCTGCGGTTTTCAAACAATTCGACGAAAAATCTGTCTGATGATATTCGAAACCTCGTTTTAATCAGCAGTTACAGAAATAGAATTATTTTAGAAAGAGGATTATATTATGAGCAAAAGAATTGTATGCTTCGGTGAGATTATGCTCCGTCTTGCTCCCGAAGGCTACTACCGTTTTTTCCAGAACGACACAATGCAGGCTACCTTTGGCGGCGGTGAAGCCAATGTTGCAGTATCCCTTGCTAACTACGGAATGGATGCATCTTATGTAACAAAGCTCCCTTCCCACGCTATCGGTCAGGCGGCTGTAAACTCCCTTCGTGCTCTCGGCGTTGATACAAAGGATGTTGTAAGAGGCGGCGAAAGAGTCGGCATTTACTACCTTGAAAAGGGTGCTTCACAGCGTGGCTCCGTATGTATCTATGACAGAGCATACTCAGCAATCCAGCTTGCCAAAAGAGAGGATTTTGACTGGGATAAAATCTTCGACGGTGCAGACTGGTTCCACTTTACGGGCATCACTCCCGCTATCGGCGGTGAGCTTGTTGATATTTGTCTCGACGCTTGTAAGGCTGCAAAAGCAAAGGGCGTAAAGATTTCCTGCGACCTTAACTACAGAGGTAAGCTCTGGACAAGAGATGAAGCAAGAAAGGCAATGACCGAGCTTTGCAAGTATGTAGATGTCTGCATCTCAAACGAAGAGGATGCAAAGGATGTATTCGGCATTGAAGCTGAAAACACCGATATCTACGGCGGCAAGCTTGATAAGGAAGGCTACAAATCCGTTGCAAAGCAGCTTATGGATACCTTCGGCTTCGAAAAGGTTGCAATCACTCTCCGTTCTTCAATTTCAGCTTCCGCTAACGATTGGGCAGGTATGCTTTATGACGGTGAAAACTACTGCTTCTCAAAGGAATACCACCTTCACATCGTTGACCGTGTAGGCGGCGGCGACTCCTTTGGCGGCGGACTTATTTACGCTCTTCTTTCAGGCAAGGATACACAGTCTGCAATTGAATTTGCAGTTGCGGCTTCAGCTCTCAAACACTCAATTGAAGGCGACTACAACAGAGTAAGCGTTTCAGAAGTTGAAAAGCTTGCAGGCGGCGACGGCTCAGGCAGAGTACAGAGATAAATTCGGAATTCGGAATGCGGAATTCGGAATTGCGGGGAAAGTGAGTTATGAAAAACCACTTGCAGTCCGCAGGATAAAGCACAGAAATTATAAAATCGCAGGGGAGGGCAGATGTTCCTCCCGTGCATAATAAAATCAAAAGGAGAACCAAAAATGAAAAACGAAACAAAAGCACCCGCAAATGCGGTAAGACCCTTCGGCTGGCAGGATAAGCTGGGCTATGCCATGGGTGATATGGGCTGCGGATTTTCATTCCAGCTTGTTTCAACCTTTATGCAGCTTTTCTATCTTCAGTACATCGGTCTTTCACCCAACGACTATGCAATCATCATCCTTATTTCAAAGGCATTCGACGCTGTTAACGATATCGTTATCGGCAACCTTGTTGACACAAAGAGAATCGGTAAAAAGAGCAAGTATATGCCCTGGATTCTGCTTGGCGGTGTAACGCTTATCATCTTCAATGTTATGATATTTGCTCCCGTTAAGGAATTCCCTTATGCAGGTAAATATGCATGGTGTCTTATCTCTTACTGTATGTGGTCAATCGCTTACACAATGGTAAATGTTCCTTACGGCTCACTCCATTCAGTTATTACCGATGACCCTCAGCAGAGAGTATCTCTTTCCACCTTCCGTTCAGTAGGTGCAGCTCTTCCTGCAATTGTTATTATGATCATCCTTCCCGGTATTGTTTACGATAAGGTTAAGAATACTGCTACCGGTGTTGAGGAGCAGGTTCTTAAAGGTGAAACACTCCTTCCCGTTGCAATCGGAATGTCAATTTTTGCTCTTATAGTTCTTTACGGTACAACGGTGCTTGTAAAAGAGCGTGTAAGCCGTGATTCAAGTGAAAACACAACGGGTATCAAGGCAATGCTTTCCTCCGTAAAGTCATTCTTCACAAACCGTGCTATGGTGGGTGCAACTGTTGCAACCGTTGCTTCCGTTGCTCTTTTCAACTCAACAATGGCTCTTAACAATATGGTTTTCCAGTATTTCTTCAAGGATACCGGAAAAGTAGGCGTTGCAATGATAGGCTCATACGCTCCTATGATTGTGTTTATGGCTTTGCTCGGTAAGCTTACAAAGAAATACGGCAAAAAGAATGTTCTTGTTGTAACAATGCTTGTTGGTGCTATAGCAGGTCTTGTTTCAATTTTTGTTCCAATCACTCCCGATATGACAGGTATGATTATTTATATTTTATGCCTTATGGGTCTTAATCTCGGTAATGCCGTGTTCCAGATTTCTGTTTGGGCAATTGTAGCCGACTGTATTGAAGTCAGCTACCGCAAGACGGGAAAGAGTGAGGAAGGCTCACTCTACGCTCTTTATTCCTTCTTCCGTAAGCTTTCACAGGGTATCGGTCAGGCTGTTGTGTCCTGGGGTCTTGTCGCAATCGGCTTTGTTGAAGGTGAAAATGCAGTTCAGCCCGAAAACTTTGGTGAAAATGTAAAAACGCTTTACTTTATTGTTCTTGCAGCAGGCTCACTTATCGCTTTCCTTGCTATGAAGTTTATTTATAACATCGGCAAAAAGGAAGAGGATGAATTTGCATTGGAGGCTAAGGCTGCTGCAGAAGCAAAGGCTGAATAATATTGTTTGAATTACAGACAGCGTCTTGAAAAAGATGCTGTCTGCGTCTTTTTGTTGACAATAATATAGCAGTAATATATAATAAAATTACAATTAGAGAAAGAAGGTGTAAAAATATGAAAACAAAGTTCAAAAGGATAATGTCTGTTGTCTGCGCGGTCGTATTGGTATTCTGCATTGCAGAGATTGTTGCTCTTAAGGACGAAATCAACACTTTGAAAAATAACAGTACATATCAGTACGAACACCTGAGTCGATCAATTAACAATATATATGACAATGTTGACAGTATGCTTGAAAAACAAACTCAGCTGATTTACGGTGTTGAATGGGACTACGGCGAAATCAAAAGAGAAAGCAATACTGTTGAGTTAATCTTAACAGCAACAGCTAAGAAGTATACCGAAGAAAAAACAACCTTTGAGATTTTTTGCAACGGAAAAGGATACCCGATGTCAAACACAAACGGCAAACTGAAAAGTGTTTTTGAAGTTCCTGTGTTTTCTGATGTGAATGTTGAAAAAATCATTTTAACAACAGACAGTACTGTAGAAACACAAGAGCTTGACCTTTATAACATTGAACCGAAGGAGCCGTTGCTTGTTTCGGTCAGTGCAGGATTATCCTCTTGGCAGTATGTCAGTGAGATTGCGGGAGATGATGTTATTCTCAAATTGAGCGGTGTTCTGAAAGTAAAAACAAAAGATAACAGAAGCTCTGCAGATATCGCTCAGGCATCCCTTGTTTCCTATATTGACTCCAAAGAAACGGCAAGAATTCCCCTCGGAAGCCTTGAAAAACTCGGAGATGATTATAAAGGTGTAGAAAGGGAAAACGGCTATGATTATTACCGACTTGATGCAGTAAGCTTTTCAGTTCCTAAGGACAATAATATGCAATTGAAGTTTGAGGTGAAGGATGATTTAGGGTATATATACAGAGTTTATTTCCTTCGGGTGAATGCCGGTGCTAACGGTTACCTCAACTGTGATGACCCTTATACCGACGGTACGGAAGTTTATGATACAGACGGAAAATATCTTGGAGAAATTATTTTTTAATTTGACTTGCAGGCTTGTAACGAGTATAATTTAGTCATATAACTATATTGAAAGGATGAATAATATGAAAAAACTTGTTTCTGTTCTTCTGGCACTCGTAATGATGTGTACACTTTTTGTGCCCGCTTTTGCCGGAGATGACGCAAAAACAAAATTCGTTGTTCTCGGAGACTCAATTGCTCAGGGCTACGGACTCAGCAGCATTGCAACTCAATGCTACGGCGCACTTATCAGTGAGGCTGAGGGATATGACTATGTCAACCACGCCATTGGCGGACATACCACCTATAACCTTAATCAGCGGCTTGAAGAAGAGCAGGTTGCAGCTGATGTTGCGGCGGCTGACATTATTGCCGTTTCAATCGGCGGAAACAACTTCCTTCTCGGCGGTATGTTTGAGATGGTGGGCGCTGTGCTTTTGAAGAACGATTACAGCCGTATGGATGCTGTCGGAGCTGATTTCAAGGAGAACTTTCTTCTTGCACTTGAAAAAATTAAGGCACTCAACCCTGAGGCAACACTGATGGTACAGACTCTTTATAATCCAAGGGATGATTTTCTTGCTGAGCCTTATCAGTATGCGATCAATATTCTTAACAATACCTTTGCAGATATCCTGGCAGAACAGCCCGGTGCTTATGTGCTTGTTGATGTGGGTGCAGCTTTTGAAGGTCATACCGAATATATTCAGAAAGACAAGATTCACCCCAACGCAGCCGGACATTATGTTATTGCACAGGAATATGTGAACACTTTATTTGAACTCGGGCTCGGCAGTGCAGAAAATCTTGCAACAGAAATGCCGGAAACCGAACAGGGCAGCCAGAACGGTATTCTTGATTTTCTGAATAAAGTTGCTGATATGTTCAGAAATATAATTGACAAAATCAGAAGCTTTTTCCGTTCAATAGGTAATGCTTCTTAAAAGAGGCTTCAGAATCAAAGCATAATACCTTAGCGACCCTTGGACGGCACTCCATAAGGCTTAACATCCTTATGAAGTGCCGCCCAAGGGTCGTTTTTTCATACGCTGACTACTCCGTCGGTTATATCAAAAAAGATATACCTTTCCAATAAAATTTATATGAAACATTTAATAAAATTTGTCGTAAAACATTGTTTTTTCTTTCGAAAAATGCTATCATATATCGGATAAACTATGTTGGTGTTTTACGGCCGTAAATGTTGGAGAAAAACTGAGAAACCGGGGTCAGGGCGCTGCATGGTGCGAGAAATCAAAAAAGAAAGGATCATAGATGTATGAAGTACAGTTATTATCCGGGTTGTACCTTAAGAACCAAGGCAAAAAAGCTTGACGCTTATGCAAGAGCATCGGCAAAAGCACTTGGTTTTGAGCTGGAAGAAATCGAAAACTGGCAGTGCTGCGGCGGTGTATATCCTCTTTCAAGTGATGAAATCGCTACAAAGCTTTCTTCTGTCAGAGTGCTCAATGATGCAAAGGAAAAGGGACAGGAGCTTGTTACTCTCTGTTCTGCCTGCTATCATGTTGTCAAAAGAGTGAATGACGATATGAGAAATGTTGAGGATATCAGAACGAGAGCAAACAACTATATGAAGCTCGATGAGCCTTATCTCGGCGAAACCGAGGTTCTCCATTTCCTTGAAGTTATCCGTGACAAAATCGGTTTTGATGAAGTTAAAAAGAAGGTTGTCAATCCTCTTACGGGCAGAAAAATCGGTGCCTATTACGGTTGCCTTCTTCTGCGCCCCTCTGATATTCTTATGTTCGATAACCCTGAAACCCCCTCAGTTATGGAAGAGCTTATAAAGGCCCTCGGTGCTGAACCCGTTATATATCCCTACCGTAATGAATGCTGCGGCGGATATATCTCCCTTAAGGATAACGAGCTTTCAAAGAAAATGTGCAACACCGTAACGGACAGTGCAGTTTCCTTTGAAGCAGAAGCTCTTATCACCGCTTGTCCTCTTTGTCAGTATAATCTTACAAAGAACAGCGAAAAGGATATCCCTGTTATTTATTTCACAGAGCTTCTTGCTGAGGCTCTCGGAGTTAAAGAGGAGGTAGACGCAAGTGGAAACTTCTAAGAAAAGACAGTCCGAAAAGGTTCAGGAAATCAGCGGAACCAATCCTCTTAAGTGTATGAAGTGCGGCAAGTGCTCCGCATCCTGCCCCTCATACGAAAAAATGGATATCAAACCCCATCAGTTTGTATCCTATGTAATCAACGAGGATGTTGAAGCTTTGGCAAAGTGCGACTCCCTCTGGGTTTGCCTTTCCTGCTTCGCCTGCGTTGAAAGATGTCCCCGTGATGTTAAGCCGGGTAAGATAGTTGATGCTGCAAGACAGATTGTTGTAAGAGAAAAAGGCGGCAGCTACCTTGTTCCGGATGAAATCCCTGCTCTTATAGACGAGGATATGCCCCAGCAGCTGTTAGTCAGTGCATTCAGAAAGTTCAGGAGGTGAGCACATGCAATCAATAGGCGTATTTGTCTGCCACTGCGGTAGTAATATTGCAGCAACGGTTGACGTTAAAAGAGTTGTTGAACTTGCAAGATTGGAGCCCGGTGTTGTTCATGCTGAAGAATACCAGTATATGTGCTCTGAAGCAGGTCAGGAAAAGATTGCTCAGGCAATCAAGGAAAAAGGCCTTACAGGTATTGTCGTTTGCTCATGCTCTCCCAGAATGCACGAAGCAACATTCAGAAAATGTGCTGAAAAGGCAGGCCTCAACCCCTATATGGTTGAAATCGCAAACCTTCGTGAGCAGTGCTCATGGATCCACAAGGATATGGAGGAAGCAACCGAAAAGGCAGTTATCCTCACAAGAGCCGCTATTGCAAAGGTTAACCTTAACACCTCCCTTCAGGCAGGTGAAAGCGGTGTTACAAAAAGAGCTCTCGTTATCGGCGGCGGTATCGCAGGTATCCAGACTGCTCTTGATATTGCCGATGCAGGCTACGAGGTAGACATTGTTGAAAAGACTCCTTCAATCGGCGGTAAGATGGCTCAGCTTGATAAAACCTTCCCCACTCTCGACTGCTCTGCTTGTATCCTTACTCCAAAAATGGTTGATGCGGCAGCTCACGAGAAAATCACTCTTTACACTTACAGTGAAGTAGAAAAGGTATCAGGCTTTGTCGGCGACTTCACCGTAGATATCAGAAAAAAAGCAAGATATGTCAATATGGATAAGTGTACGGGCTGCGGCGTATGTATGGAAAAATGCCCCAGTAAGAAAGCACTCAGCGAATTCAACAGCGGTCTTAATAACCGCCCTGCAATTTACACTCCCTTCGCTCAGGCTATTCCCAATGTACCCGTTATTGACCCCACACAGTGCATAAAGCTTAAAACAGGTAAGTGCGGTGTCTGCGAAAGATTCTGTCAGGCAGGAGCAATTGACTATAAGCAGGAGGACGAGATTGTTACCCAGAAGTACGGTGCAATTGTTGTTGCAACGGGCTTTGAGGTAATCAAGCTTGACAATCTTGAAGAGTATTCCTATTCACAGAGCAAGGATGTTATCACCTCCCTTGAGCTTGAAAGAATTATGAATGCGGCAGGCCCCACAAAGGGTCACCTTGAACGCCTTTCCGACGGTAAGGCTCCCAAGGAAATTGTATTTATTCAATGTGTAGGCTCCCGTTGTGATGAAAGCAAGGGTAAGCCCTACTGCTCAAAAATCTGCTGTATGTACACAGCAAAGCACGCAATGCTTATAAGAGATAAATATCCCGATGTAAATGTAACTGTTTTCTATATCGATGTTCGTACACCGGGTAAGAACTTTGACGAGTTCTACAGAAGAGCCGTTGAAGAATACGGCGTAAACTACGTCAAGGGTCAGGTAGGCAAGGTTGCCCCCCAGGCAGACGGCTCACTTCTTGTTCACGGTGTTGACCTTATTGACGGCAAGCAGCTTAAAATCAACGCTGATATGGTTGTTCTTGCCGCTGCAATTGAGCCCAATCCTTCCGTAAGAAACATTGCAACAATGCTTACTGCAAGTATTGATACAAATAACTTCCTCACAGAAGCTCATCCGAAGCTTCGTCCCGTTGAATCACCCACAGCGGGTGTGTTCCTTTCAGGTGTATGTCAGGGCCCCAAGGATATTCCCGAAACCGTATCTCAGGCAGGTGCCGCAGCAATCAAGGTTGTGGGACTTCTTGCCAAGGATAAGCTTATGACCAACCCCTGCACTGCCAAGGCAGACGAGCTTCTTTGTAACGGCTGTTCAGCTTGTGCAAATGTATGTCCCTACGGTGCTATTTCCTATGAGGATAAGCTTATCAATGACCACGGTATCAGAAAAACTCACAGAGTTGCCGTTGTCAACAGCGCTCTTTGTCAGGGCTGCGGTGCTTGTACCGTTGCCTGTCCCTCAGGTGTTATGGACCTTCAGGGCTTCTCTAACAGACAGATTATTGCGGAGGTGGATGCTATATGTCGATAAACAACGAAGAATTCAGACCCAAAATTGTGGCATTCTGCTGCAACTGGTGTTCTTATGCCGGTGCTGACCTTGCAGGCAGCAGCCGTTTGGCTTATCCCGCCGATGTAAAGATTATCCGTGTTCCCTGCTCATGCAGAGTTAACCCTATGTTTATTCTCCGTGCCTTTGAAAAGGGTGCAGACGGCGTTATCATCTGCGGCTGTCATCCCGGTGACTGCCATTACAGCACAGGTAACTATTATGCAAGAAGAAGAATGACCCTTCTTTTCTCAATGCTTGACTATATGGGCATTGAAAGAGGCAGAACCCGTGTTGAATGGGTAAGTGCGGCAGAAGGTGTTAAGTTCTCACAGACTATGAACGACTTTGTAGAGACCGTGCAGAAGCTCGGTAAAAATGTAAGATTGGGGGATTTGAGATGCAAGAACTGATTTCCCGCTTAAAGGAACTTATGGAAAGCGGTAAGGTACAGCGTGTACTTGGCTGGAAAAAAGGCGACTTTGCCTTCAATCCCGAACCCGCATACTTCAATTCCGTAGAAGAGCTCAGCGAACTCGTTTATGACGGCTTCTGCGGAGCTAACCTTTCAAAATATATGATCAAGGGCTCAAACCTTGAAGGCGTAACAGCCATTCTTCTTAAACCCTGCGACACATATTCCTTCAATCAGCTTATTAAAGAGCACAGAGTCCTCAGAGAAAAGGCTTACATCATCGGTGTGGGCTGTAAGGGTAAGCTCAGCATTGAAAACATCAAGGCTCAGGGAATCAAAGGTATCCTCAGTGTTTCAGGTGCTGAAATTGACGGTGACTGCAATGAGCTTAAGGTTGAAACTCTTTACGGTGACAAGACTGTTTCTTACAAGGATTCAATGCTTGAAAGATGTCACGTATGTAAGGGTAAGGAGCATATGATTTATGACGAGCTTATGCTTGAATCTGCCGATACCCTTGATAAGGACCGCTTCGAGGATGTTGAAATAATTGAAAATCTTACTCCGGAAGATAAATTTGCATACTTCCAGCGTGAGCTTTCAAAGTGCATCAGATGTAACGCTTGCAGAAACGTATGTCCTGCCTGCTCTTGCAGAAAGTGTGTATTTGACTCAACCAAGTTCGACAGTGAACAGAAGGCAAATGTTGACCCCTTCAATGAAAGTATGTTCCACATTATCCGTGCCTTCCACGTTGCAGGCAGATGCACTGACTGCGGTGAATGCTCAAGAGTTTGTCCTCAGGGCATTCCTCTTCACCTTTTCAACAGAAAGTTCATTAAGGATATAAACGAATATTACGGCGAATTCCAGGCAGGTGCCGATGCAGAGAGCAAAGGCCCCCTCACCGATTTCACCCTCGGTGATATGGAAGCTGACGAAAGGAGATAAGAGAAAATGAAAAAGATTCAAAGAGAAAATCTCACAAAGCTTTTTGACCTTATTTCCGCCACACAGAGATTATATATCCCCCAGAAAAAAGCAGGCCAGACCAATTTCGGCATTTATACTGCCGAAAGCAAGGTAGACCTTGAAACCCTTAAAACGGTAAAGAGCGCTAAGGAAGCCTTCTTCCCTCAGAGCGAAACTCTTTACACCGTTACAAAAGAGGACAGAAAAATCAAGATTAATCAGGAAGAGCTTCAGAGCGAATCCTTCGTGCTTTTCGGTATCAGAGGCTGTGACCTCAAGGGTGCCCAGGTGCTTGACAGAGTTTTCCTTTCACATCCCGTTGACTCCTTTTACGCTGCAAGGCGTGAGCACTGCATTACCGTTGCTCTGGCTTGCTCTGAGCCTGAGGAAAGCTGCTTTTGTACCGTGTTCGGTGTAAATCCCGAAGAGCCCAAGGGTGACGTTACTGCTTGGTTCAAGGGTGACTTCCTTTATTGGAAAGAGAACACCGAAAAGGGTGAAAAGCTTACAGAAATTTGTGCTGAGCTTCTTGAAGACTGCGACGAAAGTGCTGTGGAAGAAGAAAAGGAAAGCATCAAGGCTATTCTTTCACGTCTTCCCTATACTAATCTTTCACTTGATTCATGGCACGGCGATGCAACAGATGAAAAGTTCAATTCCGAGCTCTGGAAGGACCTTTACAAGCCCTGTCTTGCTTGCGGTACCTGCACCTTTGTATGTCCCACCTGCCAGTGCTATGACCTTAAGGATTATGACACCGGTAACGGCGTTCAGAGATACCGCTGCTGGGACTCATGTATGTATTCAGATTTCACAATGATGGCTCACGGTAACAACAGAACAAGCCAGATGCAGCGTTTCCGTCAGAGATTTATGCATAAGCTTGTTTATTTCCCCGCAAATAATGAGGGAATGTATTCCTGTGTAGGCTGCGGCAGATGTGTTGACAAGTGTCCCGCATCAACCAACATTGTTAAGGTTATTAAGGCTTTCAGTAAGGAGGACAGTTCAAAATGAGTGAATGTACCTGCCATCAGAATTATAAATTAGATACCCTTGTGCCCATGGTGGGCGTAATTACAGATATACGCAAGGAAACTCCCGATGTTAAAACCTTCCGTGTTGAAGCACCCGAAGGCGGAAAGCTTTTTGAGCATAAGCCCGGTCAGTGCGCAATGCTTTGTGTACCCGGTGTAGGTGAGGCTATGTTCTCAATTACATCATCACCCACAAACAAGCTTTTCCAGGAGTTTTCAATCAAAAAATGCGGTGTTCTTACGGATTATCTTCACGACCTTAAGGTTGGCGATGAAATTATGGTAAGAGGTCCTTACGGAAACAACTTCCCCGTTGATACCGAGCTCAAAGGCAAGAATCTTCTTTTCGTTGCCGGCGGTATCGGTCTTGCACCTCTTCGCAGTGTAATCAACTATGTTCTTGATAACAGAGACGATTACGGCACCGTTGATATCCTTTACGGCTCCCGTTCTGCTGATGACCTTGTTCAGCTCAAGGAAATCCAGGATGTGTGGATGAAGGCTAAGGATACAAATGTATATCTCACAATCGACAGACCTCAGGACGGTTGGGACGGTCATGTAGGCTTCGTTCCCTCTTACCTGAAGGAGCTTAATATGAAAACAGACAAAACTGTTCTTGTCTGCGGTCCTCCGATTATGATTAAGTTCGTTCTCGGAGCCCTCACGGAAATGGGCTTTACAAAAACTCAGGCATACACAACCCTTGAGCTTCGTATGAAATGCGGTGTTGGTAAATGCGGCAGATGTAACATCGGCTCAAAGTATGTATGTAAGGACGGCCCCGTTTTCCGTTGCGACGAAGTTGACGAGCTTCCCGATGAGTATTAATCGAAAGACAGTATACAGAAAGGACTGACAGAAAATGAGCAATATGGTTAATGTATTTTTCTTCGGCAAAAAGTATGTAGTGCCCGGTGATATGACAATTATGACCGCTATGGAATATGCAGGCTACACACTTTCAAGAGGTTGCGGCTGCCGTCACGGCTTCTGCGGCGCTTGTGCCACCATTTACAGAATCAAGGGAGACAACACACTCAAGACCTGCCTTGCCTGCCAGAAGCAGGTTGAAGACGGAATGTATGTTGCTTCAATTCCATTCTTCCCCAACGATAAGAGAACTTATTCAATTGACGATATTAAGCCCACTCAGCAGATTATGATGGAGCTTTATCCCGAAATTTACAGCTGTATAGGTTGTAACGCCTGCACAAAGGCTTGTACTCAGGACCTCAATGTTATGCAGTACATCGCATACGCTCAGAGAGGCGAACTTGAAAAATGTGCAGAAGAATCCTTCGACTGCGTAGCCTGCGGCTGCTGCAGTGTAAGATGTCCCGCAGAAATCTCCCATCCCATGGTAGGTCTTCTTGCAAGACGTCTTGTCGGTAAGTACATTGCTCCCGAAACAGAGCATCTTAAGGTAAGAGTTGAAGAAATCCGCAAGGGTGCATATGACGATATGATTGAAAAGATTATGCAGAAGCCCATTACGGAAATGAAAGAACTCTACAACACAAGAGAAATTGAGAAATAAGGAGGGTACTCACAGATGTTTACTTCAGAAATGCGTGAATCAATCAAAAAGGTTGAAGCAACAAGAGCAGAAAGAATGAAAACAGAGCCGAGAAGAATGACGGCAGAAGAAAAGGACACCCTTCTCAAGGCTTACCATCCTGACTACAGAGCAGACGGTTTTGCAGAAATCAAGGTTGGCCCCAACAAGGGCGAAAAGGCTCCCAAGGAACTTACAGAGCTTCTTCACTCAAACTCAATTCTTCTTACAGAAAGTGTTGATTTAAGCAAGGTTGACTATGATTGCGACGTACTTGTTATCGGTGGCGGCGGTGCAGGCTCTTCTGCAGCTATTGAAGCTGACGAAGCAGGCGCAAAGGTTATTATGGTAACCAAGCTTCGTATCGGTGACGCCAACACAATGATGGCTGAAGGCGGTATTCAGGCTGCTGATAAGGAAAACGATTCACCTGTTCAGCATTATCTTGATGCTTTCGGCGGCGGACACTTTGCTGCAAGACCTGAGCTTCTCAGAAGACTTGTTATGGAAGCTCCCGACGCTATCAAGTGGCTCAACGAGCTCGGCGTTATGTTCGATAAGGACGATGACGGCAGAATGGTTACAACCCACGGCGGCGGTACTTCAAGAAAGAGAATGCACGCTTGTAAGGACTATTCAGGTGCAGAAATTATGAGAAACCTCCGTGACGAGGTTCTTAACAGAAAGATTCCAGTTGTTGAATTCACTTCAGCAGTTGAACTTATCAAGGACGATAAGGGTCAGGTTGCAGGTGCAGTTCTTCTTAATATGGAAACAGGTGACTACCTTGTTGCAAAGGCAAAGACAGTTGTTATTGCAACCGGCGGTGCAGGCAGACTCCATTATCAGAACTTCCCCACCTCAAACCACTACGGTGCAACAGCTGACGGTCTTATCCTCGGCTACAGAGCAGGTGCACCTCTGCTTTATCAGGACACAATCCAGTACCACCCCACAGGTGTTGCTTATCCGTCACAGCTTTTCGGTGCTCTTGTAACTGAAAAGGTTCGTTCACTCGGTGCAATGCTTGTTAATAAAGACGGCGAAGCTTATGCTCACCCCCTCGAAACAAGAGACGTTTCCGCATCTGCAATTATCCGTGAATGTGCTAACGGTAAGGGTGTTGATACTCCTCAGGGCAAGGGCGTATGGCTTGATACTCCGATGATTGAAATTCTCGGCGGTGAAGGTACAATTGAAAAGAGAATTCCCGCAATGCTCCGTATGTATCTCAACTACGGCATTGATATGAGAAAAGAACCCATCCTTGTTTATCCCACACTTCACTATCAGAACGGCGGTCTTGAAATCGGTGGCGAAGGCTTCACAAAGGCAATCCCCAACCTTCTTGTTGC
>JAZSDP010000056.1:0-5354 GCA_045531265.1 Acutalibacteraceae bacterium
CCCCATCTTGCACCGAAGCATTTACCTAATGAACGGGCAACTATATATGCAATACCGATGCCTATAATTGAAATATCGGCGAAAACGGAGAATTCAAGCTCTGCACCGCTGAGAACAAAGAACAGGATGAAAAGAGGTGCTGTCCATTTGTCGGTTTTCTGCATAAGGTCGGCAGAGAAGTCGCACACATTGCAGAAGATTGTACCCAGCATCATGCAAACGAGAAGGGGAGAGAATCCGAGATGTACTGGGCCAAGCTGAAGCTTGACCTTTGAAACTGCAACTGCAAAGAAAATGGCTGTTACAACAAGAGCCTGTCTTTTTGAATTGGACTTGAAATATTTTTCCGCCCATGCAAGAATGTATCCTATTATTGCACCGATAACAAGTGAAGCTGCAATTTCCACAAGGGGATCCACAAGAATTGAAACAAGGTTTGCTTCGCCGTTTACAAGGGCTTTTGCAACACCGAAGGAGATTGCAAAAATTATAAGACCTACGGCGTCGTCAAGGGCAACAATGGGAAGAAGCAGGTTAGTTAATTTACCCTTTGCTTTATACTGACGTACAACCATAAGTGTTGCAGCAGGCGCTGTTGCTGAAGCAATTGCACCGAGAATGATTGCACTTGAAAGCGGCAGCTTGTCTTCGCCAAGAATGAAATGAAGTCCGATAAGGGCTGCATCAACAACAGCCGTTGTGATAACTGCCTGAAGAATACCTATAATTGTTGCCTGCTTACCTGTGTGCTTAAGCTGCGAAAGGCGGAATTCATCGCCTATTGCAAAAGCAATGAAGCCTAAAGCCATATCATTCATAACGCTTAAAGCGGATACCTCAGCGTGATTTATAAAGCCGATACCCGAAAGACCTAACTGACCCAGACAGTAGGGGCCTATAAGAATACCTGCAACGAGGTAGCCCGTAACTGCAGGGAGTTTGAGAGGCTTTACAACGCGGGACATAAGAAGTCCTGCCGAAAGAGCGATTGCGATACTTAAAAGAGTTTCCATTTTTTTAACCTTCTTTTGTTTTCAAAGTTTTTTGCAACCCCGATATTATAGGCTTATGTAAATGCAAAGTCAATGACCATTTTTGACAATTAGTATACTTATTTTGAGAATTAATTTGTACTGTTTTGAAAATAAAAAAGTAATGTTTTTTGCTTCACATTCTTGTATAATAAAATAATATGTGTTAAAATAAATTTGAATAGGCTTCTTGAAAAATTAAAGAGGCAAAATAATCAAAAAGGTTGTGATTTAATGGACTACAAGGCAAAGTACAACGAGTGGCTCACATTTGATGAGGAAACAAAAAAGGAACTCGAAAGCATAACTGACGAAAAAGAAATTGAAGACAGATTTTATAAAGAATTAGCCTTCGGTACCGGCGGCCTTCGCGGCATTATGGGTGCAGGCACAAACAGAATGAATAAATACACCGTTGGTAAAGCAACCTACGGACTTGCAAAATATCTCAAGAGTAAAAATGAAGGCGAAATCAAGGTTGTCCTTGCTTACGACTCAAGAAACAACTCAGCATTTTTTGCAAGAACTGCGGCGGGTATTTTTGCTTCCTGCGGCTTTAAGGTTTACCTTTTTAAAACTCTTGTACCCGTACCTGTGCTGTCCTTTTCAACAAGATATCTCGGTTGTACGGCAGGTGTTATGCTCACCGCTTCCCATAACCCTAAGGAATACAACGGCTATAAGGTATACGACGAAAAGGGCTGTCAATTATGCACTGACGATGCAAGGGCTGCAATCGGCTTTATAAATGAAATTACAGACTTTTCCGTGATACCCTTCTCCGACAGTGATGAAAACATCACAATGGTTGGCGATGAGGTCCTTGCCGATTATTATGAAGCAATAAAAAAGCAGTCCCTTTATGAAGAAGAAAGCGACCTTAAAATTGTTTATACACCTCTTCACGGCACGGGCAATATCCCCGTAAGACATATGATCCAAAATATGAATGTTACCGTTGTAAAAGAGCAGGAAATGCCTGACGGTAATTTCTCCACTGTAAGAAGCCCAAACCCCGAAGAAAAAGATGCACTCACCATTGCAATTGAAAAGGCAAAGGAAATTGATGCTGACCTTGTTTTCGGCACTGACCCCGACTGCGACAGAGTAGGTATTGCCGTAAAAGACGGAGACAGCTATGTTCTTTTCACGGGCAATCAGACGGGAGCACTTCTTGTAAACTTTGTGCTTACAATGAAAAAGGCTTCCCTTTCAGAAAAATCAACCCTTGTAAAAACAATTGTAACCTCTGAGCTCGGCGCTAATATCGGCAGAGCCTTTGGCTTACAGATTGAAGAAACCCTCACCGGCTTCAAGTACATCGGTGATAAGATGAACAAGTATGAAGAATCGGGCGAGCAGGAATTTATCATCGGCTACGAGGAATCCTACGGCTACCTTGTAGGTACTCACGCAAGGGATAAGGACGCTGTTGTATCTTCAATGCTTATCTGCCAGATGGCTGCATGGTACAAAAACAGAGGTATGACCCTTGTTGACGGACTTAACGAAATTTATGAGCAGTACGGCTATTATCTTGACCATCTTGATTCCTTCACCTTAAAGGGCAAGGACGGTGCCGAGAAGATTCAGCAGCTTATGGTTTATTTCAGAAACAAGGGCACTGACCTTTTTGAAGGTATCAGTGAGGTTGTGGATTTTGAAAAGGGTGTGCGTGACCTTCCTAAGGAAAATGTGCTTAAATACCTTTGGTCTGACGGCTCATGGATGGCAGTAAGACCTTCAGGCACAGAGCCTAAAATAAAGGTTTACTATTCAATTCAGGATAAGACCAAGGAGTTATCTCAGGCAAGACTCAGCGAATACAGAAAAGAAATCGCAAAGGTTATAGAAGGTTAATATGCTTAAAAGGCTCTGTAAAAAGACACAAGTTTTTTACAGAGCCTTTTCTTTTATATTGCTAACAGCTTCCTTTTGTGGTATACTTTATAATGAATTATAATGCTGTTCAGGAGTAATGTGAAATGAGAAAAACAAAAATTATAGCAACTATGGGACCTTCCTGCAGTGACGAGGCAGTTTTTACAAAAATGTGCCTCAGCGGTGTCAATGTTGTACGCCTTAACTTTTCCCACGGTACCCATGAGGACTATGAAAATAAAATAGCTATGGTAAAAAGAGTAAGGGAAAAGCTCGGATTACCTATTGCTCTTCTGCTTGATACCAAAGGCCCCGAATACCGCATAGCTACCTTTAAGGAAGGCTTTGTTGACCTTAGGCAGGGTGATGAATTTTCCTTTACAACAGAGGATATAGTCGGCGATGAGAAAAGAGTTTCCGTTTCCTATAAGGGTATGATAGAAGAGCTCAATGCGGGAGATATTATTCTTCTCAACAACGGTCTTATCCGCTTTGAGGTAAAGAAGCTGTCAAAAACCGATGCAGTCTGTACAGTGCTTGACAGCGGCAGACTTTCCGACAGAAAGAGTATGGCCTTCCCCGGTAAGTTATTGAAGCAGGTCTACCTCAGTGAGCAGGATAAGAATGATATTCTTTTCGGTGCCCGGCAGGATGTGGATTTTATTGCCTGTTCCTTCGTTTCCTGCGCTCAGGACCTTATTGATGTAAAAAGCTTCCTGTCCGAAAACGGTATCAGCGGTATTGAGCTTATAGCAAAAATTGAAAACCGTTCGGGCGTTGATAATATTGAAGAGATTATGGCTGAATGCGACGGTGTAATGGTTGCAAGAGGTGACCTGGGCGTTGAAATTCCTTATGAGGAGCTTCCTGCAATTCAGAAGTATCTTATCACAAAATGCCGTCTCAAGGGTAAAAGAGTTATCACCGCAACGGAAATGCTTGAAAGTATGATAGTGAATCAGCGCCCCACAAGGGCTGAAATTTCCGATGTTGCCAATGCGGTCTATGATGGCTCAAGTGCAATTATGCTCTCAGGTGAAACTGCCGCGGGTAAGCATCCCGTTGAAGCTGTTGAGGCTATGTCCAGAATAGCTGAGCAGACGGAGAAGAATATCAATTATAAAAAGCGTTTTCTCTCAGCGGAGTTCATTATCAAAAACACTGTTGATGCAATTTCTCACGCAACCTGCAGTATGTCCATTGATATAGGGGCTAAGGCAATTGCCGTGTGCTCAATTTCAGGCGTTACGGCAAGAATGGTTTCAAGATTCCGTTCACCTGTTGATATTGCAGGCCTCACCACCGACGAGAAAGCCTGGCGCAAGCTGAATCTGTCCTGGGGTGTAACACCCATCATGTGTGAGGAGCTTCCTTCAACGGAGGTGCTTTTCTACACGGCAAAGAAGCTTACCAAGGAAGTATTTGACCTTAAGAAGGACGATAAAATCATTATAACCGGCGGAGTTACCAACGGTCAGAGCGGCAACACAAATCTTATTAAGGTTGAGAATATATAATCAGTACCCTTCCCGAAAAAGCACAAAAAAAGTTGTAAAAGCTATTGACAATACTTTACATCTGTGATAAACTCATTCATACCGCATATTACGGGCGGTGCGTTTTGATGCACCAAAAGTGATAAATTCCGCCCCAAAGTAGCGAGTCCATAATAAAGGAAGGAAAGAAACTATGTACGCAATTATCGAAACAGGCGGCAAGCAGTATAAGGTTGAAGCAGGCGACGTTCTCTTCATCGAAAAGCTTGACGTTGAAGCAGACTCCGAGGTTACCTTTGACAAGGTTATCGCAGTTGGCGCAGACGACGGCATCAAGGTTGGTGCTCCCTATGTTGAAGGCGCAACAGTAACAGCAAAGGCAATCAAGAACGGTAAGGGCAAGAAAGTTGTTGTATTCACTTACAAGCCCAAGAAGAACGCTAAGCGTAAGATGGGCCACAGACAGCCTTACACAAAGGTTGAAATCGCAGCTATCAACGCTTAATGATTAAGGCAACCTTTTACAAAAAAGAGGGTATCCTTAAAGGCTTTGAAATTTCAGGTCACAGCGGTTATGCCGAAGAGGGAAGCGACATTATCTGTGCTTCGGTTTCTTCAGCAGCATATATGACCGTCAACACCGTAACCGATGTAATCGGAGAATACGGAGAAGCAGAGGTTGATGAGGGTTATCTCAGATTCATCTGCGAAAGTGACAAAGCAGAGGTTCAGGCAGTTATGAAAGGATTTCTTCTTCATGTAAACGCCCTGGCAGAGGATTATAAGGAATATATCATCTGCAAAGAAAAAACTGTTTAAAAGAATAATACGGAGGTGTAACAAATGCTTAAGATAAACATTCAATTATTCGCTCACAAAAAAGGTATGGGTTCAACCCGTAACGGCCGTGACTCAGAATCAAAGAGACTCGGTGTTAAGCGTGCAG
>JAZSDP010000040.1:0-1653 GCA_045531265.1 Acutalibacteraceae bacterium
ACAAGCAAAACTTATTATACCGATAAAAAAGCTTCATCAGGCAAGAAATATTACTATTATGTTAAAGCTGTAAATGAAGCAGGTTCATCCTCTGCTTCAAGTTCAAAATCAATCCTTTACCTTGCAGATACAACCTTGAAAACACCTTCAAGCACAAAGAAGGGTATTGTTCTTAAATGGAATAAAATTACTGGTGCAGAAGGATACAGAGTTTACCGCAAAACAGGTAGTGGCTCTTATAAAAAAATTGCAACTGTAAAAGGCTCAACAAAGGTAACTTATACAGATAAATCTGCAAAGAAGGGCAAAACCTACACCTATAAGATTAAGGCTTATAAGGACGACACCACAAGTGTATATTCAAACGAAAAGAAGATAAAAGATAAATATTAAGAGGAGGCACCGCTTTTGCGGTGCTTTCTGTCTATCTTTACCAAAAATTTTTCTGTTCTATTATATGTTTTTTACCTTTAAACTATGGAAAATTTTGAAAATATGTGTTACAATGAGCGATGGTGTAATAACTCTAATTGCGCCAAAATGCGCAAAAAATTTATTGGAGGTAAATTATGAGCAAGAAATTCGTTTATTTGTTCTCAGAGGGCGACGCTTCAATGCGTGAGCTTCTCGGTGGTAAAGGTGCAAACCTTGCAGAAATGACTAACATCGGTCTTCCTGTTCCTCAGGGTTTCACAATCACAACTGAAGCTTGTACTCAGTACTATGAGGACGGCAGAAAAATCAACGATGAAATCCAGGCACAGATCATGGAATACATCGACAAAATGGAAGGCGTTGTTGGCAAGAAATTTGGCGACAAAGAAAATCCCCTTCTCGTTTCTGTTCGTTCCGGTGCTCGTGCATCCATGCCCGGTATGATGGATACAATCCTTAACCTTGGTCTTAACGAAGAAGTTGTTGAAGTTATGGCTGCAAAGTCAGGCAATGCTCGTTGGGCTTATGACTGCTACAGAAGATTCATCCAGATGTATTCCGACGTTGTTATGGAAGTTGGTAAGAAATACTTCGAGCAGCTTATCGACGAAATGAAAGAAGCTAAAGGCGTAACTCAGGATATTGAGCTTACTGCTGAAGACCTCAAGGAACTTGCAGGTCAGTTCAAAGCTGAATACAAATCAAAAATCGGTAAAGACTTCCCCTCAGACCCCAAAGAACAGCTTATGGGCGCTGTTGAGGCTGTTTTCCGTTCATGGGACAACCCCCGTGCAAACGTTTACCGTCGTGACAACGATATCCCTTATTCATGGGGTACTGCTGTTAACGTTCAGGCTATGGCATTCGGTAACATGGGTGACGATTGCGGTACTGGTGTTGCTTTCACTCGTGACCCCGCTACAGGTGACAAAGGCCTTATGGGTGAATTCCTTGTAAACGCTCAGGGTGAAGACGTTGTTGCCGGTGTTCGTACTCCTATGCCCATCGCTGAAATGGCTAACAAGTTCCCTGCTGCATTCGAGCAGTTCCAGAAGGTTTGCGAGATCCTCGAAAACCACTACCACGACATGCAGGACATGGAGTTCACTGTTGAAAACAGAAAGCTCTACATGCTCCAGACCAGAAACGGTAAGAGAACCGCTCAGGCTGCTCTGAAGATCGCTTGTGACCTCGTTGACGAAGGCATGAAGACCGAAG
>JAZSDP010000047.1:0-3042 GCA_045531265.1 Acutalibacteraceae bacterium
GGGAGTTTGATGTTTAATAGAATAATTTTGCATATACATCAAAGTTGTCATTTATACCGGCATTGTCTTTGATGGAATCAATAACAGGGTTCCATTTTTTATCAATATATATTGTTTTCTCTTTATAATCGTTCTGTCCCACACGGTTCATACCTACACCGCAAGCGTTTTCAAGCACATTGTACTTTACTGTGTAGCCGTCGGTCTGCTCATCCATGTATATACCGCTTGTGCCGTAGTCTGCCCACTCGGGAAGCACAATATCGTGAATGTAGTTTCCGCTCATTTCAGAACCGGGCTGTTTTGAAAGAGTGTAAATACCGCCGGCATCACAAAGAATCTGACTTGTGTGATGAATTTCATTGTTAAGTATACGGTTGTTTTTCATTGCATTGTCTGCATTTGACCATCCGAAGCCTACTGATATGCCTGTGTACGGTGCATAGGCTACTTCATTGTTTGCAATAAGGATATCTCTGGGATAACCTGCACAAATGCCCACAGAGCTTTCGTAGTCGGTACCTATATGGATAACACGGTTATTTACTATTCTGTCACCTGTGCAAATATCGGACTCATCTTCGGGGTTATATACAACATGAATATCCGTATTTTCATCAACAACGAATTTTCCTATCATTATTCCGTTACCACTGATATTCTGAATAAGATTATCCTGAATAACAGAATCTTTTGTGCCGTAATGTAAATCAATACCTGCGGCACCCATATTTTCTACGGTGCAGTCTTTCATGGTGAAATTCTCTGTACCTGCAACATATACAGCGGCTGACGGCCTTAAAACACCCATATCGTTGGTTTTGAAAATGCAGTAATTTGCATACATACCTGCCTGCACATCAACAAGACCTTTTTCAGAGGGTACTGTCCAATTGGTGTAGCGGAAAGTGATACCCTCAAATGAAAGATTTTGAATTTTACTGCCGTTCTGTGATTTTACTGTAAGGAGATTTTCAAGTCTCGGGGCGATTACACTTGCAGTATTCATATCTGTACTTTCAGGAACTTTGATGTAAACCGTATCAGTGCTCTCGTCTAAATACCATTCATTATCGGTGTCAATAAGCTCGTAAGCGTTTTCAATGTAATAAACGAAGTCGTGGGTACTCATATGTGAGTAGCCGTCAATATTCGGATGCATACGGTTGAAAATAAGCTTGCTTTCATTATCCTGAATCCTGATTGAGGTTATGCCGTCATTTGTAACAGCAGACTTGACTCTCAGCACATTCTTAACCCAAGCAGTAAGAACATGAAGCTCTACCTGTTCAAGATTGTTGAAGTCACCAAATTCAGAAGAATTAAGATATACTTCACCGTATGCTGCAGGAACAAGTGAATCTTCACCGCCGTAGTTAAGATTTTCAGGGATAAGATTTCCGTTTTCATCAAAGCGGGAAGCACCCACAATTCTTGTTGAAAAGTCTGTGTTGCTTCTTGCTCTTGTCAATTTTTGACCGTCAAGATATAACTGACGGAAAGTGAATCCGTCGGGAACTTTTGCACAATATATTTTTTTTTCATCATCAAATAAAGTGAAGTTCCCTATTTCCTGCCCGCCACTTATAACAGTTTCACCGTTACCGACATATTTTACGGAAAAGCCGTTTGTTGCACTGTCTCTTTCGTCAAAAGTGAGAGTATCATCAAGGATATATGTACCCTCGGCAATATGAACGATTATATTTCCGGTCATATCAGAGTTTATTTTTCTGACCTCATCTCTTGCTCTTTCTATTGTTGCAAAAGGCTTGTCTTTAGTGCCGTCATTGCTGTCATTACCGTTATTGCTTACATAGTATTCTGCCATTATATTTTCAGGTTTCATAACTACTCCTGCAAAATCCATATAGCCCATAATCGACATAAGCACAGCCAGCATTGAAGCAATTATTTTCTTCATCGTATAAAACATAAAATACTTCCTTTCAATCTAATTTACAAATATATTCTATCACATATCACTTTAAGAGAACACGACATATTGTATAAAACTATGTCGTGTTTGCTCTTTCCTTTTTATGGTATTATGTTATTGTAAACCATAAAGAGAGGTGTTTATATGTTTATCATTGAAAAAATCAAAATCTTTATCAACATTATGCTATGCCTGATTATCGGAGGAAACTTCTTCCCGGGTACACTTAATTTAATGAGAGCAGGTGATGTTGATATGATTAAAAATGACCACACAAAAGCCTTTGCAACGGAATACACGGAGCTTGTACCCTATGCAAGTAAACACGAGGATACCATAAGCTGGTTTGCCGGTATGGTCAGCGGTAACGGTGAAAACGGCGTCACTGTGGCAGGCTCGCCCTATAGTGACAGTTATATCTATAATAACATTCACTTCCTTATGCCGTCTAAAGATCCCCGTTATACTCCCGACGAGGTTACAGGGCAGCTTCATGACGCAAGACAGAATGTTATGAATGGCAATGCCGCCTGGGATTGTGACGGCAGACAGTCCACATATTTTTATGCCTATCATCCCTCACACGTTCTGAGAACGGACAGCACGAAGCTTCCCTATTATGACTATATCCGCTGGACAGACTATGAAACTGCAGAGCTCGGCGTCAAGTACACCGATATTCTCGGCAGATGGGAAAGACTGACCTTCTCTTCAAGAGAGGACAATGTTACAATCACAAAAATTACAAAGTCAAGCCTCGGTGCAAAAATCAATATGACCATTTCTCTTGCCGACTGCTGGTCTCTCAGAGGCTGGGGAGCAGGCGACGAAAAGAATATGCAGTATAAAAAGCTTGTCGATGATGATGCTACATATATCGCACATATAGCACACTATCCATCATACGAAGGAAGTGAACTTAAGGACGGCGGCTGGTGCGGCTTTACCAAGGTTATTGCTGTTGGCGGTGAAAAGGAAAGAGTAGTTCTCGACAGTACTAACGACAGTGAAAATGTAGCAAAAGAGCAGAATGCGGCTATCAAGATTTCAGGAGCAAGTGAGGTTTATCTTATCACAAAGTCTGACCGTACCTTTGATATGGG
>JAZSDP010000021.1:0-6523 GCA_045531265.1 Acutalibacteraceae bacterium
CGCGTGACTCTTGCGGTGCCCAAAATTCATTGCGACTTTCAGTCTTTGAATTTTGACCGCTGCGCCATTTCGCTCTCCCTTAATCATCCACCGGATGCGGTCAAGCTCAATGCTGCCGATTCCGCCACTCTCGCATATTTAACTTGGCACTCTCTCGAGCGCTCGTATACTATAACACTGACAGATAAAAATGTCAATAGTTTTTTGATAAATATTTTAATTTTTTAATAAAAATTCGCCTCCCTTTAATAAATGGTCCGGGAGGCGGTGATTTTTAAAGCTTAATCTGAATCGGAAGAATTATTGAGGTTTCAGATTCGATTGCGCCTTCTTCAAAGCAGAGATAATATTTGTACTCGGAAGGCTCGTAGAAGAATTCTTCATCGTGAATAGTGATTTCGCAGGTGTATGTGCCGTCATCGTTTTCCTTGACGGCTATGCCCGGCCTTATTGTTTGAATATTTACTCTGCCAACCATCATATACAGGTAAACATCACCCTTGGGCTCGGGAGCCTCACCAAGGTCATCGCCGATTTCTACGGTGATTTTATTATCGTATGTGTCATCAAGGCCGTCGCTTACCGTGTAATTGTCAACACTGATGTAGTATTTGCCTTCATCGTTCTGTGAACCTGCAGTATTCATTGAACCTACAAGAATCGGGTCAGTCGTATCCTCCTGAGAAGTCGGTTTTTCCGTTGTTGTTTCTTCAGTAGTAGTCTCCTCGGTGGTAGTCTCTTCCGTTGTAGTTTCTTCTGTGGTGGTTTCTTCTGTGGTGATTTCCTCAGTAGTGGTCTCCTCTGTTGTAGTTTCTTCAGTGGTGGTTTCTTCTGTCGTTGTCACTTCTGTTGTTGTTTCTTCAGTTGTGGTTATAATCTCTGTGGTGGTTGTGTCTTCCTTACCGTCAGAAATACTCTTAGCCACAAGTCCGATTACCAATGCCAGAACAATTACCAGTGCACCGATAATGAAATACCACTTCTTATCGGAAGTATTTTCTTCTTCTTTATCGTCATCTGTAAATGCTTCGGCAAAATCGTTTTTATCTGCTGCGGTAACACTTTGTGCACCGTCAGTACGGGGGACTCTCGGTGTCTGTGTACCTACCTGATGAGTTTTAATCGGAGACGGGGTCGGTTCAGTAACGTGGGCTGCAGCAAGAGCCTGCAGATATTTTTCAAAATCTCTTCTCATAAGGAATGGGGCATCGTATCTGTCAATCGGATTAAAGGCAGTAGCTTTAAAAATTATTTTTGCAAGGTTATAATCTGCGTTAGCAGGTCGGGGGAAAAGGTCACCGCGAAGACGCTTGACCGTTGCCTGCTCTCTGTCGCTGAGAGAAATGGGAGCAGGAAAAGGCGGAAGGAAGGGTCCTCTGTTGTTATTGAGAAGTTTATAAAGAACAACGCCAAGTGAGTAAACATCGGAAGCGGAATCCTCGATTCCTGCGGATAAAAGCTCCGGGGCACTGTAAGCACCTGCCTCGTATTTTCTTTCACCTATATCGCTTATACCAAAGTCACCAAGTTTGTAATTGCCCTTATCGTCAACATAAATATTGTCAGGTCTTATGTTGTGGTGCATAATACCCTCGTGGCGGAATCCCTCAAGAGCATTGCAAAGATCCCAACCGATTTTTATTACCTCCTTAGGCTTGATTTTATCTGCCTTAAGGTAATCGCTGAGCGGGGTGAGAAGCTCCATGAGCATCACAACAAAAAAACAGGAATTTTCCTTAATTATGCCGTAATCCTCAAAGCGGACAATATTACCGTTATCCTTGAGCTGAAGCATTTTTTCCATATTGACCCTGACCTCTTGCTCAAGTATGCTGAGGTATTCGTCAACATTCAGATATCTGCCCGAAGCAATGGCCTTGCTTACTTCATCGTTGTTACGAGGGAACTTTACGGTTTTAAGGCACATATAAGACGTAACCCCTTCAAGAGTTCTGCTGACCTTGAAAACCTTTGAATTTCTTCCTTCGGCTACCTTGGTTTCAACATAGTATTCACCGAAAAGAGGCTCGGACTGTCTGAGCTTTTCTATTGTCAAATCAATCAACTCCTTTGACATATATAGTTTAATAATATCATCTTTATTCTTTTTAGTCAAGTTCAGCCTTGATTACGGCCGGGAATTGTAATTATATGTGACCGCATTAAAACCAAACATAAAAAAATAATTGGAAAATAAAGCATATTATTAATTATTTTGCTATTGATTTAGAATAAAAAAAGATGTAAACTATAATTGATATATTTCGACTAATTTTTCACGGTAATATATACTTTAATATAAAGGTGACGGATTTTGAAAAAAATAATATCATTGATGCTTGTTCTGCTTCTTATCTCCGTTTATCCGCTTTATAACCTTGCCTGTATTATGACCAAAGCGGAAAATGAACAGACGGAAACGGCAGACGGTTTGGCAATTTTGGGAAGCTACACCGCAGCCGATGTAAAGGCTGTTGAAAAGATAATAGCAGATCTTAAACAGAAAAACACATTACGCTACGGTGCAACACCAAAAGAGATAAAATCGGCTCTTAAAAAAATTGACAGCGGCAAAACTACTTACCGCAAGCTTTTCAGAAACACCTACATTATGGGTGATTCACTTATGAACGGACTTGAGATATACAATATTCTCAATCCGGACCGTCTTATTACCAAAGTAAGTGCAAGTTTTACCCATTTTGATGAAAACTATAAGAAAATTGTCAGTGTAAACCCCAAGGTACTTATTCTCCATTACGGTATCAATATGATTGGTACTAATGATAATCACCGCAAAAGCTTTATAAGTAACTACACTAAACGCATTAAAAAGTTAAAAAAAGACCTCCCCGATACAAGAATTATTGTAAGCGGTCTTTTTCCTGTTGACAGAAAAATTGCAAAAGCGGAGCGCTTCAAGAATATCGGCAACTATAACAAGGCACTTAACAGTATGTGCAAAGATCTGAAAGTCGAATTTCTTGATAGTTCATCTGTTTTTAAATCTCACCCCGAATGTTACGGAGTTGACGGCATTCACCTTAACAAGACTTTTTACAGCAAATACTGGCTGAGATTCATTGTTAAAGAAAAGGGGATTGTGGGATGAAGCAGTTTATTGTAAAACTCAGCGAAATAGTATGTATAGTTTGTCTTATTGCATTTATTATGTTCGTTAACTCTGAAGGGAAAATCAGTGAAAAAAGCGCACCTGAGGTTGCAGAAAGCGTTATTTCCGTAATGAATCTTGAAGGTACTGCCGAACAGAAAGCAAAAGAGCTTAAAAAGCAGTTTTCTTTCAACACAGAGGAATTTGATTCCTTTGTTTATTATAAAAGTGATGAGGTTATGAATGTAAGAGAGCTTCTTATAATTAAAGTAAAGGAAACGGAACAGATTTCTGCACTCACAAAGGAAATTGAAAAGGTACTCACCGACAAAAAGAACCTTTTTGAATCCTATGCACCGGAGCAGAGTGCGCTTTTAGAAAAAGCAATAATTGAAACAGAACAGAATTTCATCTTTTATGCTGTTGGCGAGGACGTATCAACAGCTTATTCGGCATTTATAAACAGTTTATAATTCAGAGGTAAAAAAATGGTATTCAGCAGCTCAGTATTCTTGTTTTTGTTTTTGCCCCTGTCTTTAGCACTATACTTCCTGCCATTAAGCCGTAACAGGCAAAAGGAAACCGGGAAAAGGAACTTCGTGCTTCTGGCAGTGAGCTTGCTTTTTTATGCCTGGGGCGAGCCTACATACATACTCCTGATGCTGATAAGTATTTATTTCAACTATAATATAGGCATAGATATTGAGCAGCAGTTCCTGAATGACAAACCGAAAAAAGCGAAGCTTATTTTTATTGTCGGCATTATTTTTAATCTGTTTGTCCTTGGCTACTTCAAATATTCAGGTTTTGTAACAGAAAATCTGAACAGTATGTTCGGCCTTTCTTTGGAAAATAAAGAACTGCCTCTTCCTGTAGGTATATCATTTTATACCTTCCAGATACTTTCTTATATAATAGATGTTTATCAGCACAAGGTAAAAGCTCAGCATAAGCTGATACCTTTTGCCTGCTACATAACTATGTTTCCTCAGCTTATTGCGGGACCCATTGTTCAGTATTCGGATGTTGAAAAGCAGCTGACGGAAAGAAGAGTTTCCAGAGAGAAATTTGCAGACGGTATAATCTTTTTTGTAAGAGGCCTAGGGAAGAAGGTGCTTTTTGCAAATACAATCGGAGCGGTTTATACTGATATTACCGGACTCGGAAACGATAATATATCCATCACTACGGCGTGGATAGGAATAATATGCTACACATTGCAGATTTATTTTGACTTCGGAGGGTATTCCGATATGGCTGTAGGTCTCGGTAAAATGATGGGTTTTGAATTTGTGCGCAATTTCAACTTTCCCTATACCGCCATTAGCATTACCGACTTTTGGAGAAGGTGGCACATAAGTCTCAGCTCATGGTTTAGGGATTATGTTTATATCCCTCTCGGCGGTAACAGAAAAGGCAATTTCAGAACAATAATCAACATTCTTATTGTGTGGTCACTGACAGGTCTGTGGCACGGTGCACAGTGGAATTTTATAGCTTGGGGCGCCTTTTACGGCATACTTCTTATTGCGGAAAAGTATCTTCTTAAAAATGTGCTTAAAATTATACCTATACCTGTAAGAAGAATTCTTACAATGGCGGTTGTAATTATCGGCTGGGTGTTTTTCTCGGCGGAGGATTTCGGAAGTGCCGTAACTTATCTTCAGGCAATGTTTGGCACCGCCGGTAACACCTTATTTGACCCAACGGCAAAGTATCTCCTTCTGTCAAACGGATTTGGTATTTTTATTATGAGCCTTTCCGCCTGCGGAGTTTTTGACCGTTTTCCGAGACCGAACAACAAAAACACACTGGTTATAGCAAACAGTGTGCTTTATACCGTTATATTTATTCTTTGTATTGCTTTCCTTATAAGTGAAACATATAACCCCTTCCTTTATTTCAGATTTTAGGGTAACGATTGCCCTGCGGAGAAAAGTCAATGAACAATTTACCTGAACAGACAAACATACAACTTAATACGGAAAGCTCAGAAAAGAACGGCAACAACGGTGTAAAAACAGTTGCGGTTATTCTGACTGTTGTGTTCTGCTTTTTTACGGCAGGCTTGGGCTTGTGCGGCTTTTTGGCACCTGACAGAACCTTTTCCGAAGGGGAAAACAGAGTTCTTTCCGAAAAGCCCGTTTTAACCCGTGAAGGGCTTTTAAACGGCAGTTACACTAAAGAGGTTGAAAGATATCTTTCCGACCAGTTCCCTCTCAGGGACAGCGCAATTTCTCTGAAAACATTTACAGACCGACTTATGGGTAAAAGGGAAGAAAACGGGGTATACATTGGTAAAAATGGTTATCTTTTCGATTCCCAATCTGAGTATATAAAGGCAAACAACAAAGAAAAGCTCACCGCAATTGACAGTTTTTCAGAAAATCATAAATACACAGAACAGCTTTTTCTTCTTGTGCCTAACAGTTCTTTTATTTACAAGGAACTTCTGCCTTACGGTGTGCAGCTTCCCGATCAGCAAAAGCAGATAAAAAAGATTTTTTCTTCCGTAAAATCAGAGCACCTGATTAAACTTGATGCAACGAAGCTTCTTCTCAAAGAAAAAGAAAAGGGTACACAGCTTTTTTATAAAACCGACCACCACTGGACCGCAAGGGCATCATACAGTGTTTTTGAAGGAATTTTAAAAAAATGGAACATATCTGACGAAAAAACAGAATATAAGTTTTACCCCATAACAGATGATTTTGAAGGTACGCTTTCAGGTAAAGCGGGAATCCGGGGAACGAAGGATATAATTGAGATTTGTGTTCCTGATAAAGCAGAAGGCACATACACGGTAAACTACGAATCAAAGCAAATAAAAACTGCAAGCCTTTTTGACGAAAGTAAGCTTAAACAAAAGAATAAATATGAGGTTTTCATGGGTGGAAACTACGACAAGGTTATAATTGATACGGTTACTCAGAATGATAAGGTTCTTCTTATAATCAAGGACTCCTTTGCTAACTGTATGATACCGATGTTTACACCTTATTTTTCAAAAATTGTTGTTGTGGACCCGAGATATCTTACAGACAGTATGGATGCTATTATGGAAGAGACTGATTTTTCCCATATACTTTTTCTTTATAATCTTAACACCTTCCTCGGCGACACATCAATTGTTCCTACATTCAACGAGGATTAAAACCGCCATTAATAACACTCAGAAAAAAGAGAATTTTTTTGAAATTATTTTCAAAAAAGGCTTGACATTTGTCGCTTTTGATGTTATAGTATACGAGCGCTCGAGAGAGTGCCAAGTAAATATGCGAGAGTGGCGGAATCGGCAGCATTGAGCTTGACCGCATCCGGTGGATGATTAAGGGAGAGCGAAATGGCGCAGCGGTCAAAATTCAAAGACTGAAAGTCGCAATGAATTTTGGGCACCGCAAGAGTCACGCG
>JAZSDP010000077.1:0-8725 GCA_045531265.1 Acutalibacteraceae bacterium
GGCGCAGCCGCTGTAAAATCGCACCACGATTTTAATGGAGCCGCCCGCCTCTTGCAGAAGCTGCAAAAAAGACAGCCCTTCGGGCTGGCTTAATTCATAATTAGGATAAGCCGGGAATCTTGCCCTGTTCGTCAACGTCAATCTTCATAGCTGCAGGCACCTTAGGCAGACCGGGCATTGTCATAATGTCGCCTGTGAGCACAACGATGAAGCCTGCACCTGCGCTGACCTTCACGTTTCTGACAGTTACTGTGAAGCCTTCGGGAGCGCCAAGCTTTGTGGGATCGTCTGAGAAGCTGTACTGTGTTTTTGCAACGCAGATGGGAAGGTTGCCGTAGCCCATATCAGTGAGCTTTGCAATCTGCTTTTTAGCTGCAGGCAGGAAAGCAACATCATCACCGCCGTAAACCTTGGTAACGATATCCTTGATTTTCTGCTCAATGGAGTCTTCTGTGTTATATGAGAATGTGAAGCCTGAGTTGTCCTCTTCTTCACAAAGACGAACAACCTCCTTAGCCAGCTCTTCGCCGCCCTTGCCGCCGTCAGCCCATACAGTTGAAAGGCATACGTTTACGCCCAGAGCCTTGCACTTTTCAATAACAAACTCGATTTCCTTGTCTGTGTCTGTGGGGAAACGGTTAACTGCAACAACGCAGGGGAGCTTATAGACATTCTTGATGTTTGAAACATGTCTGAGAAGGTTGGGGATACCCTTTTCAAGAGCCTCGATGTTTTCTTCACCGAGCTGAGTCTTATTAAGACCGCCGTGCATTTTAAGGGCGCGGATTGTTGCAACCATAACAACGGCTGAGGGTGTAAGCCCTGCCATACGGCATTTGATGTCAAGGAACTTCTCAGCACCAAGGTCGGCACCGAAGCCTGCCTCAGTGATTGCATAGTCGCCCATTTTAAGGGCAGTTTTTGTTGCAATTACAGAGTTACAGCCGTGGGCAATATTTGCAAAGGGACCGCCGTGAACAAAAGCGGGTGTGCCTTCAAGGGTCTGAACAAGGTTAGGCTTGAGGGCGTCTTTAAGAAGAGCTGTCATGGCACCTGCGGCGTTTAGCTGTCCGCAGGTAACGGGCTCGTTCTGATAGTTATAGCCAACGATTATATTTGAAAGTCTTTCCTTAAGGTCGGTGATTGAGGAAGCAAGGCAAAGAACAGCCATAACCTCGGAAGCAACTGTAATGTCAAAGCCGTCTTCACGGGGAGTACCGTTGATTCTTCCGCCGAGACCGTCGGTAATAAAGCGGAGCTGTCTGTCGTTCATATCAAGGCAACGCTTCCAGGTGATTCTGCGCACATCAATGCCCAATTTGTTGCCCTGCTGAATGTGGTTATCGAGCATTGCGGCAAGGAGGTTGTTTGCGCTTGTGATAGCGTGGAAGTCACCTGTGAAATGAAGGTTGATATCCTCCATTGGCACAACCTGAGCGTATCCGCCGCCTGCGGCACCGCCCTTAACGCCGAAAACAGGACCGAGTGAGGGCTCACGCAGAGCAACTGTAACCTTTTTACCGATACGGCTCATACCGTCTGCAAGGCCGATGGTTGTTGTTGTTTTACCTTCACCTGCAGGGGTGGGGGTGATAGCGGTAACAAGAACGAGCTTACCGTCTTTTTTATCTTTTGCATCATTGAGAAGGGAAAGGTCGATTTTAGCCTTGTAGTTGCCGTACTGCTCAATGTATTTAAGGTCAACATCAGCCTTTTTTGCAATTTCTGTAATGTGTTGCATTTTGCACTGCTGTGCAATTTCAATATCACTTAAATATGCCATAGGTATTTCCTCCTGCGTTTTAATCATTAAATTTAATTATACATTATCACCTTGAACTAGTCAAGAAAAATGTTCTTTTCCATAACAGCGACACCTGTGCCTAATTTTCCGCCCTTCAGCATATATTCCTTGGCACTTTTCTGAAGGGAAGTTTTTTCGGGATAATTTTTCTTCAGAAGCATTCTTTTTCCGAAAATCCTTTCAATTGCCTGCTTGTCAATTTTTACGCTGTAGCAGTGAGTGAACAGCGAGGAGAAGGCAAGAATATTACTGTCGGGGGACATAAATTCCTTGTTTTTATCATAAAGCAACCAGCTTTCGGAAAAATAATAGCGGTAGTTATAATCGGGAAAATATTTTTCAAAAAAGCGGTTTGCCGTTTTAAAGGCATTAATGCAATCCTCTTTTACCAGCTTTTCCCCCTGAGGAATATGAACATAAATCAGCTTTTCGCCGTAGGAAAAGGGGAGTTTATTATATAAAAGGGTACGGTTTTTACATTCGTAAAGCTGAAACTGCAACCTGCCGAGCCTGAAAAGCTCAAAGCTTACGTGATTTTTCATCCACCCGTAATTGTGCAGACCTTTATTCTGGCAGTTTTCGCACCATATTTTTATATCAGACATTGTGGCGTAATAAATTTCATCGCTTATGGCGAGTTCGCTGTATTTTTTCTTTACCTTCACAGCACACTGCAGAATCACGGCAAGACGGATAAGGTCATTTTCCTTTTTAAGGCAGGAAAAATCACCCTTAAAGCATTTTGCGGTACAGTTATTGACTTTTTTTAGCTCCCGACCGCTGAGATTTTTGATTTTTTCAATAAGTGAGGGGGGTATATTAAGTTCCTGTGCAAGCTTTATCATAATATCACCTCAGTTAATACTATAATAAAAACACGGTACAGTCAATAATAAGATGATATAAAATGTCATAAAGAATAAAAATAAAAAAATTCACCAAAACTCTTGACAAGCGCTCTATGATGTGGTAATATCATTAGGCAATTATGGAGAGATACCGAAGTGGTCATAACGGAACGGTCTTGAAAACCGTCGTACGTCCTGCGTACCGTGGGTTCGAATCCCACTCTCTCCGCCATTTTTTTATTTATAGAGAAGTCATTATCGACACCATGGAGAAGTACTCAAGTTGGTGACGAGGCGCCCCTGCTAAGGGCGTAGGTCGGGTAACCGGCGCAGGAGTTCGAGTCTCCTCTTCTCCGCCAAAAGAAATGCACAGCTTAATGGTTGTGCATTTCTTGTTTTTTATTAAACAAATTCAGAATGGAGACTCAAACTCAGAATAGTCCATGTCAGACTTTGGCAAACAAAGTCTGACGGACATACAATGGGAATTTTGCGACAGCTATGCTGTCGAGTCTCCTCTTTTCACATTTTGCCACCAAGGCAAAATATTTCATAATCCGAAGGATTATTTCATATTGCGTAGCAATATTTCATTAAGTATGATATAATGAGTTCGCAAATAAGAATTTTACAAAGGAGAGTATTCAAATGAAAAAAATGTTATCCTTTTTGCTGCTTGTATTGCTTGCATTTACCTTGTTTACCGGTTGTGACAACAAAAATGCTACAGAAAACAGCACTTCATTAATCGAAGCGGTTTATCCTGTGGACTGTTTAGTAAGCTTACATACTGAAAAGCAAAGCAAGTATTTATTAAAAAATGCAGATAAGCTTCCGTTTGGTATCAACGGCAAAAAGGAGCAAAGCTATCCTGAAGCTGTGGAATTTCGCTGGATGTACGGAGAAGACGAGGTTACTGAATTTGTTGTATCGATAAGCAAAAACGGGGATATGACAAATCCAAAAACATATACCACAGTTGAAAGGAAGCTGTCACTTTACAATCTTGAACTTGCAACGGATTATTATTGGACTGTTAGTGTAGACGGCAAGACAAGTGAAATAAGTAAATTTACAACAAGCGGTGACGCACCGAGATTTATTTATGTTGACGGTATTACCAATGTAAGAGACATAGGCGGTTGGTTTACCGAAAACGGCACACAGACAAAACAAGGACTTATATACAGATGCGGAAGACTGAACGAAAGTGCGGACAACGGATGTGCTGTTATAATTACCGAAGCCGGAAAGAAAACAATGCTTGAGGACCTGGGTATTAAGACTGAGCTTGATTTAAGACAGCTGCATACAGGTGAAACAGGCGGGATAACATCAAGTCCTTTAGGTGAAGATGTTACATATATAAGCTGTCCTATTGATTGGAGCGGTGATTTACACGGCGATAACAATAAACAGGTATTGGAAATTTTCAAAATCTTATCTGATGAAGCCAATTATCCCATAATTGTTCATTGCAGCATCGGAACAGACAGAACAGGTATGCTTTCGTTTTTGCTGAATGCTCTTTTGGGCGTTTCTGAAGAAGATTTGTTCCATGATTATATGTTTTCAAATTTTGCCGAGATCGGCGGAAAAAGAAAGCTCTCACAGCTTACGGAGAGCAAGTATTACAATGATATAAAAAATGCTCCCGGTGACACGCTGAGTGAAAAAGCTTATAGCTTTCTTACAGAGATAGGGGTGCCTGAATCTCAATTGGATTCAATTATTTCGAATTTCACAAAGTAATTTGAGAACTGTAATTTCTGTTCTGAAATAAGATATTCGGATAAATCAACAATCTTTGATAGCAGGTTGTCTTTTTACCTCTTTACTATTTACTAAAGGGAAATCGATTATTAGAATGCAATAAATAATAGGAATAGTGAATAAGTGTAGGGGGTATACCTACGGTTGCAAATCCGGGCTATGTGTGATATAATTATCTATATAAAATAGAATTTACTTAATCAAAAATGCAGGGAGTGATGTCCTCGTCGCTTCCTGCAGCTCACAATTTACACAGGTGAAAAATTATGTTCAGAGAAGTTGCAAGAAAGAAGCAAAGCCTTGAAATGTCACGGATTATTGAAATTCTGCGTGAAGAAAAAAGAGGCGTTTTATCTGTTCACGGTGAAAACGGATATCCCTACGGTTTGCCGATGAATTATTGGTATAACGAAGAAAACGGATATATCTATTTCCACAGCGGTAAAAAAGGTCATAAAACCGATGCCATAAACGCTGATAACAGAGCTTCGTTTTGTGTATACGACAAAGGCTTCAGAAAAGACGGAGAGTGGGCATTGAACATAAGCAGTGTCATCGTTTTCGGAAAAATTCATATTGTAGAAGATTCTGAAAGGTCCGTTGAAATATATCGCCGTATGAGTCTTAAATTTACTTCCGATATTGAATACATTGAAGCCGAAATACAGAATTTTGCAAAAGATACTGTCTGCTACGAGCTTCGCCCCGAACATATTACGGGAAAAATTGTAAATGAAGCATAATGTATTTTTTTCTGTGTATGGCTTCAGCTTTAAACAATTAAATACTTAATCGGCACATTGAAAGGCTTAAAAGTTAACAATGTGCCGTATTTTGTTCATATTATTTAACATATTTTATTGCAAAAGTTAAAAATATATGGTAAACTTGTGTAGAGATTTTATATAATTTTATCGGAGGGGATAAATATGAAGAAATCAGTAAGAAAAATAAAGGCTGCTCTGGCACTTGTTCTTGTGCTCATAATGGCAGTGTCAACCTCCTTCACCTCATTTGCAGGGGGATTCCTTGGCGGCGGTGACGGAGAAACTGCAATTACTGATGCAACAGCGGCAAACTCAAAGGCTGTTGCAAATCAGATTCAGGCAGAGGGTACCGTGCTTATTAAAAATGAGGATAATGTACTTCCTCTGAAAAATAAAAAGGTAAATGTTTTCGGTGCCGCTTCCTGCTCACTTGCATTTGCAGGTGCCGCTGGCTCAGGTGCAGTCCGTGCAGATGATGCAGTCGGCTTTTACGATGCAATTACCAAAGCAGGAATAGAATATAACAAGGATATTCATAAGGTATATTCCGATTACACAAAATCAGAAGATGAAGCCGGCTTCGTTGATTTCGCTGCTAACGTAATTGAGCAGTTTTTCTCAGGCGGTAAGGCTGAAATGCCCATAAGCAATATCACGGACAAAATGATGTCCGATGCAGTTAAATATTCAAAAACTGCTGTTGTTGTAATCGGCAGAGTGGGTACGGAAATGAAGGACTTTGATATCGAAGGTCTCAAGCTCACTTCCGAGGAAAGAAAAATGCTCGATAAGGTCTGCGAAGTATTCTCCGACGTTATTGTTGTGTTCAACATCTCGAATATTATGGATATGTCCTTCCTTGAGGATTATGACAGTATAAAAGGAGCTCTTATTATGTGGCTGCCCGGTGAGGTCGCAACTGAAAGTGTGGGCAAAATACTTACCGGTGCCGTAAATCCCTCGGGTAAGCTTGTTGATACCATTGCATATAACCTTGAAGACCACCCTTCCAATATGAACTTCGGCAATTATATGTATAAGGGCGTTTCAGGTATCCCCAAGTATTTCGTAAATTACAATGAAGGTATTTATGTTGGCTACAGATACTTTGAAACCTTTGCTCCCGAGCAGGTTATGTATCCCTTCGGTTACGGCCTTTCATATACCGATTTCAAATGGGATGTCAAATCCTTCTCAGCCGATAAAAATAATATAACCGTTAAGGTTCAGGTTAAGAATACGGGTAGAGTGGCAGGTAAGGATGTTGTTCAGGTTTATTTCTCAGCTCCTTATTATAACGGCGGTATTGAAAAAAGCTCAATTGAGCTTGCCGCATATGCAAAAACAAAGCTTCTTGCCCCCGGTCAGAGTGAAATTCTCACCATAACCTACAAAACAGAGGATATGGCTTCATACGATGAAAATACCAACGAAGCATGGGTGCTTGAAAAGGGTAACTATAAAATCCATATTGCTCACGATATAAGAGACTTTGAAAAGACTTATAACTACTATGTAGGCAAATCTGTGGTTTATAAAACCGACAGTGCTTCAGGCCACAAGATAGAGAACCTCTTTGATTTTACAAAGGGTGATCTGACTTATATGTCCCGTACCGATGTTGAAGGCACATATCCTGTGTCTCCCACTGACTATCAGGCAACTGACGAGGTAATAAACAGCGATATCAGACCCGAACCCGTAAAACAGGGTGAGGCACCTGCAACGGGCGTCACCTATGATGACGGTGTTATCACGCTTCAGGATGTTGCAAAAAATGAAAAGCTCTGGGATAAATTCCTTGACCAGCTTACAGTTGACGAAATGATTGAGCTTATCTGCGACTGCGGATACGAAACAACAGGCCTTGAAAGACTCGGAATTCCCAATACATCGGATAATGACGGACCTTCCTGCATCAAGGGCCCCGGCGGACTTCTCTTTAACGACAGTGGTCTTGCCTTCCCCGTTTCAACAGTTCTTGCCTGCACCTGGAATGATGACCTTGCCGAAGAGTTCGGTGAAGCCATAGGCAGAGAGGGTATTGAGCTCGGCACTCACATATGGTATGCACCGGGCTGTAACCTTCACAGAAGCCCTCTCGGCGGCAGAAACTATGAATACTATTCGGAGGATCCCCTTCTTTCAGGTAAAATGTCAGCCGCTGTTACAAGAGGCGCACAGTCAAAGGGTCTTATTGTAACCGTTAAGCATTTTGTTGCAAACGACCAGGAAACCAACCGTCAGTCCAACGGTCTTTACACCTGGCTCAATGAGCAGTCTATGAGAGAGCTTTATGCAGAGCCCTTTGAAATTTCCGTGAAGGAAGGAAATGCAATGGGTATTATGACGGCATATAACAGAATCGGTAATGAATGGTGCGGTGCATCAAAGGCTCTTGTTACAGATCTTCTCCGTGACGAATGGGGCTTTGACGGCTTTGTAATCACTGATGCAAGCATTGACCTTACGGGTGACGGCTACCTTGACCCTGCACTTGCCGTTTATGCCGGAAACGATGCAATTCTTACAATGCTTTATGTTGTTTCCGCAGTGCAGACAAGAAATGCACTCAAAGTGACCTATGAGGCTGACCACATAGGTATGGGTAAAGCTATGAGACAATGCGTTTACAATATATGCAAAATGAAGATAAATTCCACCGCTTTTGACCCCAATGCAGAAGTGGTGCCCGAGGAAAAGCCTCAGGAAACAGAAAAGCCGACGGAAACCACAACAACAAAACCTGTAACAACCACAACAAAGCCTGCAGCAACAACTACAACATCTGCAACCACAACTACATCAGCCACAACAACCACCAAGGGAAACAATCCTGCAAACACCCAGAAGAATCCCAACACGGGTGATCCCTTCAATCCCGTGCCTGTGATGCTTGTTCTGGCTTGTGCCGTGTTTGTTGCGGTGATTGCAAGGAAAAAGAAATTATACGCATAAAATAAAAGAAGCTGTCTGTTGACAGCTTCTTTTATTTTCTAAACATCTTGTTTATCTTCGGCGGATGTGCTATTATATACCTGCAAATAATTTCATACGGAGGAAATATTATGATTATTATTAAAATTCTTTCTGCTGTTATGGCGTTCATTATGGCTGTATTGCCCTTTGGAAATGCCAATGAAGAAAAGAAATGTGCCCCCGTATTCAACGGTACCTTTCTTCAGTCCTGGATGAGCAGCAGTTGGGATGAGGCACGTTGGGATAAGGAAATCGAAAATATGAAACAAGCAGGTATAGAATATCTGATACTTCAGGATGTTGCCAATAAGGGCTATGAGGCTGAGGGCGGCAAGTGGAGTGTGTACTATGACAGTGACCTTGACTGCTTTGAGGGTGCATCCTTCGGCGGTAATGTTATTGATGCGGCACTGCGCAATTGTGAAGGCAGCGGAATAAAGGTGTTTGTCGGACTTGCTATGTTTGATGATTTCTGGAACGAAACAGCACTTTCGCCCGGGTATAAAGAAGTATGCGGTGTTATGGCTGATATGGTGGAAGAAATTTATGCAAAA
>JAZSDP010000069.1:0-9071 GCA_045531265.1 Acutalibacteraceae bacterium
CCCGTAAGGGTTGTATGAGGACACGAATGCCGTTGTATGCTCGTGGTATACCCGTAGCATCCCGAAAGGGCGTTTTGCTCAGGGTGAAGAATATAAATCCGAATCCGCCTGAAAGAGTGAATTTTCACTTCCTTTCCGGCGATTCGGTCTTGAAAGGCGGCAGCCTATCGGCTACCTCATCATCCGAAAAGAAAGCAAAAATTCGCACTTTCAGGTCTTAAGATTTTTTATAGTGCGGATTTTTGTCAAGACAAGGCAAAATGCGCAGTAAATCCTTCACGGCTTTGCAAGTATTTTAACGAAGTATTGGCGGAAATCCGCCTATAAAAAACGGATTGGGATTATATTCTTCACCCTGATTTGGCGCTCGAATGAGCCAAAGTAAGTGCCCAAGCGGCATGAGCGTGTAGAGGGTGATTTTTCAGAATAATCTGATTATAAAAGAAAAAATAACTTATTCTGATATAGCAAAAAACAAAAAAAGATGTCGGCACAGGCGACCCTTCACCGGCATCTTTTATTATTGACATAAACTGTCCATACTGCACATTGATTTTGCCATATCTACAGTTCTGTCGTCGATGAAGGAAACTCCTTCGCTTGTGAGTAAATCCCTTTGAACATCAGCTCCGCCGAAGGCAAAGGAGTCGGCAACTCTGCCGTCCTTTCTCACAACTCTGTGGCAAGGGATAACACCCGGCTCAGGGTTCACATGAAGTGCATATCCCACAACCTGACTCCAACGGGGATTGCCTGCCGCCGCAGCAACCTGACCGTAGGAAGCAACCTTGCCTTGCGGTATTCTTTTAACAACCTCGTATATTTTTTCAAAGGTGTTCATAAAATCCTTCTTTCGCTTTTTTATGAGTATATTTTATCACAAATTTTCTTTTATATCAAATTTAATTCTTTTTTACACCGCAAATATTGACTCAAGACTCTTTTAGTGATATATTAATTTTTACAGAGTAGATTTATATGCGTCCAGTGCCCGGGGGACGGGGAGTTGCCCACGGGACGAAAAGAAGCATTTCTTACGGTATATAAATCGCATCCCGCTGTGAAAAAAGGATAATTATAATTATTTCACTTCCTTTTAATTTTCAGCGAGAGAAAGGAAGTGTTTTATTTTGTCAAAAACAAAAAATTCTCAGGAAAAGCTCCTGACCTTATGCGGTATAGCCATTCTCTGCGCTATGCAGGTTGTTCTTGCCCGTTGGCTTGTAATTCCCGTAAGCACAAGCCTTCGTATTTCATTTTCATTCATTCCCGTTGTAATTGCCGCAAGGCGCTTCGGTGTCCTCGGTTCTGTGCTTGTTTACGGCCTCGGCGACCTTATCGGCGCTTTTCTTTTTCCCACCACAGGCGGATACCTACCCGGCTTTACGGTTACGGCGGCAGTATCGGGGCTTATCTTCGGACTTTTCCTGCAGAAAAAAGGAGGACCCGTGAGAATAGTTCTTTCCGTTGTAATGAGTCAGGTTCTTTGCACACTTTTAATGAACAGCCTCTGGCTTCATTATTATTACGGAATGCAGTTGGCTCCTCTTATCGCTTCAAGGGCAGTTCAGTGCCTTGTTGTAGGTGCAGTTGAAATTGTGTTTATGATACTTTTCCTTGAAAAAATATGTAAAGCTATCAAAGTGAATCACAGATAAACTAAGAAAGGAGTCCTTGTTCGACTCCTTTCTTAATTTTTTCTTACAATGCTGTAATATTTATTGTAATATTAAATCAGGGGTATTATACTGAAGGTGTAAAAGGAAGTTAAAGGAGGTACAAAACATGAAAACCAAAAGACTTACGGCAGCTTTGCTGATTATTGCAACGATGATTGTTGCTTTTTCCTTTATGAGTCCGAAAAGTGAATACTATGATAAGTACAAAAAACACAAATATGCTTTCTTTCCGAATTATTCTTCCCTGAATCACTCTCTTTCCGAAAAGGATAAAGCCACGGCAGAAGGAATACTTTCCGAAGCGAAAGAGGTCTTCACCTTTATCGGCGAAAAGGAGCCACAGAAGGATGTTGGTGAGCTTAAAAGGTACTACAGACTTTCTCCCGATATTACCGAAATCAACCTTGATATTGAAGCCGTTGCAGGTGACTTCACGGGCAAAAACGGTTACCTGTGGGTGATTTATTCCGTAACGAGGCTTGACGAAACAGGTGACACCAGCTCAGGCTCGTGGGATATTCTTACCTATTGGAAGCTGAAAAATATTGACGGTGAGTGGAAGGTTGTAAAAATTAAAGAAGCCGCTTAAAAATGTGCAGGATTTTCCTGCATGTTTTTTTATCTTGAAACAACCGAATATTGAATGTATAATAAAATAAAAGTTTTTTGTAAAAAAGTGTAACGAATGAGCGAAAATCAGCATTAATATACAGAACGAAGGAAAGGAGTGATGAAAAATGCAGTCTATGGATGAGATTTACCAAAGCTATGCCCTGACGGTGTATAAATATCTTTTAAGCCTTTGCCACAGTGATGACATTGCCGAGGAGCTTACTCAGGAAACCTTTTATCAGGCAGTTAAAAGCATTAACCGTTTTGACGGGTCGTGCCATATATCAACCTGGCTTTGTGCAATAGCTAAAAATCAGTTCCTGTCTTATTGCCGTAAGCACCCGAAAATGCAGGAATTAGACCTTAATGATAATATTACTCTTTCGGCAGAGGATGAAACGGTGGCTTATGAAAATCGAGTTGAGCTTTTAAGACGGCTGCATTTATGTCCTGAACCTTACCGTGAGATTCTGTATCTGAGGATTTTCGGTGATTTATCCTTTAAAGAAATAGGGGATATTCTCGGGAAAACTGAAAATTGGGCAAGAGTAACATTTTACAGAGGCAAAGAAAAACTCAGAAAGGAGATTGAGAAAATATGAAAAACAATCTTACCTGTGAATTGGTGCAGGATTTATTACCTTCATATATTGACGGCCTTACATCGGAAGTTACAAACGGCGCCGTCCGTGAGCACATATCTCACTGTGACAGGTGTAAGCATACCCTTGAAAATATGAAAGAGCCCTGCAACGAAGAAAAAATCACAAATGAAAAGAAGGAAATAGACTTTCTTAAAAAAACACGCAAAAAGAATATCAGGGTGATTATATCAAGCCTTGTTTCAGTTGTGCTTGTTATTGCAATTGTTTTCAGCTCCTTACCCTATCTTATTAAGCACGACCTCGGCAGCTCTATGGTTTTATATAACCTGACCGTGGAAGGGGATACCTTCAATATTAAAGCCACTGCCGACCATAAGTATGCGGTGGTAACGGATGTAATATGTGACGAGAGTGACAGCGGTATTCTTAATATTTCCTTTGAAGGAAGAGAAAAAACTAATTTTGACAACAGAACGCTGTTTTCGTGGAGCTATACCTCGGATAAGGTTAAAACAGTTGTGCACCTGGGTAAAATCCTCTGGGAAGACGGTGAATACATTTCACCGATTACATCCGCTGTGTATAAATACAGAACACCTTATATCGGTGATATGTCCCATAACAGTGTAATTGCTTCTCAGCTCGGAATAGGGGAGAATATCGGCTCATTTACTAATAAGCTTTCAACGGTCAAGGAGCCTTACAAATGGGAGCTTATATTCAGCTATCCCTTTGTTCCGCAGCAAAGAGCAGAGAAAGAAAGCTTGATGAAAAGCTACGCTTATGTGCTTTTAGGCGTTATAGGTAATCTCAGCGAGGTGAAGCTCACTTACGGTGTTATAAACTCTGACGGTGACGAGGTGCCTCAGAGCTTTACCGTTACAAAAGAGCAGGCAACGGAATTCTTCGGCAGAAACATCAAAAAATGCTCTGAGGATGTAAATGTTCTGCAGTCACTTATGGAAAAAACAGGCCTTTCCGAAATTCCTTATATAGACCCTGACAATACGGAAAGCTTTGAAGCTGAAATAAACGAAACTGCAGAAATCAGGCTTTTCAATGCAAGCACATCACAAATCAAAAGAATAGAACTCCGCTGTGAGGAAACAGAAAACTTCGGCGCAGTAGACTTTGAGGATGATTCAATATTCAATATAGGAAAAAGACCCGTGCATACTCTTGCAGACTTAGGCGTTGACCTTGACAACCTTGCAGATAACGCCTACGATAATAAGCGCCTGGGCAATGTAAATGTTGAAGTTACGGTTTACGATTGGGAGGGTAATGAATATAAGGTGAAGAATAATATAAAGGTAAGTGCATTCAAGGGTGCGGCTTATGATTTCATTCTCACAGGTGATTTTGAAAACGGATTTAAGATTATACAGTAATAAACCCCTTGACATATTTTAATTTGTGGGTTATAATCTATCAGATATTTTTCAAAAGCTACGACTGAGAAACAGTAGTTTACGGACAAGGCATTTCAGAGAGGGATTCAGGAGCTGAAAGAATCCTATTGTCCCCGTAAATGAATTTCGCCTCACGAGCCGCCTGTGAAAAGCAGGATGTGTGTTGCTGCATTAAAGCAAAAAGAGCGGCAGGGCAAAAGCCCTTGCAATTTGAGTGGTACCGCGGAATTTATTTCGTCTCATCTTAATGGTGAGACGATTTTTTATTTTATATGGAGGTTAGTTACTATGAACAGTAAAATTCTTGAAGTTAAAAATCAGTTCCTTGAAGAATTGAAAAGCTCAGAAAACACCCAGGACCTTGAAGCAATAAGAGTAAAGTATCTCGGTAAAAAGGGCCTTGTAACAGAGCTTATGAAAGAAATGAAGGACCTTTCCGTTGAGGAAAAGAAATCCTTCGGCCAGGAAGTAAATCTTCTCAAGGGTGAGGTAACGGACAAAATTACAGAAAGAACAAAGGAATTAAAGGAGCTTGAAATTCAGAAGGAAATCGACTCAATGCCCGATTTTGACATTTCAATGCCTCCCGCACTTTCTGAGGGCTCATATCATCCCATAACTCTTGTTCAGCGTGAATGCGAAAGAATCTTCAAGTCAATGGGCTTCACCGTTGAGGATTATGCTGAGGTTGTTTCCGACTATGAATGCTTCGAATCCCTCAACATCCCCAAGCATCACCCTGCAAGAGATATGCAGGATACCTACTATCTTGAAAACGGTCAGCTTTTAAAGAGTCAGACCTCAGCGGCTCAGAACGCAATTTATAAAAAATATAAGGATGCCCTTATCAATGACGGTGTGCCCATAAAGGCAATTTTCCCCGGCCGTTGCTTCAGAAACGAAGCTACCGACGCTTGTCACGAAAACACCTTCTTCCAGATGGAAGGTGTTATGGTTGATAAGAACATCTCAATTTCAAACCTTATCTACTTTATGAAAACCATGCTTTCAGAGGTATTCCAGAAGGATATCAAGGTTCGTCTTCGTCCCGGCTTCTTCCCCTTCGTTGAGCCCGGCTTTGAGCTTGATATCAGCTGCCTTATCTGCGGTGGTGAGGGTTGTCCCTCTTGTAAGCACAGTGGCTGGCTTGAATTATGCCCCTGCGGTATGATTCATCCCGAGGTGCTTAAGGCAGGCGGAATTGACCCCGATGAATACACAGGCTTTGCTTTCGGTCTCGGCCTTACAAGACTTGTTATGATGAAATACGGCATCAAGGATATCCGTGACCTTAACTCAGGCAGCCTTAAAACACTTACACAGTTTATTGACGAATAAGAAAGGAGGAGCTAAATTATGTTTTTATCTATGAACTGGATTTCAGATTTTGTTGATTTTGAAGGACTCGATAAGCTTGAGCTTATCCGTCGTTTCTCTCTTTCAACAGCTGAGGTTGAAAATGAAATTTTCTTCAAGGGCAGCGACATTTCAGGCATTGTTGTTGCTGAAATCAAGGAAGTTGCAGACCACCCCGAATCAAAAAAGCTCCACCTTCTTAAAGTGGATGCAGGCGACGCAGAGCTTACCGATGTTGTATGCGGTGCTCCCAATGTAAGAGTAGGTATGAAGACCGCTTTTGCAAAGGTAGGCGCTAAAATCGGTGAAATTGAAATCACTCCCAGAGCTCTTGCAGGCTATACCTCCTACGGTATGTGCTGCAGTGAAAAGGAAGTAGGCATCAGCGATGACAACTCAGGCATTATGGACCTTCCCGCTGAGCTCACTAACGGTACTGATATCAAGGATGTATATGAAATTGAAGATATCGTTTTTGAGGTTGATAACAAGTCTCTCACAAACCGTCCCGACCTCTGGGGTCACTACGGTATTGCAAGAGAGTTCGCAGCTCTTGCCGGCAGACCCTTAAAGCCCCTTGATGTTGTTGACCTTGAAAAGTATAAGGAGCTTCCCAAGCTTGATATGAAGATTGAAGATCCTCTCTGTCAGAGATATTCCTGCCTTCAGGTTGAAAACATCACAAAGAATGTCAGCCCCGTTAATATGAGAATCAGACTTTTCTATTGCGGAATGAGAGGCATCAACCTTCTTGCTGACCTTACAAACTACCTTATGCTTGAAATGGGTCAGCCCATGCATGCCTTCGATTCAAGAAAGGTTGAAAAGCTCCGCATAAAGCGTTTTGACACACCCTTCACCTTCACAACTCTTGACGGTGTGGAAAGAAATATTGACGAAAACACCCTTATGATCTGTAACGGTGACACACCCGTTGCAATTGCAGGTATTATGGGCGGTCTTGACAGTGAAATCGTAGAAGATACAACAAAGCTTACCCTTGAAAGTGCAACCTTCAATGCAGTTTCAATCAGAAAGTCAACTGTTCGTCTTTCTCACAGAACCGACGCTTCAATGCGCTATGAAAAGTGCCTTGACCCGCAGATGACAGTGCCTGCAATCGCCCGTTTTGTAAAGCTTCTAACTGACATTGACTCAGGTGTTGAGGTTGTATCCTCACTTACTGATGAAGAAGCATTCAAGTATGATGATGTAACTCTTTCCTTCGATAAGAGCTTCGTTGACCGCTATACAGGTATCGAAATCAGCAACGACACAATCGTTAAGACTCTCGAATCCCTCGGCTTCGGCGTTGTGCTCAATAACGATGACTTCACCGTCAGTGTACCCTCCTGGAGAGCTACAAAGGACGTTACAATCAAGGCTGATATCATCGAAGAAATCACCCGTATTTACGGCTATGATAACTTTGATATTCATACAACTGCAACTCCCGTTTATCCCGTTCGTCCCGATGTTGAAAAGACCGTTGAAGACAAAATCAAGGATATCCTTGTAAAGCGCTTCTCACTTCATGAGGCTCATTCCTATGTATGGGCATATTATGATGAATACAAGGCTCTCGGTATTGATGTTGAAGATAACATTAAGCTTGTAAATGCTACTAACCCCAATATTGAAACTATCAGAAATTCAATTATTCCCACACAGCTTTGCCAGGGGAGAATCAACAACACCTACGCTCCCGACTTCGGTATTTTTGAAGTGGGCAGAGTTGTTGATGGTCTTCGTGAAGACGGACTTTGCAACGAGAGAAAGAAGCTTTGTGTAACTCTCTTCTCAAAAACAAAGACTATGGAAGCTCTTTACTTTGAACTTCGTGATATTCTTGCAACTGTTACGGGCGACATAAAGCACTGTGACCTTTCCTATGAAGCAATTGAAAAAACTCACAGCTATGAGCACCCGAAGAACCTCAATGCAATTATCCTCGGCGGTAAGGCAATCGGTGAAATCGGTATTGTTCATCCCGTTGTTTCAAAGAAGATTGATAAGAAAGCAAACATTGTTTTTGCTGAAATCGATGTAACAGATTTTGCAAATGCTAAGGCGGAGGAAATCAAATACGAGGAGCCCTCAAAGTTCCCCGGCATTGAAATCGACCTTTCCTTCGTAAGCGAGAAGTTTGCGCCCATCGGTGAAGCCGTGAAGAATGCAAACTGCTCACTTATCAAGGGCACAGAGGTTGTTGACCTTTATCGTGACGAAAACGGCAAGTCAATCACTGTAAGAATTTACTTTGCACACCCCGAAAAGACCCTTACAAGAGAAGAGGTTATGAATGTTGTAAACGGCATTATTGACGACCTTGCAGCAAAGGGCATTGAGCTTAAGAAATAAACTGAATAAAACAAAAAGGCTGTCGCAGTAAGCGGCGGCCTTTTTTCACCTCTCAGTCGGCTTCGCCGACAGGTCTCCTGAAAGGAGAGCCTCTTCTTGCCTCTCCTTTCAGGAGAGGTGGCACGACAAAGTCGTGACGGAGAGGTTATTCCCGAAATCGTTACAAACACCACTGAACTGCACCAAAACAATTAAAAGCATTGACAAGGATTTTTCTGAAGGATATAATGAAAATGAAATTAAGGGTGACGGGTGTGTGGAAAGGTCAGAAAAAGCTCACGAGAGAACCGTCCCCGGTCTCTGAATAATAAGTTGCTTAAATAAGGAAGTGGATTATATGAAAAAAATAGTAGCTATTGCTTCGGCTTTAATTATAGCTTTTGTTGTTTATGCTGTTACTGATTTTTATGATTATGTAAAAGAACCTGAAAAACTGCCAATACCTGATATTACTACTTTTAGTGATACCGAATTGGAAGAACGAGAAAACAAATTACCTGAATTGGATAAGGCCATATTGCATTTGAATGGTAAGCAACAAGAAATTTCAAAAGACGATAGCAGGCTTATAAGGTTGTTGAATTTTTGTACTTACTCCCAAAACATCGGGTTGAGTATGTGGACTATTTCAACGGACTATAATAATAGCAAAGATGATATAGAACATGGTGATAGGTTAGAAATTTTTTTTAAAAATGTTGAAAGTACATATATTGGATTTGAGTTTGATCAATATGATAGGTTTGTTGTAAAAGAAAATATGATATGGTTGATTCAATCTAATCCTAAGTATGAAATATGGGACGGAAATAAAATCGGCTCATCTGTATGGTTTCCTTGCGGTGCAAGATGTGAAGGATGGAGAGAGTTAGATATTTTAGGTGAAGCGGGATTTTTGATGAAGACAGGGGACGGTTAGCGTGAAAACCTAACGGTTAACCCTGAAAAAAGAAACACTAAACCAAGGCTGTTGCAGAAATGCGACAGCCTTTGCTATGTAAAAATTGCACCTCACTCTTTAAGATAAGGTCTCATAGCAATATCGT
>JAZSDP010000065.1:0-34488 GCA_045531265.1 Acutalibacteraceae bacterium
GTTACTCACCCGTCCGCCACTAAGTCATAAAAGCTTCACCCCGAAGGGTTCCACTTAAATGCTTCGTTCGACTTGCATGTGTTAGGCACGCCGCCAGCGTTCGTCCTGAGCCAGGATCAAACTCTCTAAAAATTGTATTAATACAGCCTTAGCTGTGCTAATCATTTTCAGAGCAATTCATTCGCTCATTTCGTCATTGCTGACTAATTATTCCATACTTCACTTTCGTTCCGTATTACTGTTTGAAAAGTACTTTTTAAAACTCTTCTTGATGGATATCTTCCATCGAATCTCGGGTTCCTTTTCTTATCTCGTTGTTTAATTTTCAAGGTCCAATCGCTACCCCGTTTCCGAGACAGCTCAAAGAGTATACCACATACCCTCTTCTCTTGTCAATACCTTTTCTAAAGTTTTTTCAACTTTTTTCGCATTGACTTTTTTCTCACACCCCTGAGGTCTTCCTCAAAGAATGCTTGCATATATTATCACCTCTTTTCTCTTTTGTCAACAGTTTTTCATAAACTTTTTTGTATGTTTTTACTAAATATATCCCTTTTTGTACTCTAAGCCGGGTGTTTTTGTGGGTAGCGGCTAAATTTATACCATATATTGTGTCCCTTTTTGTTTTATTGCGGTTTCGTCTATATGTAGATATAACAAAAACCGTCAGAGATTTAATCTGACGGCTTTTACTGCTATTTTACATTTCCGTTTTTATCGCAGGTAATGGTGAAGGTTTTCTCTACAGTTTTAAGAGATACTCCCAGCTTGAACTGACGAATCTTAAATTCTCCCTTCGCCTGTGCGCCATTCTTTGTAGCCTTGTATTCGAGCATCTCCCAGTCGGGGTCTTCTATAACATAATAAACTCCCGCCGAGGTACATTCAGACTTTTCACCGTTATATTTAAATTCACCTCTGAGAAAAACCTTCCAAAGCATTACTCCGTTTTTATCATAATAAGTAATATATTTTGTTCTGATTATACTCCGGTCTTTATTCTCCGTTTTGTTCTCCGTTTTTTTGCCGGTAAATAGTTCAAATATTTTACTTATTATCCTTTTAATCAGGGCTAAAATACCTGAAACCGCATCCTCCGAATCAGTATCTTCATCATTACCCACATTATCCAGAAATCCTACCACAATGTATGAGCCATCGTCAAAAACTTCATTTTTTTCAACAGCAAATGCAGTCAGATTTAAAGGCAGAATAAGCAAAACAAGCGACAAAATTAGTGCAACCGTTCTTTTCATATGATACCTTCCTTTCCAATACAGCTCATTACCATTATACCTTCTTCAATATAACCGTGAGCTTCATTGTGAACATCAATAAGGCTTATTATAACAAATGCCGCATAAATTAAAACCATAATTATAACGGCAATAATCAGAATTCTTTTAACACTGAGCTTTTTCTTTATGTTATCCGAATCATACTCAGAAACAAAGCTTTTACCTATCTGCTCAGCAGAGCCGAAACAGCTTGTTATCTCCTGCACAGTAGCTTCCGGATTCTCCGAAAGGTAACAATCAACATCGCTTTTAAGTTGATTTATAAATTCTGTCTTCTGCTTTTTTGAGCATACAATTGATTTTGAGATTTCAGAATAATAAACCTTAAGCTCTTTATCTCTTTTTTCATTCATTGCCGTCACCGCCTTCCACTATCATATTAACTCCGGCAGAAATTCTTTTATATTCCAAAAGTAGGTTTTCATAAAACTCCTTGCCCTTTTCCTCAAGTCGGTAATACTTCCTAAGCCTTTTATTTACTATTTCATCATAATCGGAAAGATATCCGTTATCAAGGAATCTATATAAAACGGGATAAAGGGTTCCGAGAGGCATATCAAAATTGCCGCCGCTTTTTTCTTTAACTGTCTTTACAATTTCGTATCCGTACATATCCTTTTCCCTGAGGACACTCAGCACTACCAATTCAACGGTACCACGCTTGAAATTATCAGCATTCTGCAACCAAGACTACCTCCCTTTCTGTTTTTATTAATTGTATCACAGATAATCTTCTAAGTCAAAGTATTTTTGCAAAACAGTATATTTTGCGTGACAAAATATATATTGACAAATAATATGTCTTGTGCTATTATAAAAATGAAATCAGGCCCGATTCAATTTATCAGAAGGAGGAAAAATATGAAAGCTAAAAAGTTATTATGTATTATCATTGCAATTTCAATTTGTTTATCCCTACCATTTTCGGTTTTTGCCTATGATTTTTCTAAAGCAGAGCAAGACCTGGACTTTTTGAATGAGCATAGCGATATGTTATCATATTATTATGCTCTGAGGCTTGATGCTCTTTCTTTAAAGCTTGAAGAAATAATAAACAGTGCAGATGCCAATAAGGAAGATATTGAAAAAACAACAAACGAAATTTCTGAATTAAGAAAACAAATTGAAAACTGTATTGACGGTAAACATATTTATGACTATATCGGTGCTGACTGTTATCCGCCGTTATGCACAACCCTTGCCGTTTGCCGATACTGCACATATCAGGAAACAGTTATCAGCGGTAACGGCTACCGTCAACAGCACAGCGACAAGAACAAAGACGATATATGCGATGACTGCAACCGCACAATGCCCTATGTAAACTGTGACCACATCTGCCACAGTGAAAACTTTTTGGTACAGCGCATTATCATGCCTGTACTCAAAGCAATATGGAGATACTTTGATATTCAGGAATTTTGTAAGTGCGGAACTTACCATTAACAAAAAAGGAGAATTAATATGACAGCATTTATAAGCAGAATTTTAGCAATTATAATGACCCTTATATCCATTATAATGCCGGTAAAACCGAACAATACGGAATTGACAGTAAAGGAAATGACAGCAGAAAGTTCTACTGTTGCTTTCACTTGTGTTAATAACACGGGAAGAAGAATTGACCGCCCTGATGTTAAGTGCATTGAAAAGAAGGTTGACGGTCAATGGAAAGAGGTAGATGTTTCATTCGTCAGGACAGACATAGGCTACTCAGTAAATCCCGGTATGGAATGTACAGACAGCGTTTCCTTGTGCAGATGGAACGATGATACAGAAATGCCCGAGTATGTTACACTTTCTGCAGGAGAATACAGACTGACAGTTGTATACGCCGTATCAGGCACACAAGGTCAATCCTCAGCAGAATTCACAGTAAAATAAAAACGAACGATAAAAAAATCAGGGTCGCCCGAGGGCGGCACTTCATAAGGAAGTTAAGCCTTAAAATTCGCTATTTTTGAGCATAACTGTGTTAAAAATGCTCGAAATCCGGCAAGGATTTCTGCGCTTTTCGCCTTGTTCTGCATCAAAAATATCTGAATTTTAAGGTGCTAAGCAGTTTTTATTGAGATATTTTTCGTTTAAAGGAAATGATAAACTCCCGTAATACTCGCGTATTTCGGGAGTTTTTCGTAATGTTTAAGCGGAAAAGAGCCAATAAAAACCTTAACTTCCTTATAAAGTGCCGCCCAAGCGACCCTGATTTTTTTATCTCTCTTCTCTGAAATAAGCAAGACCCAATGCCTGAGGCGGCTGGTTTTCTTTCTTATCTCTGATGCTTGTGAAAATAAGCACTACAATCGTTACAATGTAAGGAAGCATTTTGAAAATTTCCTTACTTGCAAAGCTGACACCTGTGATGTAGCTGCTTGCGATATAAAGTGCACCGAAAATGATGGAGCCGGGAATTGCAAGGTTAGGCTTCCAAACGGTGAAGATAACAAGAGCAATAGCAAGCCAACCGATAGCGTCGATACAGTATTCCCAGTTGCCGTTAAGGTAGTCCATTATAAAGGAAAGACCGCCGAGACCTGCAATTGCACAGCCCATACAGGTTGAAGCATATCTGTATTTTGAAACGCTGATACCTGCCGCGTCAGCCGTTGCAGGGTTTTCACCAACTGCTCTGAGGTTAAGACCTACCCTTGTTTTTGTGAGCACAAAGGAAACAACAACTGCAATTATTATTGCAAGGTAAATAAGAATACCGTGGGAGAAGAACAGCTCACCAAACCAGCCAAGGTCGTCAGCGAAAGGAAGTGCTGTTGTGAAATAACGGCTGCCCTTTGAATAAACGGCCCCGGTTTCAGCAATCATATAGTCGGACAAGCCTACGCCGAAGGTGGTCAGTGCAAGACCGGTAACATTCTGATTTGCTCTGAGAGTAACGGTAAGGAAGCTGAATATGAGGCCCATAAGTGCACCGCCAAAAAGGGTGGCAATAATGGGAATGAAAACTGCAAGGAAATAGTTTGCATTAACACCCGCTTTTGAAAGGTAAAGGTACTCAGCAAAGCATCCGCAGGAAGCACCGACGCACATAACACCGGGGATACCTAAGTTAAGGTGACCGGATTTTTCGGTAATGGTTTCACCCGTTGAGCCGAAGAGGAATGCCATACCGAGTCTTATTGAGCTTACAAGAAAGGCTAACATCAGTCATTCTCCTTTCTGTTTTTTGATAAAAGGATTTTATACTGCAGGAAGAATTCGCAGCCGATAATGAAGAAAAGAATAATACCCGTAACAATATCGGAAATTGCACCCGGCAGACGGAAGTCCGTTGAAACCTGACCTGCACCCTTCTGAAGGAAAACTATAAGGAAGGATGTGAAAATCATATAAACGGGATTAAACTTTGCAAGCCAGGATACCATAATCGCCGTAAAGCCTCTGCCGTCAACGGTGGTGGTACTGATTGTGTGGTTTGTGCCGCCAACAAGAAGAAGACCTGCAATGCCGCAAAGTGCACCTGACACGATAAGTGTTCTTACAACAACCTTTTTAACATTGATACCGATGTATTTAGCTGTGTTTTCACTTTCACCTACAACGGAAATTTCGTATCCGTGCTTTGTCTTTTTAAGATAAATGTAAACAAGAACAGTTAAAACTGCAACAATAATAATATTAAGAAGATAGGACTGACCGAAAAGAACGGGAAGTCCGTGTTCGGGCATGGGGGTGAGGATACCGGAGCCGCTTTTTACAAAGTATTTGAGGAAGAATGCCACAAGCTGAATTGCAACATAGTTCATCATAAGTGTAAACAGAGTTTCGTTTGTGTTCCACTGTGCTTTGAAAATTGCAGGAAGAACAGCCCAGATAATACTTGCAAGAACAGAGGCAAGCACCATTACTATAAGAAGCACGGGATACGGCAGGCTGTCACCTAAGAACATCATAACAGCTACCGTTGCAAGACCACCGACCAACACCTGACCTTCTGCACCGCAGTTCCAAAATTTCATTTTGAATGCGGGGGTAACGGCAAGGGATATACAAAGAAGAATTGCAACATTCTGCATAAGGCTCCATATTCTGAGACTCGAGCCGAAGGCACCTGAAATCATTGAAGAATAAATTTCAATGGGGTTCTTCTTTGTGAGCATCATAATTACAACGGCAGAAACAATAAGGGAAGCCACAATCGCTGCCGCACGGACAAGTACATTATAATACCATGCCATAGGCTCACGTTTGACTATATGAAAATTCATTTTTTTCATTCCTCTGCACCTCCCTGAGTTTCTTTTGTTTTTGTCATAAGCAGACCGATTTCTTCCTTGGTTGCCGTTCTTGCATCAACAACACCGGTAATACTGCCGGAGCCGATAACAAGAATTCTGTCGCAAAGCCCAAGAAGAACGTCAAGGTCCTCACCGACGAAGATAACGGCAACGCCCTTTTCCTTCTGCTTATTGAGAAGATTATATATAGTATAGGATGCACCGATGTCAAGACCTCTTACAGGGTAAGCTGCCATAAGCACCGTGGGAGCAGCTGCAATTTCACGGCCTACAAGAATCTTCTGAATATTACCGCCCGAAAGACGGCGGACGGGAGTTTTTGCATCAGGAGTTACAACCTCAAGGTCCTTGATGATTTTTTCGGCAAGATCCTTGGGTGCTTTTCTTTCAAGGAATACTGACTTGCCCTTACGGTAGGAACGGAGCATCATATTATCAATAATATCCATATTACCCACAAGGCCCATACCGAGTCTGTCTTCAGGTACGAAGGAAAGACGGACACCTAAATCTCTTATCTGCATAGGAGTTTTATCACGGAGGTTATCCTTTGCTCCTGTTTTGGGATTATTATAAAGGATTTCGCCTTCATTTACCTTCTGAAGACCTGCAATAGCTTCAAGCAGCTCACGCTGACCTGAGCCTGCGATACCTGCAATACCTAAAATCTCACCTGAGTATGCGGTGAAGGAAATATCCTTAAGAATCTTCACACCCTCACGATCAGAGCAGTTAAGACCGTTTACGATAAGTCTTTCCTCACAGTTCTGAGGCTCACTGCGGTCAATATTAAGGGTGACCTTTTTACCCACCATCATTTCCGTAAGCTCGGATTCATCGGTCTTTGCCGTTTCAACGGTACCCACATATTCGCCTTTACGAAGAACTGCTACCTTATCAGAAAGTGAAAGCACCTCGTGAAGCTTATGGGTGATGATAATAATTGACTTTCCGTCATCTCTCATTCTGCGAAGAACATTGAAAAGCTTCTTCGTTTCCTGAGGAGTAAGAACCGCCGTGGGCTCATCAAGGATAAGTATATCTGCACCTCTGTAAAGCACCTTTATAATTTCAACGGTCTGCTTTTCAGAAACTGACATTTCGTGAATTTTTTTCATCGGGTCAATTTCAAAGCCGTATCTGTCGCTGATTTCCTTAACCTTAACTGCCGCCGCTTTAAGGTTGAATTTGCCGCCTTCATTAAGTCCGAGAAGAATATTTTCTGTTGCCGAGAAAACATCAACAAGCTTGAAATGCTGATGAATCATACCGATTTTATATTTGAAGGCATCTCTCGGTGAGTGAATAACAACCTCATTGCCGTCAATAAAAATCTGTCCCTCATCAGGGAAATAAATGCCGGCAATCATATTCATAAGCGTGGTTTTACCGCTTCCGTTTTCACCGAGGATTGAAAGGATTTCTCCGCGGTTTACCGTAAGGTTGACATTTTTGTTTGCCGTATTTTTGCCGAATGATTTTGTAATGTTTTTAAGCTCAATAGCCGGGACATTTGCCAAACTGTATTCCTCCTTTTTAACTGAATACTTAAAAATCAATCCCCATTTTCCGAGGGTCAATTTTTAAATAGTCACTCTCAATATAAAAACAAGATAAAGCGGGACAGGAGCTGTCCCGCTTATTAAAGTTTCAACTGATCAGAACTTTTCGTTGAGAAGAGTGATGCCGTCAATTCTGAGGTCGAAGCAAGGAGCTGAACGATATTCTGATTCGTGGAAGTAACCGTCAGCGATAACTTCTGTGTCAGGTGTGAAAGCTGCATCTGTATCAACGTCTGCCTTATAGGATTCAACAGCTGCGCCGTCCTTTGTGAAGGTAGCGGTGTCAAATACCTTAACTTTGCCTGCCTTGATATCTTCAACAAGAGCCTGAATCTTTTCGAATGTGCCTTCAGCAGCAACATCCTGGTTGATACCGGTAAGAACTACTGAACCTTCAGCAATACCGCCGCACCAGTCAGCAGCAATTTCTTCGCCCTTTACATACTGACCGATGATGTATGCATAGTAGGGAGCCCAGTTGATAGCTGATGAAACGATGAAGGTTTCATAGCAGGATTCATATGTTGAACCGTTGTAGGAAACATTGGGGATACCCTTAGCTTCGCAAGCACCGGGAGCGCCCATTGAGTCAGCGTGCTGGCTGATAAGCTTACAGCCGTTTGCGATAAGAGCTTCAGCAGCATTCTTTTCTTCTGTTGCATCATACCATGAGCCTGTGAACTGAACATCCATCTTTACTGTGGGGCATACGCTCTTTGCGCCAAGGTAGAATGATGTGTAGCCTGAAATAACTTCAGCGTATGTATAAGCACCAACATAACCCATCTTAGCTTCTTCAGCAGTGAACTGACCTGCTTCGATCATTTCGTTGAGCTTGAGACCTGCAGCAACACCTGCAAGGAAACGGCCTTCATAGATTGAAGCAAAAGCGTTGTGGTAGTTGTCAAGACCTTCTGTGTGAGCCTTTGTACCTGTTGCGTGGCAGAATTCAACATCCTTGAATTCCTTTGCAGCCTGGATCATAAAGTCTTCGTGACCGAAGGAGTTAGCGAAAACAATCTTACAGCCTGCATCAACAAGGTCCTTAGCAGCAACATAGCATTCGTTGCCTTCGGGAACGTTAACCTTAACGATAACCTGTTCGTCAGTGAGCTTAAGAGCTTCCTGAATCTTATCAACAGCGTTGAGGAAGTTAAGGTCGTAGGTTGAGTTTTCATCGTGTAAGCAGATGAAACCGATTTTGAAGTCTGCGGGAACTTCATAATCTGTTGCGAGAGGGACGGCAGCGATGGGTGATTCGCTCATACCCTTTTTGCCGTCTGCGTTGCCCTCAGTTGCATTGTTACCACCGCAAGCAGCGAGGGTAAAGAGCATAAGAGCAGCAAGTACGATTGCAAGAATCTTTTTCATTTTGGTTTGCCTCCATAAAAATTTTTATTTAACCGATTTTTGATCGGCTATTTACACATTATTGCTGTTTGAAGGTTACGGCTCCGTCAGCCATTGACTCAACAATTGCAAGAGACTCAACACGGACACCCTTTTCTTCAACCTTTTTTCTGCCGTTCTGGAAGCCCTTTTCAATTGCAATGGCACAGCCTGCTACCTTTGCACCTGCCTGATGGCACAAATCGATAAGGCCTAAAAGAGCATTGCCCTCAGCAAGAAAGTCGTCAATGATAAGAATATTATCACCCTCACCGATGAAATCCTTTGACACGATAACATCATACTCTGTACCGTGGGTAAAGGACCTTACCTGAGTTTTATAAACCGAGGCTGCTATATTCTTTGTTCTTGTTTTTTTGGCAAAAAGAACGGGACAATCAAAAAACTGCGCTGTTATACAAGCAATTCCGATTCCGGATGCTTCTATAGTGAGAATTTTGTTAACACCGCAGTCACTGTATAATCTTTTTATTTCTTCGCCCATCTTATTAAGAAAGGCTACATCAATCCGGTGGTTGAGAAAAGAATCCACCTTAAGAATGTTGCCGGGGAACACCTGTCCGTCCTTAAGAATTTTTTCTTCAAGAAGTTTCATTTTCAACACCGTCCATATCTTGTTTCAAATATACACTAATTTTATCAAAACCTGACATTTTTTGCAATACAAAAGACTAAAAAAAGTGCAATAAATTAAAAACTTTGCTTTGGGCAATTTTTACAAATAAAAAAGGTGAGATGTACGGGCGTACATCTCACCTTTTTTATTTTCGTTATTGTCGATTGCTTATTTCTGCTTTGAATACTTGAGTCTGTATATAACATTCATCAGCACACAGTCAACCTTACCTAAGGGCTTTGACTTGCCGAAAAGGTCACCTGCAAGAATTGCCTTGCAGTTTTTGTTCATAACCATTTCAGTTGCCTGAGCCTCGTCCTTATTAGGGCCGCAGCAAACAGCACCGTTATCCTTAAGAAGAAGAGCATTTCTGCTCTTACCGCCAAGCTTCTTGGCAACCTTCTTTGAGGATTTGATTGTGTCGTTAGGATTGAATTCGGCACATCTTACTGTTACGCCTACAATCTGAGCGAAGTCGTCAAGAAGGGGCTTAAGAGTCTTGCCGATTTTTGATGCTGCAACAATAGCTTCCTTATCGGAATGGATAATAGCGCCGATATCCTCACGCTTATTGTAAATAGCCTTGTGCATATCTGCTTCTGAAAGGTACTTGTCGCCTGTGATAAGCTCGTCACAGCAGGGGCAAAGGCCCACGGTTGAAACGATGTTGCCTTCCTTATCGGAAAGGATAATTGCATCATCAATTCTCACACTGTCATAAGCATTGAGCTTGGGAGAAGGAGCATCTGCTCTCTTTTTAAGCTCAACAACATAATCATATACATCAGAGAAGGTGTTTGTAACCTTATCTGTAAGAGAAGCGTACTTATCATAAATGTAGTTTGCGCAGATTTTTTCAACCTCGTTTGCTACCTTGAAAGCATCGTCATAGTCTGTACCGAGACAAACTGCGCCGTGGCTCTTCATAATAACAGCCTTGGAATCGGAACGCTTGAGAGCACCTACAACACCGTCACGGAGCTTGCCTGTGCCTGGAAGACCGTAGGAGCTTACGGGAATGTTGTCGCCAACGATTTCCTTGCTTTCGCCCTTAATGTTGTTGATGTCACAGCCCATAGCGGAAACAATTGATGCGTTTGCCTGGTGGGTGTGGATAACAAAATTAACCTCGGGACGGAGAATGTAGCACTGAGCGTGAAGACCCTTTTCTGATGAAGGCTTGATATCGCCTTCATATGTAAGGTCGTTGAGGTTTACGGTTACGATATCATCGGGAGTAAGAGAGATATAATCACGGCCTGAGGGAGTGATTACAAACTGTGTATCACTGATTCTGCAGCTTACATTACCCCATGTACGTGCAATAAGACCTGTTTCAACAAGCTTTTTGCCTGCTTCAACAACAATTTGTTTAGCCTGTAAAATATCCATTAGTTATTCACCTCATAGTAAACACAAGGCAGACATAAAGAGTCTGCCCTATGTAGTTAATTTTAATTATTCAACAACTGCGATATTTGCGAATACCTTGTCGAAGCGTGCGAGTGCATCGTCGATCATTTCTTCGTTGTAAGCAGCTGAGGTGTAAAGTCTTGAGCCTGCAAGAGTTACAAGACCTTCTGCCATATAAGCAGCACCCATATGAGTCATTTCCTTCTTGCGCTTGTCAGTTTCCTTGATTACGCCGGGAATTGTCCAGGGCTTGCTCCAGTCAATTGAGAAGTGCATTGTTGCAACAGTTTCCATATGACAAACTGAGCCCTGATTGAATGCTACGAAGGGAAGGTTATACTTGTCGATGATTGTGTTGAGACCCTTTGTAAGTCTGTCACCCATCTGACCTGCCTTCTGGCAAGCGTTCTGCTTATCGATTTCTTCAAGAGTATAGTAACCTGCAACACAGGAGATGGGAGTTGCAGCCATTGTACCGCCGCAGAATGCCTTCTTGATCTTCATACCGCTTGCATCAAGACCTGCGCCCATATACTTCATATATTCTCTCTTACCGCCGATACCGCCTGCACCGGGATATCCGCCTGCGATTACCTTACCGAAGATGGTGAGGTCGGGTTCAACGCCGAAGTAGCCCTGAGCACCTGCCATACCCATACGGAAGCCGGTAACAACCTCATCAAATACAAGAAGAGCACCGTACTTACGGCAAAGTCTTTCAACGCCCTTGTTGAATTCCATATCAAGGGGACGTGTACCGCTTTCAGGACCGATGGGCTCAATGAATACAGCAGCAGTACCGCCGTTGAGCTGGTTTCTTCTGAGCTTCTTTTCAAGGTCATTGAGATCGTTGGGGAAGAATTCCTGAGTATCTCTCATAAGACGGATGGGAACACCGTTTGCCTGAGTGAACTTTGAGCCGGGAACACGGATACCGTAGCCGAGCTGATCTGACCAGCCGTGGTAAGCACCGCCCATTTTAAGGATGTGCTTTTTCTTTGTGGCAAGTCTTGCAACACGGCAAGCTACCATACAAGCTTCAGTACCTGAGCCGAGCATACGGAACATATCTACTGTGGGAACTGAATCGGAAATCTTCTTTGCGAGCTTATATTCAAACTCGTGGAAAAGACCGGTTGAAGGACCGCAGGTGTTAAGAAGGTCGATAACCTGGTCACGGACAATCTTCGGGTTGGAGCCGAGAACTGTGGGGCCGCCTGCCTGAAGGAAGTCGTAGTATTCGTTACCGTCGATATCATAGAGCTTTGCGCCCTCTGCCTTTGTGAAAACAAGAGGGAACGGATAGTTGAAAGCAAGGTTGTGCTGAACGCCGCCGGGAATAATCTGCTTAGCTTCGTCGATCATTGCCTTTGACTTCTGGCACTTGGCTTCGAAATATTCTTCTTCATACTTCTTGAGAACGTCAGGCTTGATTGAGTGCATGGGAAGGCTGATAAGGTGATCAAGCTTCTCGGTCACTGCCTTGGCGTCAGGATAATTTGAAATAGCAAATCTTGTGTCCATCTTATATACATCTCCTGAAATTTATTTTTGGTGAGTCATCGCTCACCGATGTTCCCTAATATTATACAATATTTAACTGATTGTGTCAACTGTATTGAGTGTATAAAAAATATTAAGTTTTTTGTATAATTTTGATTTGAGTAGTTAGTCTTATAGCAGTCGGCGCTGACGGAGACCGAAAAGGCCGCCGAAAAAATAGGGCGGGCTTAGTTAATAAAACTCTTTTATCAGAAGTTTACAATTAGAGTTTTATGTTAACTGTTTACATGTTCTCTAAAGCCATAGCACATATTCGCAACCATAAGCTTCTATTCTATTCATAAAAACATTTTTACCTGTCTTTAAATCAACAAGAACTGCATATTGAACACTGTGATCATAAAAAATAACAGCAAATAAATATCTACCGTCAGAGTTTATATCTGCGCCCAATATATTGCCGGGCAGATAGGATAGCCTATACCCGAATTTTTTATCCTTTTCAGCATCGTAACTATATATAAGATGGATGCCAAATTTCATATGCTTTTCAAGTATATAAGTATTTTCGCCTGTTGACCCAACAAATTCAGCGGTTGATTTCACAGTACTTAATCCATTCTCATTAAATATATACAGCGTCCCTTCGTAATTATAATATATAGAATTCATATTTGAACGAACTGTAACATCCTTCTCCAACTTAAGATTGAGCGGAACCAGGCTATCTGAATTAAAATCTACAAAGAATAAACTTTCCAACCTTCTTACAACTATTTTATTATTATACTCAAAAACTTGATTGGGTACCCAATCTAAATTGAATTCTTTTTCACATACCTCTCCTGAAGCAGAAAAAACTTTCAAAACACTTTTTCTGTTTTCTTTTTCATCAACAACGCACATTCTGCCATCCGACAACTGAAAAGAATAATTCAGGTTTTCAAGCTTTTCGTATTCACCAGAAAGACTAAATTTATACTTGTTTGACCAAAAATATTTTTCATAAAACTCTGTGTTTTCATCATAATAATCATCTGTAAAATCACTGTTTGTGATAAGTATGTTGAATTCAGACATATCAGTAATTTCCGGATTTTGTCTATAATGCCACACAGTTAAACCAACAAAGCATAAAATCAACACAGTAATAATCGACACAATAGAAATAATTTTTTTCATTTTGTTTCAACCTTCTCAATAATTCATAATAAAGCAAACAGTATCAATTCAGATATCTTCCGACCAATTGTGAGTTCTGTAAAAAGGATAAAATAACTCTGATGCATTTCCATACCTACTCCAAACGATATCGTAACCATCCAACACCCAATCAGGTTTATTTTCTTTCTTATAATAACTCATAAAAGTTCCGTCATATGAAATATGTAACACCTTAGCTTTTCTGCTGGTTTTATAATAAACCTTTGATATGTACTCTTTGCCTTTAAGTTCAGAAATCTGCTCATTACAGTTTACAAATTCATCAGAAAATAAATATGTATTTGTTTCAACCCATGTATACGGCGCTGATACAATTGCAAAAAGCAAAAGAATTATAATTACAACTTTTTTAATTTCATTATTATCACCTTTTTGTTTTATTATAAAATACATCCCGTTGTTTTACAACAATTTATTCCTTAAGATTTTCTTAAATATTGCATATCCCTATCCGAAATTTATATGGCTCAACCCGTTGACCTTGAGCCCCGTTTTATAGTAGAATAAAAAAAGAGACAAAAATCTCAACACAATAAAAGGAGTAAAAATTATGGCTAACACATTTGTACTTAACGAAACATCCTACCACGGCAAGGGTGCAATAGCTGAAATTGCAACAGAAATCAAAGCAAGAGGTTTTAAAAAGGCTTTCGTATGCTCTGACCCTGACCTTATTAAGTTTGCCGTTACAAAAAAGGTTACAGATGTTCTTGACGGGGCAGAAATCCCCTATGAAATTTATTCAAACATCAAGCCCAACCCCACAATTGAAAATGTTCAGACCGGTGTTGAAGCATTCAAAAACAGCGGTGCTGACTGCATCGTTGCTATCGGCGGCGGCTCATCAATGGATACTGCAAAGGCAATCGGTATTATCATAACCAACCCCGAATTTGCCGATGTACGCTCACTTGAAGGTGTTGCACCCACAAAAAATCCCTGCGTTCCCATTATTGCAGTTCCCACAACAGCAGGTACAGCCGCTGAGGTAACAATCAACTATGTTATTACCGATGCCGAAAAGGACAGAAAAATGGTTTGTGTTGACGTGCACGACATTCCCGTTGTTGCAGTTGTTGACCCTGATATGATGGCTTCAATGCCCAAGGGTCTTACAGCAGCTACAGGTATGGACGCTCTTACCCACGCAATTGAAGGCTACATCACCAAGGGCGCATGGGAAATGAGCGATATGTTCCACATCAAGGCTATTGAAATTATTGCAAAGAGCCTCCGCGGTGCTGTTGAAAACACAGCTGAAGGCAGAGAAGGTATGGCTCTCGGTCAGTACATTGCCGGTATGGGCTTCAGTAATGTAGGTCTTGGTATTGTACACTCAATGGCACATCCTCTCGGCGCTGTTTATGACACACCCCACGGCGTTGCAAACGCTATCATCCTTCCCACAGTTATGGAATACAATGCTCCCGCAACAGGCGAAAAGTACAGAGACATTGCAAAAGCAATGGGTGTTGAAGGCACAGATGCCATGACTCTTGAGGATGCAAGAAAGGCTGCAATTGAAGCAGTTAAGCAGCTTTCAATTGATGTTGGCATTCCCGCTGACCTTAAGGATATTGTAAAGGCAGAGGATATCGACTTCCTTTCACAGTCCGCCTTTGACGATGCCTGCCGTCCCGGAAACCCCAGAGATACAAGCGTTGAAGAAATCAAAGAGCTTTATCTCAGCCTTATGTGATTTTTCAGCATTATTTGTCGCAGTCCCTTTTTCGGGACTGCGATTTTTTATGTGTTGACAAGGATAATTTTTCTTTCTAAAATTAAAGGTGTGATTCCGCAAGTCACACCCAAAACTGCAAATACAAGCCGTTTTTACGGGCACATAAACTGTCTTTACATCTTATTCGATGAAGGCGGTTTTTTATTTTGGCTTTGTCTATAAAACGGTTGATTTCTTATGCTTCTTTCAGTCAGATTAAGTAAGCGAATCTCTATCCCGTACGAACAACCCGTAAGGGTTGTATGCGGAGGCGAATGCCGGTGTATGCTCGTGGTATACCCGTAGCATCCCAAAAAGGGCGCTTTGCTTACTTTGGCGCTCGTGTGTGCCAAAGTAAGTGCCCAAGCGGCATGAGCGAACGGAGTTAACAAAAAGATATATTTTAAAAGTTTGATTGAAATAAAAGGAAACGCCTAAACCCCTCAGTCAAAATCTTACGATTTTGCCAGCTCCCCTTTCAGTGGAGCCTCTGCTAGATAATGACTTCGTCACAATTTTAATGGGTATGAGCGTGTAGTGTCTTACCTTCAGAACAATCTGACTATTTAAAGAAAAATCAACTGCTTATTGTGCATAGCCTTATCTTTACAAAAAGGAGTAACTATGAAAAATTATCTTATATATCCCTGCAAAAAAATGCGAATAACTCAGAGCTATAACGGCTCGGCATCCCATAAGCCCCACACCCTGGGAACACCCAAGGATTACCCTATTGACGAGGGCTGTGCCGACAGCGGCAGAGACGGGCTTTACTGCCCCTGCGATGAAATGAAGCTCATAAGAAAATACGGAGAAGGCAACGGCGGTACAAACACCCTTTTTCTGCAGTCAACGGGGAAGGTCTTTTTCGCCGACGGCACAAGCGATTACTTTTCAATGCAGGTAACCCACCCCAATGATTCCGACCTTAAAAAGCTTAAAAAGGGACAGAAATTCAAAAGATGTGAGCTCATCTGCCGTGAAGGCTCCGACGGAGGCGTGGCAAATCACCTTCACATTAGCGGCGGTAAAGGCAAAATTCAAGGCAAGGGCTGGGTGAAAAGCACAACGGGCAAATGGGTGCTGAGTCCCACAAAGGGTGCATTCAAGCCCGAAAAGCTTTTCTACCTTGATAAAAGCTTCACCACCGTATTAAACAGCAAGGGACTCAGCTTTATCCCCCTGCCCGAGGAGAAGTACACCCCCGGTATGTATAAGGTCACCGAAGCCACACTTTTAAATGTGCGCAAGGGCCCGGGCATAAATTATAAAAAGAAAAAATATTATTCTTTTACCGTCTCTGCCAAAAAGCAGATAAAGGAGCTCGTTGGCAAAAAGGCTGACGGATATGTCAAGGGCGTTGTTTTCACCGTAACTGAAACTCAGGACAATTGGGGCAGAACACCCTCAGGCTGGGTCTGCCTTGACTACTGTAAAAGAATCTGAGGTAACAAATATGAGTGAAACTGTTATTGTGGCTCTTGTCAGCCTTATCGGAACACTCGTCGGTACCTTCGGCGGTATTCTGACAGGAAGCAAGCTCACAAATTATCGCATCGAACAGCTTGAAAAAAAGGTTGAAGAACACAACAAGGTTGTTGAGCGCACCTATAAGCTGGAAAAAGAGCAAGAGATTGAAGACGAAAAAATCAAGGTTATCAACCACAGAATTGAAGACCTTGAAAAATATCATAAATAAAAGGAGAGTTTATATTATGGAAAACAATTTTGATTTAACACCGATTATTGAAATCTTAATCGCCCTTGCATCGACAATTATTACCTCTTTCATAATCCCGATTTTAAAGCAGAGACTTTCAGCCGAAAAATACGAAAGCCTTAAAACCTGGGTAGGCGTTGCGGTAAAAGCCGCCGAACAGCTTTACGGCAGTAAAACAGGTCAGATAAAAAAGGAATATGTTGTGGCATTTCTTTTGTCAAAAGGCATTGTTTTTGATGTTGAGGAAGTTAATGCAATGATTGAAAGCGAGGTTTATAAGCTGACTAAAGAGACAAGCTGATAAAAAAGAGGTGTGCCGCAGCACACCTCTTTTTTATGCATTAAACATTAAGCCATTCAAGAATAGCATCAAGCTGTTCCTCACTTACACAATCAACACCCTTTTCGAGGGCTTCAACTGCCTTCTGTCCGTCGGGAACATCGTTTTCCTTAAGCTTTGACTTCATCATCTTAAGCATCATATTCATCATCATTTTGTACATACCCTTAAGAGAGTCAATATGGAAGTTGCCCATAAGAGTGAACATAGGCTCGGTGATGTCATTTTTAGCTTTAAGCTCTGCGTCCTGCTTCTCGCTTTTCATCATACCCACAGGGCAGACTGCTTTTATGCTGAACAAATCTCTTGCTTCCTTCAGGCCCTGAACGGCACCTGCCATAACCCAGCCGATAAAAATAACCTCGGCATCCTCGGGCACTTTATTAGCATCGGCAAAATCAAAGAAGGGATAGCCTGTTTTTTCCGAAAGCATTTCTGCATAGCTTTTTGCAGAGCCGGTATTTGAAACATAAACAATTACTGTCATTTTGTGAATCCTTTGCTGTTTTTGATTATCTCACAGGAAGATTGAAGCAGTGCATCTGAAGAGAAGTGAGAAGTCTTAAAGGCTCTGCTGCCTCAAACTCGGTACCCTCTGCAAACATCTTGTTCTGAAGCATAATTGCTGCAAGAAGGGTGGGCTCAGCCTGAGACTTATGACATTTGATGGATTTCATCTTAAGTTCTTCAAATTCGGTAATATCAACAAGAGTGTTGGGCTTATCCGTATAATAGAAGCCTACGCCCTTAACTCTCCATGCATCGGTACGGAGCTTGCCGTCATCGAATTCGGGGTAGAAATCGCAAAGGGCATCCATTGCGGCAAACTTAACAGCTTCACCAACCTTGATATGGTCGCTGTGGCATTCTGTTTCAAGCTGAGGGTCAACTGTGAGCACGTAATCAGGCTTAACCTTTCTGATAACCTCAACTATTTTAAGAGAGATTTCTCTTACTGAATTATCGTTCTTATCTGCAAAGCCGAGGAAGCCTGCATTTTTCATGCCGAGACACTTCTGGGCGGCAAGAGCCTCACTCTGTCTGAGAGTCTGGATATCGTTTTCCTTGCCGATATATTCGGGAACGGCATATCTGTCATCGGTAACGGTGAGCTCATAAACCTCAACGCCTAAAGAACGCAGCCATGCAATTGTACCGCCTGCACCTATCTGATTATCGTCGGGATGAGGCTGAACAAAAAGCACTCTTTTAGCCTTGCTCAGATCGGGAGGGGAGCAAAGAAGGTCATCTGCTGCGGTTGCGGCAGAAATAACAGACTTTGCAGCAGCAAATTTGATTGATGAATTGCGTTTTCTGAATATTTTCTTGATTTCCATATTTTCGCCTTCCTTATTTTAATATACACCTATTGTATATCAAATTGCCTCCTGAGTCAACTCATCGTCGCAAAAAATTGTTTCAACGGTCTTTTCGCAGGATTCAGGGGAATATACCCATCGGTCAATAAAGTCGCTTTCATTATAATATGTGACGGGCTCGTTAGGGTATTCGGCGTCAAAGGAATCCACAATAATAAGCTTGATTTTCATTCTTTCAGGGATAAGATTTTTAATATATACGCTTGCGTGCTGACCGGGCACTACCCCCGGTACATATTCGGCAAGACCCGCAAGGTTGGGCTTTAATTCAACAAAAATTCCGTAGCGTTCAACGGAGCGTACTATACCGGGTACCGTTTCCCCTGCCCTGAACAAGGCGGCATTTTCCTCCCAGGTGCCGAGAAGCTCCTTATAGCTCAGGGTTATTCTTCCGTTTTCGTCAACTGCCTTTACAACAGCTTTGATTTTCTGACCTGCAGTAAATCTTGCACTGGGATGGGGTATTCTTGAAACGGAAATGGAATCAATGGGCATCAATGCGGAAATTCCCGCACCGATATCGGCAAAAACGCCGAAGGATTCCATATGGGTTACAACTGCATCAATAACACAGCCGGGAGTCAGTTTTCCGATATAATCCCTCATACAGTCCTCCTGCACGGCTTTACGGCTGAGCACTGCCACGGTCTCACCCTTTTCGTCGGTGGTGAAGTCAATAATTTTACACATTACAGGCTTATTCACCCTTGATATAATTGCAATATCTCTCACGGAGCCGTCTTCAATGCCTATTGCACCCTCATTACGGGGAATTATACCCTTCATTACACCAAGGTCAACATGAAGGTTGTGATCCTTATCGCATACAGTGGCTCTCACCTCAAGAATTTTACCGCTGTAATAGGCCTCCTTGATTGAAGCCTTGGTTGAAAGAATGTTTCTGTTTTCCTCGGTGAGAATGAGATAGTTTTCAGGATAATACTTTTTCATTTTTCAAAACCCTTTCTGATAGTTAAACAAACATTATGTTTTCATTTATATGTTCATTTTTTATGATTTATTTATTTTTATTTTACTTTATGATTGATATTCACCCTCTTTATATGGTATACTTTATTAATAACGATTTTAAGGAGGCTCTGATTATGGATATTCGTGTTGGCGATGTGCTTGTAATGAAAAAGAATCACCCCTGCGGAAACAACGAGTTTACCGTTGTGCGGTCAGGTATGGACTTCAAGCTTGAGTGTAAAAAATGCGGTCATCTTGTTATGACACCAAGACTCAAGGCTGAAAAAAACATTAAAAAAGTAATCAGAGACGGCGAGGTGCTTTAGCTTTTTCCTTAGGCTGATAACTATGATATGATTATTGAGAAAAAGGAGAAGCTTTATGCTTAATAAATTAACTTTGGTTGAAGAACGCTTTGAAGAAATCAACGCTCTTCTTTACGACCCTGATGTTGTTTCCGACATGGCTAAATACAGTGCACTTATGAAGGAGCACAAAAATCTTGAGCCCGTTGTTGAAAAGTTCAGGGAATACAAAAGAATTGAAATTGATTACCTTTCGGCAAAGGAAATGCTTGACGAAGGTGGACTTGACAAGGATTTCCGCGAAATGGTGTTTGAAGAATACCGCACTGCGGGAGAAGAAAAGGAAAAGGTTTACGAAGAATTAAAAATCCTACTTCTTCCCAAAGACCCCAACGACGACAAAAATGTAATTGTTGAAATCCGCGGCGGTGCAGGCGGTGAAGAATCGGCACTTTTTGCAGGCGTGCTTTACAGGATGTATACAATGTACGCCGAAACCAAAAGATGGAAAACAGAGGTTCTTTCTTCAAATCCTACAGAGCTCGGCGGATTCAAGGAAATATCCTTTATCATAAGCGGTGAGGGTGCTTATTCACGCTTTAAATATGAAAGCGGTGTACACCGTGTTCAGCGTGTACCCGAAACGGAAACTCAGGGCAGAATTCACACCTCAACGGCAACGGTTGCCGTGCTCCCCGAGGCTCAGGAGGTTGATGTTGAAATCAACCCCGCAGATTTGCAGATTGACACCTTCCGTGCTTCAGGTGCAGGCGGTCAGCATGTTAACAAAACCGAATCCGCAATACGCATAATCCACATTCCCACAGGTACAATCGTAGAATGTCAGGATGAAAGAAGTCAGCACAAGAACAAGGATAAGGCAATGAAAATTCTCCGTTCTAAAATTCTTGAAGCGGAAATGCAAAAGCAGATGAGTTCAATTGCAGACGAGAGAAAAAGCCAGGTAGGCACGGGAGACAGAAGCGAAAGAATCCGCACCTATAACTACCCTCAGGGCAGGCTCTCCGACCACAGAATAGGACTTACAATATATAAGCTTGAGCAGATACTAAACGGTGACCTTGATGAAGTGATTGATTCACTTATCACCTTCTTCACCGCCGAAAAGCTCAAAAGTGCAAACGAGTGATAATATAATGAAAACAAAAATTTTTAAAATCAGCTCACCCTCAGACTCTCAGCTTGCCGAGGTAGGTAAAATTCTCCGCGAGGGCGGACTTGCCGCCATTCCCACGGAAACGGTTTACGGCCTTGCCGGCAACGCCCTTTCGGGTGACTGTGCAAAAAAAATATTTGAAGCCAAGGGCAGACCTTCCGATAATCCCCTGATTGTTCATATCAGTGAGTTTTCACAGTGGGCACCCCTTGTAAAGGAAATACCCGAAACGGCAAAGGCTCTCTCCGAAGCCTTCTGGCCCGGACCCCTTACGGTAATTCTGCCTAAAAGCGACATCATTCCCGATGATGTAAGCGGCGGACTTTCCACCGTTGCAGTAAGAATGCCATCTGACGAAATTGCAAGGGCAATAATTGAAAGTGCGGGAGTTCCCCTTGCGGCACCATCGGCAAACCTTTCGGGAAAGCCGAGTCCAACCTCGGCACAGCATGTTATTGAGGATATGAGAGGCAGAGTTGATGCAATTGTGGATTCGGGTGACTGCTCGGTAGGTGTTGAGTCAACGGTTATTTCCCTTGCCGTAAATCCTCCGAGGCTTTTAAGACCCGGCGGTATTACCCCCGAAATGCTGACAGAGGTCTTGGGTGAAATTGAAATTGACAATGCAGTTTTCAACAAGCTTCCCGAAGGTGCCGAAGCCGCTTCACCGGGAATGAAATACAAGCACTATGCTCCCGATGCTCAGGTTATACTTATAAAAGGCACACTCCCGAATTTTAAGGAGTATGTTAATAACAATTCCTACGATGGCACCGTTGCCCTTTGCTTTGAGGGTGAAGAAGAGGAGCTTTCAGTTCCTACTCTCACCTACGGCAGAAGGGATGACCCTAATTCTCAGGCAAAGCATATTTTTGATGCACTGAGAAGACTTGACACTATGAAAGCTCAAAGGGTTTACGCCCGTCTGCCTGAGCAGAGCGGTGTGGGACTTGCCGTATTCAACCGACTTATAAGAGCCGCAGGGTTCAATATTATTGAGGTGTAAAATATGCAAACTCTCGGTCTTACAGGAAAAACCGGTGCAGGTAAAAGCACCGTTTGTGAATACCTTAAGAAAAAAGGCTGTTTTATAATTGACGGCGACAAAATCGCAAGGGATATTCTTCTGCCCGGTAAGCCTGCCGTAAAGGAATTAGCCGAAGTCTTCGGCGAGGATATTATTCTGCCCGACGGTAACATTGACCGCAGAACGGTTGCAAAAAGAGCTTTTTCCTCTCCCGAAAATACGGATTTACTTAACAGAATAACCCACCCTCACATAACAAAGGAGTTTATCCGCTATATAGATAAAGCGGAAAAGGAAGGCTTTAAGGCGGCGGTCATTGATGCCGCAGCACTTTTAGAAAGCGACTGCAAAAATCTTTGCGGAAAAATTGCTGTTGTAACCGCACCCGAGGAAATACGCCTTAGCCGTATACTCCAAAGGGATAACATAAATAAGGAAGACGCATTAACCCGCATAAGGGCACAGAAGGATGACGGATATTATTTTTCTCAGGCGGACATAATTATAAAAAATTACGCCCCTTATAACCTTTATGAAGAACTCATCCCCCTTGAGGAGCTTTTGAATGAAGAAACCTAAAAAAGCACTTTGCATTTTACTTGCTTTATTTTTAAGCCTTACAGTTATATCCCTTATATCGGTGTCAATACTTAAGGTATTATATCCGACCCGATACGCTGAAATTGTCGAAACAACAGCCAAGGAATACGGTATTTCACCCTCATTTGTTTATGCTGTTATTGAGTGTGAAAGCGGTTTTGATAAAAACGCCGTATCTTCTGTCGGAGCAAGGGGACTTATGCAGATTATGCCCGAAACTTTTTTATGGCTTCAGACCAAAACAAAAGAAGAGCTTCACGAAGACTCGCTGTTCGACCCCGAAACAAACATAAAATACGGCTGTTATTTATATAGTATACTTTTTAAGGAGTTCGAAAACGAAGAAACCGTTGTTGCCGCCTACCATGCGGGAACGGGCAATGTGAGGAAATGGCTTAAGGACGAAAGATATTCCTCCGACGGAAAAACTCTTACGGATATCCCCTTCCCTTCAACAAAGCATTATGTCAATAAGGTTATTAAAACCAGAAATATATATGAAAAACTTTACTACGGAAAGGATGCATAATAATGGAAAAAGAAAAAAATGCCGCTGAGCTTCTTATGGATAAGCTGGCATTCAAAAAAGAGCACTTCTCTGTCGCAATGAGCGAAGAAGAAATCACAAAGGCAGACGCATTCTGCGAAGGCTATAAGCACTTCCTTCAGGAAGGTAAAACAGAAAGAGAATGTGTTGAATTTGTAATTACAGAAGCCAAGGCAAAGGGCTTTACAGAATTCGACAAAACCAAAGCCTACAACGCAGGTGACAAGGTTTATGTAAACAACAGAAACAAGGCTGTTATTCTTGCAGTTATGGGTAAAAAGGGTGCAAAGGATGGCGTTAAGATTGTTGCTTCCCACATTGACTCACCCCGCCTTGACTTAAAGCCCACTCCCCTTTACGAGGACAGCGAGCTTGCTTACTTCAAGACCCACTACTACGGCGGTATAAAAAAATATCAGTGGGTTGCAATTCCCCTTTCACTCCACGGTGTTATGATTAAAGCTGACGGTGAAACCGTTAAAATCAGCATTGGTGAAAAGGAAGGTGAGCCCAAGTTTGTTGTAACCGACCTTCTCCCCCATCTTGGTAAGGAACAGAGTAAGCGTACCCTCAGCGAAGGCATCAAGGGCGAAGAGCTCAACATTCTTATCGGCTCAAGACCTTTCAAGTCCGACTCGGGCAGTGAGCTTGTAAAGCTTAATATTCTTAAAATCCTCAACGAAAAATACGGAGTTACGGAAAAGGATTTCATTTCCGCAGAGCTTGAGCTCGTACCCTCCTTCCCCGTTTCCGACATCGGCTTTGACAGAAGTATGATCGGTGCTTACGGCCACGATGACAGAGTATGTGCTTATCCCGCTATGGAAGCTGCTTTTAATTGTGAAGCACCCGAAAGAACAATTGTAACAGTTCTCGCTGACAAGGAAGAGGTCGGCAGTGACGGCAATACAGGTCTTAACTCCGCATACCTTAAATATTTCATTTACGACCTTGCAGATATGGACGGTGTAAAGGGTAGAGATGTGCTTTCAAAGTCAGAATGTCTTTCCGCCGATGTTAATGCCGGCTTTGACCCCAACTTCCCCTCAGTGCACGATAAGTACAATTGCTGCACCCTTAACCACGGCGCAGTTATAACAAAGTACACCGGTGCAAGAGGTAAGTCAGGCACCTCTGATGCTTCCGCAGAATTTATGGGTAAAATCCGCCGTGTTCTTGACAAAGCAAATGTTTCCTGGCAGATTGGCGAGCTTGGCAAGGTTGACGAAGGCGGCGGAGGCACAGTTGCAATGTATGTTGCAAACCTGGGCGTTGATGTTGTTGACCTTGGTGTTCCCGTGCTTTCAATGCACGCCCCCTTTGAGGTAGTTTCAAAATTCGACGTTTACAGCACCTATAGAGCTTGTTATGAGTTTTATTGTGCGGAGTAAATAAAAAAGTAAATCCCTGCTGTGCACAAAACTGCACAGCAGGGATTTTATTCATCACACTATCTGTTTTATGCACTATAAAAGGGTGTTTTGCAGTCATATATTCAAAAATTATGCATATTTTTTCAAAAATATTCGTTTTTCCTATTGACTTTTGCATAAAAGGGCGTATAATGATGTGCATACGAAAAAACACAGGGAACAAATTCCCTTTTAAAGAAAGGAGTCGGCAAAGGCAAAAAGCCTCGCCGTATAAAGAAAATGGCTAAGAAAGAAATCAAAAAAATCGTACTCGCTTACTCAGGCGGTCTTGATACATCAATCATCATTCCCTGGCTCAAGGAAAACTACAAGGGCTGTGAGGTTATTGCAGTTTCAGGTGACGTAGGTCAGGGCACAGAGCTTGACGGCCTTGAAGAGAAAGCAATCAAAACAGGTGCTTCAAAGCTTTATATTGAAGACCTCAACAAGGAATTTGTTGAAGATTATATCTACCCCACCCTCAAGGCAGGTGCAGTATACGAAGGTATGTACCTTCTCGGCACATCCTTTGCCCGTCCTCTTATCGCAAAGAGAATCGTTGAAATTGCAAAGGCTGAGGGTGCTGACGCTATCTGCCACGGCTGTACCGGTAAGGGTAACGACCAGGTTCGTTTTGAGCTTGCTATTAAGGCTTTCGCTCCCGAAATGGAAATCATCGCTCCCTGGAGAACATGGGAATTCAAGAGCCGTGACGAGGAAATCGAATACGCAATCAAAAAGAACATTCCTCTTATGATAACAAGAGAGACAAACTATTCAAAGGATAAGAATATCTGGCACCTTTCACACGAAGGTCTTGACCTTGAAGACCCCGCAAACGAGCCCAAGTATGACGAAATTCTTGAAATGGGCGTAACTCCCGAAAAGGCTCCCGATGCTCCCACATACATCACTCTCGGCTTCGAAAAAGGTATTCCCACCACTCTCAACGGAGAAAAGCTTGACGGCCCTGCAATGGTTAAGGCACTTAACAAGCTCGGTGGTGAAAACGGTATCGGTATTTCAGATATGGTTGAAAACCGTCTTGTTGGTATGAAGAGCCGCGGCGTTTACGAAACACCGGGTGGAACAATCCTTTACAAGGCACACGAAATGCTTGAACAGCTCTGCCTTGACAGAGACACAGCTCACCTTAAAGAGCAGCTTGCAGTTAAATATGCTGAGCTTGTATACTACGGTCAGTGGTTCACTCCCTGCCGTGAAGCTCTTGCCGCTTTTGTTGACAAGACCCAGGAAACCGTTACCGGTGAAGTTAAGCTCAAGCTCTATAAGGGCAACATCATCGGCGCAGGTATGAAGTCACCCTATTCACTTTACAGTGAGGATATGGCAACCTTTGATGAAGACGACTGCTATGACCAGATGGATTCACAGGGCTTCATCAACCTCTTCGGTCTTCCCCTTAAGGTTAAAGCAATGCTCTCAAAGGATTGGGATATTAAATAAAAAATCGGGTGTCGCAAGACACCCATTTTTTAAATGCAAAATGCAAAGTGTAAAATGCGAAATGATTTGCTATTGACAAAAAGTATGTTTTTTAGGATAATAATACCATCAAAAAATCCGAATTCAGAATTCATAATTCCGAATTCATTTTCCGGAGGAAAATGCTATGCCTTTATGGACAGGACGATTCAAAAAATCACTTGATAAAAAAACCAACGATTTCAATTCATCAATTCCCTTTGACTGCCGTATGGCTCAGCAGGATATAAGAGGCTCTGTTGCTCATGCAACAATGCTCGGTAAACAGGGTATCATTGATAAAAGCGAAAGTGACAAAATTGTTGCTTCTCTTAAGGAAATCGCCGCTGACCTTGAAAGCGGTAAGCTTGAAATTGATATGACAGCCGAGGATATACACACCTTTGTTGAGGGTGAGCTTACAAGCCGTATCGGTGACAGCGGAAAGAGACTTCACACTGCAAGAAGCCGCAACGATCAGGTCGCCCTTGATTTAAGGCTTTATCTTCTTGACCAGTGTGATATTCTTGAAGGGTCAATCAAAGCACTCGTTGAAGTTATCGTAAATAAGGCAGAGGAAAACTACGATGCTGTTATGCCCGGCTATACCCACCTTCAGCGTGCACAGCCCGTAACCTTCGGCCACCACCTTTTAGCCTATGCTCAGATGCTTCTTCGTGACCTTGACAGACTTTATGACTGCAAAAAGAGAATTGCTGTGTCCCCTCTCGGCTCGGGTGCCCTTGCAGGTACAACCTATCCCCTTGACAGAGAGTATGTTGCCGACCTTCTTGGACTCAGCGGTGTTTCGGCTAACAGCCTTGACGGTGTTTCTGACAGAGACTATGCTCTGGAGCTTCTCAGTCTTCTTTCAATTATTATGGTACATCTTTCACGCTTCTCAGAGGAAATCATCGCCTGGTGCTCATGGGAGTTCAAATTCATTGAGCTTGACGATGCATTCTCAACAGGATCATCAATTATGCCCCAGAAAAAGAATCCCGACATTGCAGAACTTGTACGAGGCAAATCAGGCAGAGTATTCGGCGATTTGCAGACACTTCTGACGGTTATGAAGGGTATTCCCCTTGCATACAACAAGGATATGCAGGAGGACAAGGAGGCCGTGTTTGATGCCCTCGACACGGTTATTATGTGCCTTGACACCTTTGCACCTATGCTTGAAACTGCAACGGTACTGCGTGAAAACATGAGAAACGCGGCGGCAAAGGGCTTTATAAACGCCACCGACGCTGCGGACTACCTTGTTTACAAAGGCCTTCCCTTCCGTGACGCTTACAAGGCAACGGGCATGCTGGTAGCCACTTGTATTGATAAGGGACTCACCCTTGAAACTCTCCCCATAGAAGAATATAAGGCAGTATGCGACCTTTTTGACGAAGATGTTTACACCGCTATTGACCTTGACGAATGTGTGAAAAAGCGCACCGTTAAGGGCGGCCCCTCACCCGAATGTGTCCTCGCTGAGGTTGAGGCCATGAAGGAAAAATTAGAGAGGATGTAAAATCCGGTTGTTTTATGAAAGGTTTAGTAGAAATACGAAATCATAGACTCAAAAATTTTGATTACGGCAGTTACAATTACTATTATGTAACAATTTGTACCAGAAACAAAGAATGTTTACTCTCGGAAATCACCGTAGGGAGCGACGCCCTCGTCGCTCCGGAAATAATCAAAAGTTAAAGCACTCAAGAAATCAATCCTTGAGTGCTTTTCGTATGCAATAAAAAACACAGCACCTTATGTGCTGCATTTTTTAGACGGAAATCTTAAATTATGTAAATATTATTTCTTTACAAATACTCCTATCGAAGTACACGCACCACCTGCAAGATAAATATTATCAAACTGTTTTTTGAATTCAAAAATTTCTACATCACCGTCAAAAGTAAGAGAAACCGATGTTCCATCATTAATTATTTCATAATATCCACTCACTTCCGGAAGCCCGGTGGTACTGAATGTACCGTCCTTATAGAAAGTTATGGTATCAATGTGCTCGTAAACATAACTAAATGTCAATGGATAATCGCCAATACTGCCATCTTCCGAATCAATACTATGACTGTATTCCCATTTTCCAACAAGATTGGATTGACCACCGGAACAAGCAGTAAAAGACAGCAAAAATACAAACAACAACAATGCAGCTGTAACCATTTTTAATATTTTTTTCAAATTTCTACACTCCTTTTTTCTTTCCGTCTTATCATTAATTATAGGTCAATTTCACCCTATTGTCAATAGGTCAATATGCCATAATATTTATGGTGATGTTTATTATGAGCAGATTAAAACAATTAAGAAAAGAAAAAGGCTTAACACAAATACAAATGCAGATGATTACCGGTATCGATCAGAGCGACTACTCTAAAATTGAAAGTGGTAAAAGATATTACACGTTTGAACAATGCAAACGCATCGCATTGGCTTTAGATACTAGTATGGACTATCTCGCAGGAATTACTGATGAAAAAGTTCCTTACAAAAGGTCAAAATTATGAATACACAACCATAGACAACCTAACGAATTAACAATATGCCAATGTATTGCACCTGCGATGCACCAACGGAGCGACGAGGGCGTCGCTCCCTACAAAACAAAAACAACCGTTGAGACTAAAATCAACGGTTATTTTTTATGCAAAAAAGCACGCCCGATGGGCGCCCTGTCTACTGACTAATCGCTTATCTTGCTCAAAAATGCCTTGAGTCTTTCTGTCTTCGGGTTGGTGATAAGCTCCTGAGCCTCACCTTCCTCGGCAATAACGCCGTCATCCATAAATACAATGTAATCGGAAACCTCCTTTGCAAAGGTCATTTCGTGGGTTACGATTACCATTGTCATTTTCTTCTCGGCAAGCTCTCTGATTACTCGGAGAATTTCGCCCGTAAGCTCAGGGTCAAGGGCTGATGTAGGCTCGTCAAAGAAAAGTATCTTCGGCTCAAGTGCCATGGCTCTTGCAATGGAAACTCTCTGCTGCTGACCGCCCGAAAGCTCGCAGGGATAGTTGTGAATTTTATCACTCAGGCCCATATCGGAAAGAAGCTTGAGAGCCTTTTCTTCAATCTCCTTGTGAATCTGCTTTTTGTTCTGCTTGTAATCGGGTCTTTCCTTAGCCTTAAGCTTAACGGCAAGGGTTACGTTATCAAGAACATTGTACTGAGGAAAAAGGTTGAACTGCTGAAAAACAAGGCCGATTTTCAGCTGCTTTTCTCTTGTTTCCTTTGCATTACGTTTTGACTTTACTTCGCCGTCAAAAATCACATCTCCGTCAACTACAATTTTACCGCTGTCGGCAGTTTCAAGGAAGTTTATGCACCTGAGAAGGGTGGTTTTACCGCTGCCCGAGGAGCCGATAATTGACATAACCTGTCCTTCCTCAAGAGAAAGGGAAATGCCCTTTAGAACTTCGTTTTTTCCGAAGCTCTTTTTCAGATTTGTAACTTCAAGTATAGACATATTTTCCCCTCCTTATGATTTAAAATAATCCAACTTCTTTTCGATTTTGCCGAAAACAACGGTGAGAAGTCCGCAGAAAACAAGGAAGAACACACCCGTGTAGAACAAGGGCCAGATAATACCCTTTGCGGAAAAGCTCTCTGCAACCATTATGATATCAACAACAGCAAGTACTCTCGCAAGAGAAGTATCCTTGATAAGTGTCATAAACTCGTTGCTCATGGGAGGCACAATATTTTTGATAACCTGCAGAAGTACAACCTTGAAAAAGGTCTGTGTCTTTGTCATACCAAGCACCTGACCTGCCTCGTACTGTCCCTTGGGAATGCTCTCAATACCGCCTCGGTATATCTCGGAAAAATAGCAGGCATAGTTGATGATAAAAGCTGCTGCCGACGCCACCATTCTCGGGTCCTTACCCGGAATCTGCCAATCGAAAAGGAGACCCGGCACATAGAATACCACAAAAAGCTGAAGCATAAGAGGTGTACCTCTTATCGCCCACACAAAGCCACGGGTAACAAGCCTGATGGGAGCTATCTTACTCATTGACCCGAAGGCAATAATAAGCCCCAACGGCAAAGCCGCAATCAGGGTTATACCGAAAAGCTCAATGTTTTCAAGAAAGCCCTGAAACAGTTTTAAGTTTACAACACCGAAATCCATATTACTTCCTCAACTTACTTTTAATATCTTTACACACCAAAATGCCGTCCGGTAAAGAACGGCATTTTCAATGTTAAATTCTTGCTCAGATTATTTTGCAATAATCTGTTCTGTGAGCTTGTAGTTTGCTGCAATCTTAGCGAGCTCGCCGTTTGCAACAAGCTTTGTGATAGCTGCGTTAACTGCTGCTGTTGTATCGCTGTCCTTACGGAATGCAATACCGTACTGCTCGTCAGCAAATGCAAGTGAATCAACAACAACGAGATCCTCGTAGTCAGTACCTTCACCGATCATACCGATTGAAAGAACATAGTCAACAACACAACCGTCTGCAACGCCTGATTTAACTTCCATAAGTGCCTTTGCCTGTGAGTCAACTGCTGTATAGCTTGCTTCTGCGAAGAATGCATCTGTCTGTGCAACGCCTTCACCTGCTGATTCCTGCTCAGCAACAATCTTTGCGTCCTTCATATCCTCAGCCTTGAGGTACTTGTCAGCGTTTTCTTTCTTAACGATAAGAACCTGCTTGTTAGCCATATAGGGAGTTGAAATGGACATTGTTGCTTCTCTTTCAGGTGTGATTGTCATACCGTTCCAGATACAGTCAATGTTCTTACTTGCAAGCTCTGTTTCCTTTGCTGCCCAGGAGATAAGCTGGAACTTTGCTTCAACGCCGAGTTCTGCACAAACTGCCTTTGCAAATTCTGTTTCAAAGCCTGTGAGTTCACCCTTGTCATCCTCATAGTTCATAGGAGCGAAGAGTGTGTAACCGATAACCATTTCACCCTTTTCCTTGATGTATGCAAGGTCGGATGCGGGTGCGTTACCTTCTGTTGCCTTTTCGCCGCCGCAGGCTGCGAATGCGAAGCACATTACAACTGCAAGTGCTGCGAGAATTAATGCGATAATTTTCTTGTTCATTTTGTTTTCTTCCTTTCGAAATTTACATTTAAATTTATAAGTGATTTGTTTTATCACTTTAGCGTGGTAACATATTACCACAGTAAAACGCCCGTGTCAATAGTTTTACGAAAAAACTTCGGGAGTTTTTTAATAAATACAACATTTAAGGAACTGTTGCATAACTAATACAACAGTTCCTTAACAATATTATTCAATATAAATCAGCATCAGAACCAAATCGCGAAGCGATTTTCCTGACTACTCACTACTTACTACTTAAACTTATGCTTCGCTTTTGCCCTTTGAAAGAATGATATTTGTAATTATACCGAGGATAAGTGCACAAGCAACAGCAGTAATTGTAATATTACCGAAGTTAAGTGTAAGTCCGCCGATACCTGAAATAAGGATAACGGAAACGGTGAAAAGGTTCTTGTTATCTTCAAGGTCAACATTCTTAATCATCTTAAGACCTGAAACAGCGATAAAGCCGTAAAGTGCCATACAAACACCGCCCATTACGCATGAGGGAATGGAGTCAACAAAAGCAACGAAGGGCTCAAAGAAAGCAATAAGAATTGCACCGATAGCCGCAGTAATGATTGTGTATACGGAAGCGTTTCTTGTAATAGCAACACAGGCAACGGATTCGCCGTAGGTTGTGTTGGGACAACCGCCGAAGAATGCACCTACCATTGAGCCGATACCGTCACCGAGAAGAGTTCTGTGAAGACCGGGCTCTTTAAGAAGGTCTTTTTCAATAATTGAAGAAATGTTCTTATGGTCAGCAATATGCTCAGCAAATACAACAAATGCAACGGGCAGATATGCGGCGGCAATTGTTGCAATATAGCTTGCGTCAATTTCCTTTATGCCCTTTGCGGCGGTAAGGAAGGTGAATTCGGGAACGGTGAATACGCTGATTCCGCTGAATACGCTGAAGTCGATAAGCTTAAGTGAGTCATTTCCTGTTGCACCGCCGATAAGGGTGAATACAACAGCGACAGCATAGCCTGAAAGGATACCGATAATAAAGGGAATGAGCTTTATACCCTTCTTACCGTAGGTTGAACAGAGCATTGTTACAAAGAGAGCAACAAGACCGCAAAGAATTGCAATAAGAGGATTGGCAGCTGAAACATAGGATGTCTGGTCTACAATCTGACCGTCTGCAATAACCTGAGTTACAGCTTCAACCATAAACTTACCCTTCTGAAGGTCGCCGATTGCGTTACCCGCAAGGGAAAGACCGATGATTGCAACGGTGGGGCCGATAACCTGCTTGGGCATAAGCTTGTCAATCCAGTTAACGCCTGCAAACTTAACAACAAGTGCTATACCTACATAAACAAGACCTGCAAAAGCGGCACCGATAATAAGACCCGCATAGCCTGCGGCAACAGAAGCGGCACCTGCAAATGCGGCACCCATTGAGCCGAGGAAAGCAAATGATGAGCCGAGGAAAACGGGGCTGCTTGCCTTTGTGAAAAGCACATAAACAAGTGTACCTACACCTGCACCTAAAAGAGCCGCTGAAGGCTGCATATCATTGCCGATAATAATGGGCACAACAAGGGTTGCCGCCATAATGGCAAGAAGCTGCTGAACAGCATAAATGATTAGCTGGGGAATCTTGGGTTTGTCTTTGATGTCATAATAAAGTTTCATATTTAAACCTCCTTTTAAATTAAATTTTAGCATAGAGGCCAATAATTGTAAATAGAAAAACCGACATATTCTGACAATTTACCTACCAAAAAGAAAGTGTCTTTTTTGTGCTTTTTGACTTAAGGCTCTTAATTGACACACAATATGTTGTTATGATATAATTCTGTAATATAACAATATCCTCATAAAGGAGGTGCAGATAATGCAAAAACTCAAAGGTTTTGAAATTACAAGCATGGTACTTCACTTTCTTGCAATGGCACTTATGCTCTGCGACCATATGTGGGCAACGGTTGTGCCCGGCAACGAATGGCTTACCTGCATAGGAAGGCTCGCTTTCCCGATTTTTGCTTTTATGATTGTTGAAGGCTACACCCACACAAAAAACCTTAAAAAATACATAGGAAGACTTTTCCTCTTTGCCCTTATTTCGGAAATACCCTTTAACCTTATGGTGGGCAGTAATATTTTTTATTACCCCCATCAGAATGTGCTTTGGACCTTCCTTTGCGGCATACTGCTGATTCACCTGAACGAAAAAGCAAAACAAAGCGGCAAAATAATTTTCCGTATACTTACCCTCACAGGAAGCCTTGCCGTAGGCTTTGCAGTGGGAATTTTCGGTATGGTGGACTATCTGCACGCAGGTATTTTTACAGTGCTTGTTTTCTATTTCTTCAGAGAGAGAAAATGGTGGAACTTCATTCTTCAGGCGGTTATACTTTATTACCTCAACACGGAGCTTATCGGCGGTTACGGTTATGAGCTTCAGATATTCGGGCAGAACTTTTTCCTTGTTCAGCAAAGCCTTGCGGTGCTTGCTCTTATTCCCATATGGCTTTACAAAGGAAAGCAGGGACCTCATAATAAGTTTTTGAAGAATCTTTATTATTGGTTCTATCCCGCTCATATGCTGATACTGGCACTTATTAAGATGTATGTTATATAAACGAAAAAAGGCTGTTGCAAATTGCAACAGCCTTTTTTCGTTAACCGCTCACCCCTCATTTCTTACCGCATATACCAAAACTGTTGCGAGGATAATATTAAGGTGATATCATACAAGAGCAAGGATGTGCACAGCCTTTTGCGAAAGGAGACACAAAATGAAATTCACGCTTATACTGGACAAAGACAGGGATGAGGAAATTATAATCTATGCCCGTGAAAAAAATGAGCTTGTATCAAAAATTGAAAAGCTTACAGAGGAATCCCCCCCTGGCCTTACGGGATACAGAGATAAAGTAGGCGTAATCCTCAACCCGGACGAGATTTACTGCTTTATCGCCCAAGGCAACAAGGTCTTTGCCGTTACAGAAAAAGAAAAACTGCAAATGAAAATCCGTCTTTACAAAATTGAGGAATACGAGCTTGATTCCTTTGTAAAAATCAATCAGTCCTGCATTGCAAACTTAAACAAAATCGCAAGGTTTGATACCTCGGTGTCGGGCACACTGAAGGTAGTTTTCAAAAACGGTTATACTGACTATGTTTCCAGAAGAAACTTAAAAAATGTTAAAGAAAGGCTAGGTATTTAATATGAACAGATATTTAAAAGAATTTTTGCACAGAGGACTTATATTTGGTGGCTTCGGGCCCATCATACTCGGAATTATATATGCGGTTCTGGCGAAAACTGCAACAGATTTTACTCTTTCCGGCATCGAGGCGTTCCTTGGCATTGTTTCAATCTATCTGCTTGCCTTTGTTCACGCGGGAGCAAGTGTGTTCAATCAGATAGAGCATTGGCCCTTACCTAAATCTCTGTTGTGCCACTTTTCAACTCTCTTTGCTGCTTACAGCA
>JAZSDP010000049.1:0-2509 GCA_045531265.1 Acutalibacteraceae bacterium
ATCAACGTTAAAAAGGCACATGCTGACTGGAACCTCGTTCCCGAAATCATGATTCCCCTTGTTGGCGAAGTTAAGGAGCTTAAGCTCGTTAAGGATGTTGTTGTTAAGACAGCTGACGCTGAGATCGCAGCAGCAGGCGTAGAGCTCAAGTACGAAGTTGGTACAATGATTGAGATTCCCAGAGCTTGTATCACAGCTGACGAGATCGCTAAGGAAGCTGAGTTCTTCTGCTTCGGTACAAACGATCTTACTCAGATGACATTCGGCTTCAGCCGTGACGACGCAGGTAAGTTCCTCAATGCTTACTACGATACAAAGATCTTCGAGTTCGATCCCTTCGCAAAGCTTGACCAGACAGGTGTTGGCGCTCTTATGGAGATGGCAGTTGCTAAGGGTAAGGCTAGCGGCAAGAACCTCCACTACGGTATCTGCGGCGAGCACGGTGGCGATCCCACATCTGTTGAGTTCTGCCACAAGATCGGCCTCAACTACGTATCTTGCTCACCCTTCCGTGTTCCGATCGCTCGCCTTGCAGCAGCTCAGGCAGCAATTAGCGAAATGGGGAAATAATTAAAACCCTTTAAAACCTTGTAGTATCAAGGGATTTGAGAGTTTTATAAAAAACACAAAAACCCGTGGTTTTTCGGAACCACGGGTTAATTTTATACTCATTATTAAATTTTGATTAAAAAGTAGTAATTATTTAAAAGATAGAGCCTCTTAAAATAATTAACTTAACCCCTTTCCAATAAGATACCTAACCCCTTAAAATAGATGCATTGCCTTTATAGAAAATTATAAAAAACCTCTTGGCTACGATGTCGAAGCAGATATGGCAGAAAAGGATGCAGAAGAAGTCAGAAGAAAAATTGAAAAATAGGATATAAAAATCTATAACCAAAAACGAACTCCGCTTATAAATCTAAATAGGATCCCACACATTCGACAAAACACAAACCTCCTTGTAAAATGGTATTACCAAATACAAGGAGGTCATTTTTATGTTCAGAAAGAAAACCAAACTGAAGCTCACGGATTTTGAGTGTAACCTTTTAATCAACGGAATGAACGAGTTTCGTAATATGCTTCTCTCGGACGGTATTCCCACAGAAGATGTTGACGAACTGCTCCTGAAAATCATCAACCAATCTGAAAAGTAGGGGGTGATATTGTGTCTGACTTTATTGAAGATTTTTATTACGGAAACATTGAACCGCAGGAGTGCACCACCCACCTGACGGCAAAGGTAAAAAAGAGCCTTAGTGAGCTTGCCGGCAAAGAGGAGCACCTGACATCAATCCTCACTGACAAGGAGCAGGAGCTTTTCACGGACTATGTTGCAACCTACATCAAATTTTCAAGCCTCTGCAACGCAGACAGCTTCACCGTCGGCTTCAGACTCGGGGCAAGATTCACCTACGATACTTTTATTGACAACAAGAAAGGATGAAATTTATGGCTAACATTACATACAGACAGGTAAATGATTATATGATACCCAACCTCAAACTCCCACCCGAAGAATCAGCCATCCGCCTCGGCAAATGGGGTATGCTGCACAAGGACTGCTTGCAAAAACATAGTCTCGTATTATTCACCACTCTCCTTACCCAAGGCAAGCTCTACCAACACTGTGCCCAAATCGACACCCAAGCACAGCAGATGTTCACCACTCTCGTCGAGCAAATGACAAAAACCGAAAACATCACCGAAGAACTCAAATCCAAAAACCAACTCGAATGGGTACAACGAATGAACAGCATTCAGGAAAGAGCAAGTGAAATCGTCTGCAAAGAAATAATATATGTATAAACATCAAGCCGCCCGATTACTCGGACGGCTCTTTTTATTCAGTCAGGTTAAAACAGTTGTGTGGGGAGTTTCAGCTTTTCTTTCGGAAGGAACTGTTTGTCGAATTCTTCGGCTTCTACGTTATCAACAAAATATCCCTTCGGCGGAGTATATTCACCGCTGATGCCGTCAAGATAACCGTTTTTCAGCTCCTTGCAGAGAAAGAACGATGCGTCCGCACCTTCGGGCAAACCGTGGTAACGTATACCAAACTCGCTCGCATAAGTGAACCCGCTTTTACCGTAAAAATTGATGTTTCCCTCAAAGCAAAGTGCTCCGCAGCCAAGCTCTGCCGCCTTTTCCAAAGAATAATCAAGCAGAATCTTGCCGTAACCCTTACCTTGCAGTTCGGGAGTAATGCAAATCGGTCCCATAGTCATAATGGGGATATCTCTGCCGTCATCAGCTTTGATAACCGCCCTCATAAACATGTTCTGACCAATCAGCCTGCCGTCTTTTTCCATAACGAAATTCAGTTCGGGCACAAACGCTTCATCGTTCCTCAGCTGATTGAGTACGTAATGTTCAAGACAACCGGGACGGTAAACGTTCCAGAACGCTTCCCTGACGAGAGTTTCGGTTTCGCGGTGTTCTTCTGTTCTTTCCAAACGAATGATGCAGTCATTTTTCATTGTTAAACCTCCAAAAATTGTTGACT
>JAZSDP010000084.1:0-3351 GCA_045531265.1 Acutalibacteraceae bacterium
CTGTTAATAAGGCTTAATTTAAGTTTAGTTTATAAAAAAGGGACGGTTTTATGCCGTCCCTTTTTATTGTATAGTTAAACCCCCAGTTTTACTGGGGGTTCAGAGCTTATAGCTATGGACAAAAACCTCATTGCGAATTAAAATAAAAGCAGGCTTGCCGACCGCAATTAAAATAATGACCAGGAGGAAATGTCAATGAATGACATTAATAGTCAGCTTTGCGAAGCATAGCTTTCACATATCAAAATGGAATTGCAAGTATCATATAGTATTTGCCCCGAAGTACAGAAGGTAAGTAATATATGGAAAGATAAGAGTAGACATAGGAGTAATTCTGAGGAAATTATGTGAACAAAAAGGTGTAAACATAATAGAGGCAGAAACCTGTCCTGACCATATACATATGCTGGTAGAAATACCGCCAAAACTAAACGTAGCACAATTTATGGGATATTTAAAGGGAAAAAGTTCTCTGATGATATTTGACAGACACGCAAATTTAAAGTACAAATACGGTAACAGACATTTCTGGTGCAGAGATATTATGTAGATACAGTAGGTAAGAATGAAAAACGCATTGCAGAATATGTAAGGAACCAACTACAAGAAGATATAGCGTGCGACCAAATAAGCTTTAAAGAGTATACCGACCCGTTCACGGGTGAGCCAGTAAATCAGGGCAAATAAAAAGACAGCCCCTTGAGGGGCTGCCCGTGAATCAAATGCGGTTGGCAGACTTTTCAGAACCACTTGAGTGGTAAGGGTCGTACCAAGCCCTTTAAGGGCTTTTGCATACCACCCGTTTTACGGGTGGTTTTGATTTTACAAGACATTTTCGGTTTATTCATTACACTTTCTCAAATACTGCTGTAATACACATATTTCCGTCTTTGATTTTTGCGAAAATCTCGCCATTCATCTTTTGCATAAGCTGACGGCAGATATAAAGCCCAAGACCACTGCCTTTTTTATTTTCAGCGTTTGCACCTCTCCAGAAGCTGTCAAAAATGTGGGGCAAATCCGTATCAGGAAGGGTGCACCCGCTGTTCCTTACAGTAACAAGAACACAGCCGTCCTCCTCGGAAAAGCTTATATCTACATTTTTTCCATCACCGTACTTGATAGCGTTTTCCATTATATTCTGTACAACTTCAACACTTCGGTCAATGTCACCGTTTATCAGGCAATCGGTATAGCTTTCCATTGTAAAATCCGTTTTAATAAGTGATAGTTTTTCGGTGTAATAACTGATGATTTTATTTATCAGCTCCGACAAATAAAACTCACCTGCGTTTACTTCAAGGCTGAGGAAGTCCTCTCTCGAAGCAGTGATAATTTCCGAAACATAGCTTTCGATTTCGTTCGCTTTTGCGTTGATACTTTCGGCAATTTCAAGCTGTTTTTCCTTGCTGTCATAAAGCCCCTTTGACAAGGCTTTTGCATAAAGCTTTATTGCAGAAAGCGGAGTTTTTATATCGTGTGATAAAGAAAGTAAAAGCATTTTCTTCTCTCTTTGCAGACCTAATTCACGTTCTTTCTGTTGTTCCATATTCTCACGAAGCATATCAACGCCCCAGATAAAGCGTCCGAAAAATCGGTTTTTCATTTCCTTGACGGGTGCGGTAAGATTGCCCTTTGATAATTCATATGGAACATCTGTAAGCCGTTCAAAGGGCTTGAGAATTTTTACTTTTATGTAAAGCATAACGCCAATAATTATAGCCGCCATAATTCCGAGAATTATATTTACAGTTGCAATCAGCCTTGTACTGTCGGCAGCATTGTCTTCCGCGTAATCAAAACGATACAGCTCACCGTTTATTTCACGGATAACATAATCGCTGTCGGAGTTATAGAAGTCCTCACCGTATTTATCAACACCCGTCACATAATTGCAGTTTGAAAGGTCGGTAATTTCAAGGCTGTCATTTTCTATTTCGTGAACCAGCCTTGATATCTCCACAAGATAGGGTCTGCCGCTGTTGCTGTTGTTCGTAAGTAATATCACATTTGCCGAAATAAACACCACGAATATCAAAACTATTACAACAGTAAATATTTTATTAAATGCTTTCATATTTGTAGCCAACTCCCCACACCGTCAGAATATGCTTCGGATTTTTCGGGTCGTCCTCGATTTTCTGACGTAACCACTTTATATGCACGGTCAGGGTCTGCTGCTCGGAAAAGCTGTCGCTGCCCCATATCTGATTGAACAGGTACTCCTTAGTAAGTGCCTTGCCCTTATTTTCAATTAACAGCACCAGTAAATCGAATTCCTTTGCAGTCATTTCAAGCTGCACGTCATTTTTATACACCGTGCGGTTCACCTTGTTGATACGTATATCACCGTCGATAAGCTCGTCAAGTGCATATCTGCGCTTAAAAATACCGCCGATTTTTGCAAGCATAATGTCAATATCATAAGGCTTTTCAATGTAATCATCTGCACCCAGCACAAGCCCGTTGAGCTTGTCCTCTTTGTCTGTTTTAGCACTGACAATAAGAATAGGCGTGTTGCTGTCCTCACGGATTTTTTTGCACACCGCAAAACCGTCAATCCCAGGCAGCATTATATCAAGCACAACAAGCCTTGCGCCGTATTTTTCGTACAGCGACAAGGCTTTTTCACCTGATTCAGCAACCGATACTGTGTAATTTTCCGCACGAAGAAAATCACACAGCAGGTTTGCAATTTCTTTATTATCTTCAACTATAAGAATGTCAGTCATATTACCACCCTAATTCAAGCAACCAGTTATTCAGTGCACGTTCACGTTCCCTCATCTGTGAAGCGCTTTCGCACTTACCTAAATTATACTCTCCTTTTATGTTTCCGTCAACTATATAGAGCACTCTTGTACATTTTGCGGCAACCTTTGAATCGTGAGTCACCATCATAATAGTTGTACCGTCGTTGTTCAGCTTTGCAAGCTCCTCCATAACCTCGTCGGAAGAAGTACGGTTAAGAGCACCTGTCGGCTCGTCGGCAAAAATCATCTTAGGATTGTTAATCATACTGCGGCAGATGCAAGCACGCTGCAACTGACCGCCTGAAACCTCGTTGATGTCATTGTCAGCAATGTCAATAATGCCAAGCTTGCGCATAAGCTCCTGACCACGCTGTACGGTTTCCTTGCGTGTTTCGGTGTTTTTGCCAGACTGACAGGCAGGAAGAATAATATTGTCAAGCACAGTAAGATTTTTCAACATATACATTTGCTGAAAAATAAAACCCATTTCGTCAAGTCTGAGGTCAGCAAGCTCTTTTGCTCCCATTTTTGCGATGTTTTTGCCACAGAATAAAGCCTCGCCTGCGGTAATACTGTCCATTCCCGAAACAGCATAAAG